>JBDLRB010000236.1:0-3149 GCA_039800205.1 Pseudomonadota bacterium | reverse complement strand
CCCGCCGCGGGGCGGAACGCCGGATCACCGGGTGTTGCCGAGGCGCCTGAAGCGCCGTAATCGCTGATCAGCACCCAGGACGAGGCCAGATAGACGCCCGGGGGCGCGGTGGTGTTGATCGTCCAGAGCGCCGATACGGCCTGTCCGGTCGCATCGGTCGCAGTGATGCGGACCGTTTGCGCACCCAGCGAATCGGCCAGCGCCCGCCCGGTCAGCGTCCCGGTGGCAGCATCGATCGACCAGCCCGCAGGCAAGGCCTCGCCATTATCCAGTCGCGCGGTATAGACGACGATTCCGCTGGCCAAGCCGCCGGCCAGGCGCGCACGCACCGAGTCAGCGGCCAGGAGGACGGGCTGACCCAGCGACGCCACAAGGGTGGGTATTTCGGAGAGGCTCATATTTGTGCCTCAATTCTACCCGCGCGATTGTTACAGGAACCGCCGTCCGCCGGGGGTTCCTCCTACTCAGGCCTTGTTGACTGTGTCCCCCAGCAGAAACTTCGCCTGCAGCGACTCGACCTCGGCAAAGCCAATGAATGACTTGAACTGCTTCATGTCGGTCATGGCGACCGGTAGGCCACCCCGCGTGGTGCGCCGCTGCCAAAGCGCCTCAAAGTTTTGCCGCAGCGCCTGCGTCGCGGTGAACAGGCCCGTGAGCGGGAAAACGGCGAGCCCGGCCACCTCTTCAATCTCGGCACGTTCGAGATCGGTCTCGAGCCAGCCGAGAATCTGGAGCGACAGAGGTTTACCGCAAGCGGCCCGCAGGCGCCTCAGACCATCGATGGACGTGAAGCAGCGACTGATCGGCTGAATCAGATCGGCGCCGGCCTTCGCATAGGCAATGGCCCGCTCGATGGCCTCGTCCTCGGTCGTCGCGTCGGTGCGTGCGATCAGGATCAGGTTAGGATCACGTCGTGCCTCGACCGCCGCACGGATCTTGGCTGCGCTCTCGATCAGCGGCAGGATCTCAATCCGATCGGCCGCTGCCGGGCAGCGCTTCGGCACCTCCTGATCTTCAAAAATCAGGGCGGCCGCGCCCGCCCGCTCAAACTCACGCACGGTGCGCATCACGTTGATGGCGTTACCGTAACCCGTGTCGGTGTCCGCGATGACCGGCACGGACACTGCATTCACCACATTGCGGACGACGCCGAGGTTTTCGGTCATCGTATAGACCTCAACATCCGGCTGGCCCAGAAGCGAAGCCGACACCGCGAAGCCCGAGGTCATGAGGGCCGGAAACCCCGCACCCTCAGCCAGTTTGGCCGAGAGCGCATCCCAGACTCCGGCCGCCCAGACGGTCTGGCCCGCGCGAATCGACTGAGCCCACACAGAACGATCATTCATCGATTGACTCCAAAGGGGCACCGGCCGATGGCCGATGCAGGCATGAGGGGGGTTCAGGATGCGGAGGACTCGGCCTGGTCGCGGGCGTGCAGATAGCCGACGATGCCGCCGGACTCGAGCATCTGGCGATCCGCCTCTGACAGAGGCTCGAGGGCGATCTCGCCCCCGCGTGTGTGATTGATGATTCGGGCACCCGCCCAGTCGACCTCGATCTCATCCCAGCGCTGAACAAAATCAAGAATGCCGGGACAGGCCACCTGCGGGAAGCCCATCGCGATCTCGCCCCGCCAGTAGCCCGGCGAAAAGCTCTCCGCGATGACGCCGGCGATCCCCAGATGGCGCATGGCGATCATCGGCGGATAGTGGGGGTGCCCGTAGCCGAAGTTGTCCGCGCCCACCAGCAGATCGCCTGTGCGCACCTGTTGGGCGAACGCGGGGTCGTAGGTCTGCATGGCCACTGCAGCCAGCTCGGCGGGATCGCGCAGCTTGATGTTCTTGACACCGACGATCTGGTCGACATCGAAATCGCGCTCGGTGAAGATGAAGGCAACCCGGCCACGCAGATTGTTCAGAGCCATAGTGGCGCCCTCACAGGTACTTGCGGGGATCGGCGATGCGCCCCTCGATCGCAGCCGCCGCAACAGCCGCCGCATTGACAATGAAGATCTCGGAATCGGGACTCCCCATCCGTCCACGAACGTTCAGGGTTCCGGTCGACACCGCTCGCTGGCCGGCCGTCATCACCCCCAGGCGCCCAAAACAGTAGTCACAGGACGGCGATGTGACGAAGGCCCCTGCGGCAATCAGGTCGGTCAGCAGCCCTTCCTCGGCCGCCTGACGCATGATCTCCTGGCTGGTTGGAACGACGTGAAGCTGGAAGCCGGGGCGGATACTGCGCCCCCGGAGGACCTGTGCGGCTGCACGCAGATCTTCGATCCGTCCCGACGCGCATGACCCCAGGTAACCGACCTGGACTTCGGTGCCCAGGCACTCGGACAGATCACGGGTGTTGGCCGGACTGGGCGGCACGACCACCACCGGCTCGAGCGACGAGAGATCGATCGTGTGCCGCGCGGCATAGCGGGCATCCGGGTCGGAATACAGCGGCTCGATCGACAGCCGGGCGCGCTCGCGCGCATACGGGAGCGTGACCTCGTCCGGGTTGATGATTGCAGTGATTGCGCCGGTGAACATCGCCAGACAAGTGATTGTCTGACGCGCATCAATGCTCATGTTCGCCAGCGCCGAGCCGCCCAATTCCAGCACCTGAAACCGGCAGCTTGAAGGCCCCAGAACGCGAACGATGTGATGAAAGACATCGCGCGCCATGACCCCCGGCTGCAACGTACCGACCAGATCCACCCGGGTGGTGGCGGGCACCTTGATGAGGATGCTGTCCTTGACGAAGGCTTCGAGCAGGTGCCGCCGAACGCCAAGGGCAAGCGTGCCGAAGGTCCCGAGTTGTGAAATGTGGCCATCGAAATGGACCACCAGCGCACCTGGCGTCGCATAGCCCAGTTCGGAGGCCACCTGATGACCGATGCCCTTGCGCTCGTGAACCGGTACGCCGTTGGCTGCCCCCCAGTCCCGGGTGTTCTGGTGCAAGTCCTCTTCCTGCGGCGTCACCGCCGGCACCATATGGTCAATGAACAGCACATAACGCTCGGGATCGGGCACCCGCTCGATCCCGAACTCGTCCTGCATCTGCTTGAAGATCACATCGGTGTAGCCCGGGAAATCGTAGGCCACAACAAAGTCCGGCCGGGCCTTGACTTCATCGCCCGCCGAGACCGCATCGCGGCC
>JBDLRB010000235.1:0-20331 GCA_039800205.1 Pseudomonadota bacterium | reverse complement strand
TTGACGTGGACGTCGCGGGGATTGTTCGTGGCGACTGTGATCTCGACGAAGCAGCCGAGCACGTGAGAGCAGCGCTATTGGCCGTTGCAGGGGGCCGGTTGACTTGTGCTGAACGGCTCGGCGATCTCGAGATCTCGATCTCGAGAGTCGATGTTGCGTTCCTCCGGCATCAGGCGATGGAGGTCACCCTCTGAACCTGCCCGCCCCCTCGCGCTACCGACTTCACGACCTGCGGTATTGGGTGCAGCGTGTGCTCGAGGAAAGCGATGTTTCCCCAAACGAAGCATGTGAGATTTCTGCGCTGATCGTACGCACGGAAGCGCGAGGTCATGGCACGCATGGCGTCAGCCGAATGCCGACCTACGTCACAAAGCTTCGATCAGGCGAATACAACCCCAAGCCCCATCCCCGATTCGAGCGGGTCGATGCAATCTTGAGGATGGATGCTGATGGCGCAATGGGGCAATGGGCGGGGCTCTGTGCGATTCGGGAGTGCCTGACTGTCGTTCGGTCTCAGCCCGCAGTCTTGTGTTTTGCCCGAAATCTCGGGCACCTCGGCGCGGTGGGCTTGTTGCCACTGCTTGCTGCGGAGGCGGGTTGCTTCGCGCTTGCAATACAGCGTACGCCGCCTCTTCTTGCCTTACCAGGCAGCACGGGGCCCCTGATCGGGCACAGTCCCATTGCCTTTGCGTCGCCTGTAGCGGATTCTGTACCCATCGTCTTCGATATGGCGTGCAGTGTGGCCGCCAGAGGACATGTTTTGCTTGCGGCGCAACGCGGAGAGGCCATTCCTGAAGGCTGGGCCCTTGATTCGGAGGGTCATCCCACGACCGATGCGGCAGCGGCTGCGGACGGCATGCTTTTGCCAGCGGGCGGCTACAAGGGGCTGGGAATTGCGATGCTTGGCGAAATCCTCGCCGGGAGCCTCTCGTGTGCGCTGGATGATCGTGGCGCCATGCGCGAACAGGTTCGCGGGGCGGGTGCGGTAGGCGGAGGTTCGGCGTTTTTCCTCCTGATCAATCCTGATTTCGTCAATGGCAAGGCGACGTTTGATGCCCTCGTCAACGATTGGGTCGGGGATTTTCTACTGAATGCGGGCGAGGTCGCGCGCCTGCCGGGGCGGCGTGCTGCGGCGGCCGAGCGGGAGGCGGCTGACAAGGGCATCGAAATCGCCGAGCCGATCGCGATTCGGCTGCGTGAGCTGGGCTCGCAGGTCAACGTTCAGTGGCCCGACGCGATCGGCCCGCCGTGACGTCGCCGGCGAAAGCAGGTATTCTTGCCGGCTTGCAGCAGTTTTGCATCATGGCGCCCGTAGCTCAGTGGATAGAGTACTGGCCTCCGAAGCCAGGGGTCGCGCGTTCGATCCGCGCCGGGCGCGCCATATGTCCTACCGTGCAACCCCCAGCATCCTCACGAGGCCTGCCGTGAGCCCAGTCCGCCCGTCTTCACAACTGATTGTTGCGGGGCGCGAATTCGATCCCCCCGTCCACACGGCCAATCTTCCGGTCTATCGCGCATCGACGGTCCTGATGCCCACGCTCGATCAGGCGCGTGCGCAGGGCGAGGCTGTGGGCCAGGGCGAGCGGGGTGCCACCACCTACGGTACGGCGGGTACCCCCACGACGCTTGCGCTGATGGATGCGCTGGCCGACATCGAGGGTGCGGGTCACGCGTGTCGCGCGGCGCTGATGCCGTCCGGTTTGTCGGCGATCACGACCCTGCTGCTCGCGTGGGTGCGCCCGGGCGACCATCTGCTGATGCCGGATTCGGTCTACGGCCCCACTCGGGCCTTCTGTGACGGGATGCTGACCGGTCTGGGTGTCCAGGTGGAGTACTACAGCCCCACGCTGGGCCCGGCCATCGAAGCCCTTATCCGACCCAACACCCGGCTGATCTACCTCGAGAGCCCCGGCAGTTACACCTTCGAGCTTCAGGATGTGCCCGCGATCTGTGCACTGGCCCGTGCCCGCGGCATCCTCACGGCGATCGACAATGCCTGGGCGTCACCGGTCTTTTCCCGGCCCTTCGACTGGGGTGTCGATGCGTCGGTCTTGCCGCTGACCAAGTACTGGAGCGGGCACTCGGATGTACTGATGGGCGCGGTCGTGGTGCGCGAGGCGCTCTGGCCGCAGCTCTGGACAACGGTCCGGCAATTGGGCTTGTGCGTTGGGGGGGACGATGCGTTCCTGATCCTGCGTGGCCTGCGGACGGCCGAGGTCAGAATGCGGCGTCATCAGGACAGTGGCCTTGCGGTGGCCCGCTGGCTGGAATCCCGCCCCGAGGTGGCCCGGGTCTTGCACCCCGCCTTGCCTTCACATCCTCAGCATGCCCTGTGGCAGCGTGATTTTTCAGGCGCGAGCGCGCTCTTCGCATTCGAGCTCACCCCCGAGGCAACCGGGGGCCTGGGGGGCGGCTTCAACCCAGCGACGGCCGCGCTGTGCGAGGGTCGTCGCCATTTCGGTATCGGGTACTCATGGGGCGGTTACGAAAGCCTGATCATGCCGGCCCGCCTGGAGGGCGCTCGTACGGTCGAGCGGTGGCAGGGCGGTGCCTTGATCCGCGTCCACATTGGTCTGGAAGACCCGGCTGACCTGATCGCAGATCTCGAGGACGGGTTTGAGGCGATGCGGGCCGCAGCCCGATCAGGCGCCTGAGACGACCCTCAGGCGCGGTCGCCGGTCTTAGTGGCGGACGTCTGAGGCATCGTTGCCGGGATGGGCTTGGGCGGCCCGCTTGACTTCGGCCATATCCAACTCACGGACCTGCCGCAGCACATCCTCCAGTGCGCCCTTGGACAGGGCACCGGCCTGCTGAAAGACGATGACCTGCTCCCGGAATATCATCAAGGTCGGAATCGATCGGATGCCGAAATGCATCGCGAGCGACTGCTCCTCGTCCGTGTTGACCTTGACGAAATGCGCGTCTGCGTTGTCCTCGGCGACTTTTTCGAAGGTGGGCGCAAAGCTGCGGCAGGGCCCGCACCAGGGGGCCCAGAAGTCGACAACGACAATGTCCTGGCCGCTGATGGTGGCATCGAACTGATCGGTGGTGAGTGCGGTGACGGTCATGGCAAGAGATCCGGTAGGAGGCCCGCAAGCCGGGGGTCGGGCGGGTCGATGGTCATATTGTCGCACTGCGAACCAATTGCAAGGGCCGTTGTTTTCACTCGACCGGCGGGCCACGGGTAGAATTCGCGCCCATGCTGAAGGACATCAAACATCGACTTGCGGCCTTGTTCGAAGAGGCTGCCCGTGAGCTTTTCGCCCCGCTCGGCGAAGGCCTGCCCGCCTTCGAGGTGACGCTGGATCGGCCCCGGCAACCCGAGCACGGTGATCTCGCCTGCAATCTTGCGCTGCAGTTGGCCAAGCCGCTCAAGCGTCCGCCAAGACAAGTGGCCGAGGCGCTCGCCGAAGCGGTCCGTCTCGCGGATGCGCGAGGCCTGCACGCCATTGAATCGATCGACATTGCAGGTCCGGGTTTCATCAATCTGCGGCTGACGCCAGCGACCCGCCGCGAGGTGGTTCGCAGGATTCTGACCCAGGGGGCCGGCTTTGGGCGCAATGCGCGAGGAGCGGGGGCCCGGGTGATGGTCGAGTTCGTCTCCGCCAATCCGACCGGGCCCTTGCACGTGGGGCACGGTCGTCAGGCTGCGCTGGGTGATACCTTGTCGGCGCTGCTCGAGGCGAACGGCTGGTCGGTCACGCGCGAGTTCTATTACAACGATGCGGGTGCCCAGATCGACAATCTGGCGCGCTCTGTGCAGGCCCGCGTGAGGGGGCTCGAGCCAGACGACCCCGAGTTTCCGGCGGATGGCTATCGGGGCCACTACGTCAGCGAGATTGCCCAGGCCTACCTGGCGCGTGCCACGGTGGTCGCCGATCGCGTGCCCGAGACCGTGGGTGCGGGCGATCCGGACGATCTCGAGGCGCAGCGACGCTTTGCGGTGGCCTACCTCAGGCGCGAGCAGGACTTCGATCTGAAGGCCTTTGGTGTTCGGTTTGACAACTATTACCTCGAATCCTCGCTCTATGCCGATGGCCGGGTCGATCGGGCGGTTCGTGCGCTGGTCGAGGCGGGCGTGACCTTCGAGGAGGGCGGGGCCCTGTGGCTTGCCAGCACGCGTTTTGGTGACGACAAGGACCGCGTGATGCGCAAGTCCGAGGGCGGCTACACCTACTTTGTGCCCGATGTCGCCTATCACGTCACCAAGTGGGAGCGCGGATTCGAGCGGGTCGTCAACATCCAGGGCTCCGATCATCACGGGACGATTGCCCGGGTGCGCGCGGGGCTTCAGGCGCTGGGGCTGGGCATTCCCAGCACCTATCCACAGTACGTGCTCCACAAGATGGTGACCGTGATGCGGGGCGGCCAGGAGGTCAAGATCTCCAAGCGCGCGGGCGCCTATGTGACCCTGCGCGATCTGATCGAGTGGAGTGGCGCTCGGTCCGATTCTGAAGACCCGGGGGTCGCCGAGCAGCGGGGGCGCGATGCCGTTCGTTTCTTTCTTGCATCGCGCAAGGCCGATTCGGAATTCGTGTTTGACGTCGACCTGGCCCTGGCTCGAACCGAGGACAATCCGGTCTATTACATTCAGTACGCGCACGCCCGAATCTGTTCGGTGATTGAGCAGGCGGCGCGGCTCGCTGGGGTCGACTCCGTACACGTCGAGTCAGAGGTACTCGACCCCGCGCGTCTGGCCGCGAGCCCCTTCGCACGCCTGGAATCGGATCGCGAATTTGCCCTGATGGCGCGTCTGGCGGCCTTTCCCGAGGTCATCGAAACAGCCGCGGATGAACTTGCGCCTCACGCCATGGCCTTCTATCTGAAGGAACTCGCAGCCGATCTGCACGCTTACTATAATTCGGAGCGCGTGCTCGTCGAAGACGCGGTTGTACGTCGCGACCGTCTGGCCCTGTTGCTCGCCGTGCGCCAGGTATTGCGTAACGGTCTGGGCCTTCTCGGAGTGAGCGCACCCGAAAGGATGTGATGCAGCGCCCCCGCTTTTTGCTCGCAGGCTCCAGGACGCAGCAGGGCAACCTGATGCTGGGTCTCATGGTGGGCATGCTCGTCGGCCTGGCGATCGCGGTCGGGGTCGCCCTGTTCGTCACACGTGCGCCCTTGCCCTTTGTCAACAAGATTGCCCGCAGTGGCGATCGTCTGGCTGAACTGAGCAAGCCCGGGTCGACCGTGCCCGACCCCAATCGGGCGATTACCGGCGCGTCGCGTCCGCCTGCTCCGCCGGGGGAGGCATCCACCGCGCCCACTCAGGCCACGCCGTCTGCGAGCGACCCGGCCCCGTCGTTCGCACCGTCGGCCCCGTCGCCCGGCGGCGAGCCCGCTCCGCCCTCGAGTTCGGGCGAGCGGGGTCTCTATCTGTTGCAGGCGGGCGCTTTTCGGTCCTCGGACGATGCCGACAATATGCGCGCAAAGCTCGCCCTGATCGGCTTCGAGGCGCGGGTCAGTGCGGCCGAAGTGGGCAGTGAGCGCTTGTACCGGGTCCGGATCGGGCCCTACATTCAACAGGATGACGTCAATCTGGCTCGCTTTCGCCTCGCCGAGAACGGGATCGAGGCGACCGTGGTTCGCCAGCGTTGATCATGAAGGCCCCGCAAGGCGTGGCCGTGAATACCGAGCATGCAGGAGGATCGAACAATGAACGATGAGCGCAGACTGTTTGTGCGGACGGCGGGCGCAGCCGGCCTGATCGGTTGGGCGGCCTGGCCTGAGCACACTCAGGCGCAGCCGCAAGCGGGCCGCGAGTATCGGGTTCTCCAGACCCCTCAGCCCGTCGAGGCCCCAGCGGGCAAGGTCGAGGTCATCGAGTTTTTTGCCTACTGGTGCCCGCATTGCAACGGCCTTCAGCCCGTGCTGACCGACTGGAAGAAGCGATTGCCGGGCGACGTGCTGTTCCGGCGCGAGCATGTCAGCTTTCGCGAGACCCGGATTCAGCAACTGCACTATGCGCTGGTTGCGATGGGGCGGGACGAGGCGCTGTCGCCCCGGGTCTTCAATGCCATCCACGTCGAGCGGCAGCGACTGGATTCTCCGCAGAAAATGGCCGAGGTGCTCGGATTGGACGTCAAGCAGTTCACCGCGGTCTACGATTCGTTTTCGGTGCGTACCCGTGCGCGTCGGGGTGCCCAGCTTGCTGAAGCCTATGGCATCGACGGCGTGCCATCGCTCGCAGTGGCGGGGCGATTCGTGACCGCGCCCAGCATGGCCGGGTCGAATGCGGCGGCCCTCAAGGTCGTCGATCAACTGGTCGAGTTATCAAGAAAGCGCGGCTGAGACCGGGCTGGCCGATTCGCTGACGGCTCGGACGGTGGCCCTCGCGCGAACTGACCAGATCGGTCCGTCTCCGGACCGGGAGGAGCACCCGGTCGTTCGCCTGTTGCGTGAGCCCGCCTCCATCCCTGCGGGGCGGCCACGCATCGTCAGTCTGGTCCCCAGTCTGACCGAGCTCATTTGTGATCTGGGTCTGGCGGATTGTCTGGTGGGACGAACGGCCTTCTGCATTCATCCGCAGGCGGCGCTCGCGCGGGTGCCGCGCGTGGGGGGGACCAAGACCCCAAAGATCGACCGGATTCTCGAGCAGTCGCCTACCCATCTGATCGTGAATGTCGATGAGAACGACCGGGCGACCGTCGAAGCACTTGCGCAGTCGATTCCGCAGGTCGTGGTCACTCATCCGATCGAGATCGAAGATCACTTTGAACTTTTTTCCTGGTTCGGCGAGCGGTTCAGTTGCGAGCGCGAAGCGACCGCGCTGTCCGCAGCGCTGTCCCGGGTGCTCGATCGACAGGCAGCCAAACGGTATGATGAACGGCAGGTCGTGTACTACATCTGGAAGGATCCGTGGATGACCGTCGCATCGGACACCTTTATTGCGCGGATGCTGGCCCGGGTCGGACTGCGCAATGTCACCTTCGGCCGGGAGGTCGCCGGCCCGCGCTATCCGGAGTGGCCGCTGGAGCGACTCGATGATCCCGACATTGACGCCGTGCTTCTCTCGTCCGAACCCTGTCGATTTGGAACCGCCGACCGCCGTGAGGTGCTCCGCAGGCTCGATGCATCCCCCACGCGCCGACCGCGAAGGGTTCCGGTTCTGGGGATCGATGGTGAGATGTGCTCCTGGTATGGGTCGCGCATCGTTCGCTCGCTGGATCAACTCGACGCCTATCGCGAGCGTCTCGATCGAAGAATCCATACTCGAACGATGATTCGGAGTGCCCATGCGAGACCTTGAACGGCGGGACATCTGGATGAGGCCGATCCGGCGCTGGGGGCAGATTGGGGCCCTCGCGCTGCTCATGGGTCTGGCGGGCTGTTCGAGCACGCCCAAGACCGATTCCGGCTCAGCCTCCGGTGCCAGCTCCACCGCCCCTTCGGCCTCGGGTCGTTACTATCTCGACGATGGCCCGGGTGAGCGCCCATTGAGCGAACTCGAAACGCTGCCCGACGCGATCCCGCGTGCCGAGGCGTTGCATTCCCGCGCGAATCGGCCCTATGTGGTCTTTGGCCGCAGTTATCAGCCGATGACCGAATTGAAGCCCTTCCGAGAGCGCGGCATGGCGACCTGGTACGGGCGCCGGTATCACGATCGCCCCACCTCAATCGGTGAGCGCTACGACATGTATGCCATGACGGCGGCGCACACCCGTCTGCCGCTGCCGAGCTATGCACGCGTGACCAATCTCAAGAACGGTCGTACCGTCGTTGTCAGAGTCAACGATCGCGGGCCCTTCCTGCATGGCCGAGTGATCGACCTGTCCTATGCGGCGGCGGCGCGACTGGGCTTTGCCCGCTCGGGTTCAGCCGAGGTCGAGGTCGAGCTGATTACAGACGTCGAGGCGTATGAACGCTCTGCGGCGAACGCACGCAGGCCCGAGCCTCGTGAGCCTGTGGCCCAGGTCGCGGCGCCTGCTGTGACTGCGCAGCCGCAACCGCAACCGCAACCGCAACCGCAGCGGGCGCCTGCGCGTCCCGAGCCGTCCGCCTCTCCAGCGCCGTCCGCCCGTCCTGTGTCACCTCCGAGCGTGGCGGTGTCCTGGACCGCGCGCACGCCGCATGTCCAGCTGGGTGCGTATCGCAGCCAGGACAACGCCGAGGCGGCGTTACGAGGTCTTGAGCCCCGTCTGCGCCCACTCGGACTGAGCCTGTCGGTCCGGTCAGAGGCGGGGGTGCACCGACTGGTCGCGGGTCCGTTCAGCCAGGCCGAGCAGGCCGCGCAGGCCGCGCGCGAGATCCGTGCCCTGACCGGGCTGGAGACCCTCGTCAGGCCTCGCTGATCGCCTCGTCTTCGCCGCCGGACGGTCGATCCAGCGCCTGCCTCTGGACGGCTCTGCGATACAGGCTGCCGCCGGGTCGCTTGCCGATCCGCTCGATCAGCCGACTGGCGCGTCGCGCCCCGAGCTCGGGCAGCAGTTCGTTGAGCAACACATCGATCTCCACAGTCAGCGGCGGATCGTCCGGCGCGTCGGCCGAATCCTCAATGTCAGTCCCGGGCCCGCTCCCCTCGCTGGACGAGCGGGCAATCACGACGACATACTCGCCTTTGGCGCGGCCGGCGTGCGCTGCCAGCCAGTCCGCCGACTCGCCCGCCGGCATCCGTGCAATTTCCTCGAATTGCTTGGTCAGTTCCCGGCCTAGCGCGATCATGCGCTGCGCACCGAACACGGTGACGATTGCTTCGCAGGTTGCGGCGATCCGGTGGGGTGCCTCGAAGAGGACCACCGTCTGATCGAGCCGGGCGAGCGTTTCCAGGCGCCGCTGGCGCGGGCCCGGACGCTGGGGAAGAAAGCCCTCGAACAGGAACCCGCCCGGAGCGAGTCCGCAGGCGCTCAGCATCGCGGTCACGGCTGAGGGGCCGGGAATGGGCGTCACGCAGAGCCCTGCGTCGAGCGTGGCCGAGACGATCCGCGTCCCTGGGTCGCTGATCGCGGGTGTACCGGCATCGCTGACCAGGGCGACCGATGCGCCGCTACGCAACAGCGCGATGATCCGCTCGGCGGCCTGGTCCTCGTTGTGCTGATGCGCTGCCAGAAGCTTCGCCGATGAGCCAATGCGGGTCAGCAGCGTCCGCGTGACCCGGGTGTCTTCGGCCGCGACGAAGTCGACGCTGCGCAGCGTCTGGGCGGCCCGCATGCTGAGATCGTCGAGGTGCCCGATGGGCGTGGACACCACATATAATTTTCCGGGAGGCGGCGTTGTGTGGGGCGGTATCGTCATCGAAAGCCTTCAGAGCAGGACACGCCCGCTTCATGCTGAACGGTGAGGTCGATTATGCGGCCCGGCTGCCGCATTGCGGCGGCCGAGCACCGTTCCGGATGAATTTTTTGCGTCTGAATCCCTGTCAGCCTGGATGCTCAAATGGTTCGCTCCCCAACGCAGCAAGATGGCGACCGTGCCGAGGACCAGGCGCTGGCCTACCTCCTTGCGTCGGGCCTGCGGCTGATCGATCGACAGGCTCAGCGACGCGTTGGGGAAATCGACCTCATCATGGCGCAGGGCGATACCCTCGTATTTGTCGAGGTCAGGCGGCGTTCAAGCACCCTGTTCGGTGGGGCTGCGGCCTCGATCACCCCCGCGAAGCAGCGCCGTGTCCGCCAGGCCGCGCAGTCCTGGTTGCAGCAGCACTACGGCGATCGCTGGCCGAATTGTCGGTTTGACGTGTGTGCCCTCGACGGCGACAGGATTGAGTGGATTCCCGGGGCTTTCTGAGGCTAAAATCCTCGAATCTTCTTCAACTTTGTCTGGTATTCCCATGAAAAACATTGCCCGGACGCTTACGGTGGCTGTATTGATGAGCGCGACCCTGGTCACCTCGGGGTGCATCGGCCTGGCGGCCACCGGTCTGGTGGTGGGGTCCGTTGCGCTGACCGATCGCCGCACGCTGGGGGCACAGACCGAAGACACCAGTATCGAGATCAAGGCGAAGCTGCGGATCAACGATCAGCTGCGTTACCCCGGTGGTGTATCCGTCACCAGTTACAACCGTCGTGTGCTCCTCACCGGCCAGGTGGGCGATGACGATGAGCGAAAGCGTGCCGAGCGCCTGGTCCGCGCGGTCGACAATGTCCGTGTGGTTCACAACGAGCTGCAGCTGTCCGGCCAGCCCGGCCTGGCGGCCGATGCGGCCGATGCAGCGACGACGGCTAGCGTCAAGACCGCTCTCATCGAATCCAAGGAAACGCCTGCAGCCTCGATCAAGGTCGTGACTGAAGGGGGCGTCGTTCATCTCATGGGACTCGTCACGCAAGCTGAGTCCCGTGCGGCGATTCGGGTGGCCAGCCGGGTTCGGGGCGTCAAGAAGGTCGTTGCGCTGTTCGAAGTCATTTCCGAGGAAGAGGCCGGCAAGCTCGAGCGCAAGTGAGCCGTGGCGCTCGCCAGTCCTCGCCATCTACCCCGCGACCCCACCCCCTTTCTTCGAGCTGGAGCGTCCATGAGCCTGCCCCTGTCCTTGTCGTCCCGGCTGAGGCTGCCGGTCGTGGCCTCGCCGATGTTCATCATCTCCAATCCCGATCTGGTGATTGCCCAGTGCACCTCGGGGATTGTCGGGTCTTTTCCCTCGCTCAATGCGCGTCCTGCCCAAGAGCTCGATGCCTGGCTCGTGCGTATCCGAGAGGCGCTTGATGCGCACGATCGAGCGCACCCGGATCGACCGTCCGCACCGTTTGCGGTCAATCTGATCGTCCATCGCTCCAACGACCGGGTCGAGCACGACCTCGAGGTGTGCGTCCGGCACCGCGTGCCGATTGTGATCACCTCGCTCGGGGCCCGGCCGGAGGTCAATGAGGCCATCCATTCCTACGGCGGGATCGTGCTGCACGATGTCATCAGCAACCGCTTCGCCAGAAAGGCCATCGAAAAAGGAGCCGATGGGCTGATCGCGGTCGCGGCCGGCGCAGGCGGCCACGCCGGGGTTCAGTCGCCGTTCGCACTGATCAGCGAAATCCGCGAATGGTTCGATGGCCCGTTACTGCTCTCGGGGGCTCTGGCCAATGGGGCATCGATTCTCGGTGCCCTGGCCGTCGGGGCCGATCTCGCCTATGTAGGGTCGGCCTTTATTGCGACGCACGAAGCGCATGCCGCCGAGGCCTACAAACAGATGATTGTCGAGTCGGGTGCCGAAGACGTCGTCTACACCTCGCTCTTCACTGGGGTCCATGGCAACTACCTGAAGCCCTCGATCGCTCGAGCAGGACTCGATCCGGACAATCTTCCCGAGAGCGACCCCTCCAAGATGAACTTTGGCACCAACCGCCCGCCCAAGGCCTGGAAGGACGTCTGGGGATGCGGGCAGGGGATCGGCGCGGTCAAGTCCGTCGTTTCCACGGCCGAACTCGTCGATCGCCTCAGCCGCGAATTCGCAATCGCGCGCGACTCGCTCCGCGCACGAACCTGAGCGCCTGCTCAGTCTGCGCAATCCGGGGCGGTCAGTCGCGCCGGTTGCGCCAGCGCTTGATTGCCTCGGGAATATCCTTCAAGTCGCGCATGACCAGAACGCCCTCTGGGGGCCGCCGCATCAGGACGGGGCTTTGACCCCCCGCCCAGAGTTCGGTCGATCGGGGGAGTTTTGCCCGCAGCTCGGTGAGGCCGTCCAGTACGGCATTGGGGCCCAGGCTGGCCGTGAAGGACAGCGCCACGATATCCGCGTTTTGTGAGGTGGCCGCCAACACGATGTCCCAGATCGGTGTCTGAACGCCCAGTGACAGACAGCGGCTGCCTTCGAGTGCGAGGATCGCTTCCACCATCAACAAGCCCAGACCGTGGCTCTCGTTGGGGAAGGTCGTGATCAGAACGCGGGGACGGGCCGAGGCGAGCGGGATCGTACTGATTGCATTTCTCAGCACAACCTGCATCGATTCGGTGTACAGGTGCTCTTCGAAGACTTCGAAATAGCCGCGCGCCCAGGCTTCGCCCACCATCCGGTTGAGCGGCGCGGCGACCTCCATGACGAAGCGGGCCAGACCCATACGAAGCGCTGCCTGCGACAGGGCGCGGCGCAAGCCCTCGACTTCGTGCGCCTTCGTCAGTTCGATGTAACGTTGCAGGTCTTCCTGACCGGCTTGTCGCAATTCGGCGGCACCGCGCGGCGCCTCCGCCGCCTGAGCGGCCAGTTCCTGCAGGGTCTCGATGGGTAGACCAATAATCCGACCCGGCCGGTGGCCGGCATCCATTAGTCGGCGGATCACCCGGAGCTTGTCGACCTGATCGACCGGGTAGGCTCGCTCGCCATAGGCATCGCGCGTGGGATTCGGAAAGCCGTATCGGCGTTCCCATACGCGCAAGGTATCCTTTGCAAGGCCGGTGTCGCGTTCGACAGCGGAAATGCTCAGTTGGATGCTGGTTGCACCGGCGCGATCATTCATAACCCGTCCCGTACCTGCTCGCACTGGTCCGTTGGGCCGGACTCTTTGGATGCGCCGAGGTGGGACTGTGGGGGTGTCCTGGACAAAACATGCGTCCCTCTCAGTGTTCGTTTGAGTTTACGCGCTTATCGCGATATTGACTAGGACGGAATCAAGCCCCCGATATTTTGTAGGGGATTTGTGTACGACACTGTTTGGTCATAATATGACTGCAGAGTCACGGCCGTGCTGGGTTTCGGTCCCGGTCGGCGAGTGGCCATGTGACGCAAGCGTGGGCCCGCCCGGGTGCGTGGCAGCCACAGAACAGGAGCTTTATCGTGCGAATCGCTGTGATCGGATCCGGCATCTCGGGTCTCTCGGCTGCACTGCGCCTGCAGGCGCAGCACGAGGTGGTGTTGTTCGAGCGATCGTCCCGCCCCGGGGGGCATACTCACACGGTCGATGTTGAACTCGAGGGCCTCACGTATCCGGTCGATACCGGCTTTCTGGTGTTCAACGATCGGACCTATCCGAACCTGATCGCCCTGTTCCAGGAACTGGGCATCCCGAGCGCAGTGTCGGACATGTCGTTCTCGGTGTCGGTCGGCCCCCACCGGCGCGAGTGGTGCGGGTCGAGCCTCTCAGCCCTGTTCGCACAGCCCGCCAACGCGCTCCGGCCCGATTTCTGGTTGATGCTGAGGGATATTGTCCGGTTCAATCGGGAGGCAACGCGCCTGGCGCTCGCCTCGGATGACACAAACCGGCTCGATGAGCCGCTGATCCACTATCTGGATCGCGGCCGATACAGTCGGGTATTTCGCGAGGAATATCTGCTGCCCATGGCTGCGGCGATCTGGTCCTGTCCCATGCGCACGATGCAGCAGTTCCCTCTGGGGACCTTCGTGCGCTTCTTTCACAACCACGGTTTGCTCGCGATCGGCGGCCGGCCCACCTGGATGACCGTTCCAGGGGGCGCGCGCCGCTACGTCGAGACCATTCTGGCCCGCTTGTCCGATGTTCGCCTGGGGCAGGGCGTCGATGCCGTCTGGAGGACACCCGGCGGGCGTCGTCCGTTGATGCTGAGCGCGGGGGGCGGCCAGGAAAGCTTCGACCACATCGTCCTGGCGAGCCACAGCGACGAAAGCCTCTCGGTGCTTCGCGATCCGGACCCTGAGCAGCGCGCCATTCTCGAGGCGGTTCGGTACCAGCCCAATCGCGCGTGGCTCCATACCGACGAGCGTCTGATGCCCGCGCGGCGCAAGGCCTGGGCGGCCTGGAATTATCTCAGTGACGGCGAGGCGGGTTCCCCCGCGGTGTCGGTGACCTACTGGCTCAACCGACTGCAGCCGCTGCCCTTCTCGACGCCGGTTCTGGTCAGTCTCAACCCGCTGACCGAGCCGCGTTCTGATCGGGTCATTCGAACCATCGATTACGCACACCCTGTCTTCGACATGCCCGCCGGGCGCGCTCAAAAGCGCCTGGGAGCCGTCCAGGGCCGCCACGGGCTCTGGTTTGCCGGGGCCTGGACCGGGTACGGGTTTCACGAGGATGGCCTGAAATCGGGCTTGGCCGTCGCGGCGGCAATCGGTGCCCTCCCCGAAGGCTTGCGAGCGGCCGCATGAATGAAGACCCGGTCGCAAAGGCGGCGAACCCCTCGGGCCGGGGCCTTGCGCCCCCGAGCTTCGCGTTTGGAGAGGTCCGGCATCGGAGGATCCGCCCCCGCGCGCACGCGTTCCGGTATCGCGCCTTTTTCGTCAGGGCGCCGCTTGAGTCGCTCGAGGGTCGCTCGGGCAACCTGCTGTTTGGCCTGAACCGAGCGGCCCTGATCGGTTTGAACGCAGCCGATCACGGCGATGGCGCACCCCTGCGTCCGTGGCTGACCGGCATGCTCGAGTCCGCCGGTGTGGCGGCCGATGGTGCGATCTGGCTTCATGCCTTCCCCAGGGTTCTCGGCTATGCCTTCAAGCCGGTCAGCTTCTGGTTCTGCCATCGGGCCGACGACGCCCTGGTCGCAATCGTTGCCGAAGTCAACAATACCTTCGGCGAACGCCATGTGTACCTGCTGGCCCAGCCAGACGGCTCGCCGCTGCCGCAGGGCGTCGAGCTGTGTGCGCGAAAGGCCTTCCATGTGTCACCCTTCTGTACAGTCGAGGGGCGATACCGGTTCCGCTTCTTCACCGACGCCACGCGCGCGCTGGCACGCATCGATCACGATGATGAGCAGGGCCCGCTCCTCATCACCAGTCTCAGTGGCCGCTTCGCTCCAATCGATCCCTTTCAGAGCCTGCGGGCACTGATGACCTATCCCTTGTTCACCTTTTCAGTGATCGCGCGGATCCACTGGCACGCGCTGATCCTCTGGCTACGACGGGTACCCCTGCAGGGCAAGCCCGACCGTCCTGCTGACCCGATGACTCGAGGAATGCCATGACCACAGCAAGCTTGCCGGCGCACGCGCGTCGCGGCCCGACGCGCAGCGCGCGACTCGTTCTCGCCCTGCTGGAGCGGATCACAAAGGGGCGGCTCCAGCTGAAGTTGCCCGATGGGTCCATCCGGGTATTCGGGCACGGTGAGCCGCAGGCTGAACTCACGGTGTCGAGCTGGGAGGTCTTTGACGCGGCCCTGCGCAAGGGCGATATCGGATTTGCCGAGTCCTGGATCCAATCGCACTGGAGCAGCGATGCGCTGGCCGACGTGCTCGCCTTGTTCGTAGCCAATCGTGAGGCCATCGAAGCGGCGGTCTACGGGACCTGGTGGGGGCAGTTGTTCGATCGGGTCCGCCACCTGTTCCGGCGTAATACCCGCTCAGGTTCCCGCCGCAATATTTCGGCGCATTACGACCTCGGCAACGATTTCTATTCGCTCTGGCTCGATCCCGGCATGACGTATTCGAGCGCGCTGTTCAACTCGGCGGCCGGAGGCGATCTGGAGCGTGCCCAGCGCCAGAAGAACCTTCGATTACTCGAGCAGCTTCGCCTTCAGCCGGGCGATCAACTACTCGAGATCGGGTGCGGTTGGGGCGGCTTCGCCCAGGCGGCCTCCGAGTGTGGCCTCGCGGTCACGGGCTTGACCCTGTCGCGTGAGCAACTGCAGTTTGCGCAGTCCCGCCTGAGCCGTGCCGGGCATGATCGTGCCCAGATCCTGTTGAAGGACTATCGTGATGAGGACCGTCGATTCGACGGCATTGCCTCGGTCGAGATGTTCGAGGCGGTCGGCGAAGCATGGTGGCCGGCCTACTTTGAATGTCTTCGCCGGTGCCTCAAGCCGGGCGGCCGGGCAGTCATACAGACCATCGTAATCGCCGATCACCTGTTCGAGCGGTACCGCAGGGGGACCGATTTCATCCAGCAGTATGTATTTCCGGGGGGTATGCTGCCCAGTCCTTCGCGCTTCGAGTCGCTGGCCCAGAGCGCGGGGCTGCGCGTGGCGAATCGCTTTGAGATGGGTCAGGACTACGCACATACGCTCAGGCTCTGGCGGGAGCGTTTCATGTCGGTGCTGCCTCAGGTGCGCGCGCAGGGCTTTGACCAGCGCTTCATTCGTACCTGGGAGTTCTACCTGGCCTACTGCGAGGCGGCCTTCCGGCATCAGAGTACCGATGTGATCCAGTACACGCTCGAGGCCCCTGCCCAATGAAGCCGAGCCGTCGATCGGTACTCGCGGCGGGTGTGATCACTGCGGTCGCGTGCCCCTCGATCGCGTGGGCTCAGGAAAGCCGACCCCAGATCGTGGCCGCGCAATCGCCTGAGCCGCGCCTGGCCGGTCGGGCCCTCATGCGATTTTTCGGCCTGCGGGTATACGAAGCGCGTCTGTGGGTGTCGGCGGGGGCGTCCCCCGATGTCTTCGAGCGCGAGTGCTTTCTCGAACTGCGTTACGCGTTGTCACTGAAGGGCGATCGCATCGCCGATCGAAGCGTGGACGAAATCGCGGGTATCGGTCAGGGAACGGACGCCCAGCGCAAGGCGTGGGGCACTGCCATGCGCCAGCTGTTCCCGGATGTGTCGGACGGCGATCGCTTGCTCGGACACTATCTGCCGCGAGGCCCCAGTCGATTCCACTTCAACGATCGTCCCATCGGTACGATCGAAGACCCGCAGTTTGGGCGGGCCTTCTTCGGTATCTGGCTGGACCCGCGGACCAGCGAGCCGGGCCTTCGTGCGGCGCTGCTCAAGGGCTTCGCGTCCTGATGGACGGATTGCCTGGACCTTCGCCGCTGACCGCCCGGTCCCTGTCCTCGTACGGGGGCCTGAGATTAGCGCTTGCGCTTCTCGAGCTCCCTCTTTTTGTCCTGCTGCCGGCGCTTTATGGTCAACACCTGGGACTGCCCCTTGCGGTGCTGGGCGCCGTGCTCTTCGCGGCGCGTCTTCTGGATGCGGTCACGGACCCTCTGATCGGTACGGTGCTCGATCGCACCCGCCAGCGGATCAGCCCGGCCACCTGGATCCTGATCGCCTCGCCCTTGATGTTCCTGGGGTTTGCCGCCTTGCTGAATCCGCCCCGTCTTTCGACGGGCGGGCTGGCGGCCTGGCTGGCGATTGCGTCCGTGCTGACCTATCTGGGCTGGTCCGTTGTGACCATCACCCATCAGGCCTGGGGAGCGGCGCTCGCCTCGGATGATCCCACCCGCGTTCGGGTCACCGGCTGGCGCGAGGCCTTCGGGCTGGCGGGTGTGCTGATGTCGGCGCTGCTGCTCGATCCTGCCCGAGTGGACGCTTTGCTGGTTCTCTTTGCGGTCGCACTGCTGGTCGGGCTTGCCCTGATTCGTCGCGCGCCTCGCCCCACGATCGTCGCCGGGCCGCAGCCGAACGCGCACGCCGGTTGGTTCGGACAGGTCAGTGCGCCGCTTGCGGCGGATCCGGGGTTTCGGCGGCTTCTGGCGGTCTTCATGTTGAACGGAACAGCGACCGCGATCCCGGCGACGCTCGTGCTCTTTTACGTGGCAGATGTACTCCAGGCGCCGGGCCAGGCACCCTTCTTTCTACTGCTTTATTTCATTGCGGGGGCCGTCGGCATGCCGGTCTGGGTTGCGGCGGGTGCCCGTCTGGGGCTCGCGCGGGCGTGGCTTGTCGGCATGCTGGCCGCGATGGCTGCATTTGTGTGGGCGTTTGCCCTGGGTGCCGGCGATACCGCTGCGTTCGCCGTGATCTGTGTGCTGAGCGGTCTGGCGCTTGGCGCTGATCTCGCCTTGCCTGGGGCCTTGCTCGCCCGGCACATCAGTGCGATCGGTGGGGCCGGTCTGAAAGAGGGGGCGTATTTCGGCCTCTGGAGTCTGGCAACGAAATTGAATCTCGCGATCGCCGCGGGCGCGGGGCTGAGCGCACTCCAGGGGCTTGGCTACACGCCGGGCGCAGGCGGCCCCACACTGGCCCTGTCCCTGGCGTACGCGGCGCTACCTTGCCTTCTCAAGCTGGCTTCCGGTCTGTTGTTGTTCACAACGACGGGGATGAGTCTGCGTCCGTCTCGAATGGAGAAATCGTTGTGAACACAATGAATCAAATGATCGATCCCGTGCACCTTTCGCTTCACGCGGCCCGTCGATTGGGCGCTCTCGTGATGGCGGTGCTGGTTCTGTTCCTTGCAGGCTGTACCGCACCCCAACCCGCCGTCTATCAGGCTGAGACGCCGAAGCTCGAGTTGCGCGACTATTTCAATGGGCGCCTGGACGCCTGGGGCATTTTCCAAGATCGATCGGGCAAAGTGGTGCGGCGTTTCACCGTTGACATGAAGGCCCACTGGAAGGGCGATGTCGGAACCCTCGAAGAGGATTTCGTCTATTCGGACGGCAAGCGTGAGCGCCGGGTCTGGACGCTCCGCAGAACCGCTCCGGGCCGTTATGTCGGAACCGCCGATGACGTGATTGGCGAAGCCCAAGGGGTGGTGGCCGGCAATGCCCTGCACTGGCGTTATACGCTGGCGCTGCCCGTTGACGGTACGACGTACCACTTCGATTTCGACGACTGGATGTTCCTGGTCGACGACCGGGTCATGCTCAACCGCGCCGTGATGAGCAAGTTTGGTGTGCGTCTGGGGGAAGTGACCTTGTCCTTCACCAAGCGACCATGAGCCACACCGCGATTGCCCCGCTGGGCGCATCCTCCCCGATTGCGAGCGATCGCAAGGGCTCGCTCAACCCATGCATTCGCAACTGGGCGGGGCGGCGGGTCTGGCTGGTGGGCGCATCGAGTGGAATCGGCGCGGCCTTTGCGCGTCTGCTCGCTGCGCGAGGCGCTCGGCTTGCGCTGTCTGCGCGAAGCGCCGACGCCCTGGGGCGGCTGATCGGCGAATTCGAGCCGGCCGCGCGCGAGGCGGCGCTCCTCCTGCCGGTGGATGTCAATGATGGGTCGGCCCTGCGCCACGCCACCGAGCGTATCGTGCAGGACTGGGGCGGGATCGACCTGGTGGTCTGGCTGGCCGGGACGTATCGACCCATGCGGGTCGAAGACTTTGATCTCCAGGCGGCCCGGGCGATCCTCGAGACCAATCTGATGTCGGTCTTTAACGGGCTGGACGCGCTCCTGCCTGTTCTGGTCGGCCAGGGGCGGGGTGGCCTGGCCATCGTGTCCAGCGTGGCTGGCTACCGAGGCTTGCCCAGGGCACTGGCCTATGGGCCCAGCAAGGCCGCGCTCATCAATCTGGCTGAGTCACTCTACCTGGACCTGAACCCGTCCGGGATCGGTGTGTGGTTGGTGGATCCCGGCTTCGTCGAGACCCCGCTCACTGCGCAGAACGCGTTCAGGATGCCAGGGCTGATCGACGCGGACACGGCCGCGCAGGCCATGCTGACGGGGTTTGCTGGAGGGCGATTCGAGATTCATTTTCCAAAACGGTTCACCTTCTGGATGCACGTCCTGCGGCTCCTCCCCGATCGCCTGTACTTTCGTATCGTTCGATCGTTCACCGGACTGTAAGCGCACATGAATCCCCGCCATGAAGCCCAATCATGAATCCGACCGCAGCTGACCCGTCGACGCGGACCACCGCCGTGCCGGATGGGCCGGGCGCGCCGATGCTGCGCCAGGCGCTCGCGGCGCTCTGCGAATTTTTCCAGACGCTGACCCCGTCAACTCTGAATGGACTGGGGCAGCACTATGCAGAGGGGGCCACGTTCAAGGATCCGTTCAACGAGGTGGTCGGCGTGCCCGCGATCGAGGCCATCTTTGGCGCCATGTTCCGCCAGGTCGATGAGCCTCGCTTTGTCGTCCGATCGACCCTGATGGACGGATCGCGCGCCTGTATCGTCTGGGATCTCGAGTTTCGATTCAAGGGTGCGCAGCCCGCGCAGATGCAGCGCATCCATGGGGCGAGCTGGCTCGAGTTCGACTCCTCAGGCAAGGTCGTTCGGCACCGCGACTATTGGGACGCGGCCGAGGAACTGTACGAAAAGATCCCGGTCCTCGGCACGTTGATGAGGTTCCTGAGGCGGCGGCTCGCGCACTGAGCCCGCGGCTCTGCACGGGCCGTGCGATACTGTCCGCTCCGATTGATCATTTACAGCGTTGTCAGGCGCTGACGTGCCCATGCTCTACCCCGAACTCTTCGCGTCGCTCGAAGCCGTGCGCTGGTCCCTGTCCAAAGACATCCCCTGGGACCAGTACGACCCGGCGCGGCTGTCTGACGAACAGGCGCTCACGATCAAGATGAACGCCATCACCGAGTGGGCGGCGCTGCCGGCCACCGAGATGTTCCTGCGCGATAACCGCGCGGACAGCGACTTTTCCGCGTTCATGTCGATCTGGTTCTTCGAGGAGCAGAAGCACGCGCTGGTCCTGATCGAATATCTGCGTCGTTTTCGGCCTGAACTCGCTCCGACCGAAGCCGAACTGCAGGCCATCCGCTTCGAGTTCGAACCGGCTCCGCCCCTCGAGACCTTGATGCTGCATTTTTGCGGCGAGGTGCGGCTCAACCACTGGTACCGCCGCGCCGCGCAATGGCATACCGAACCAGTCATCCAGGCGATTTACGAAACCATTGCCCGCGACGA
>JBDLRB010000234.1:0-12457 GCA_039800205.1 Pseudomonadota bacterium | reverse complement strand
GCCTGGGCAGCGTTGATCCTCTGGGGCGAGGAAACGGGGAACCGCGCGCTTCGCGATCTGGGGATTTACCTCTATGCCCACGAGGCCAGCGCCATCATGGATTACTGGCTGGATGTGAAGGGCCGGATCCTTGCGCCCGAGTTTGGAAAGCCCCTGGCCAGCATGGTGTTTGGCGGCAAGTACGCTTACAGTACCTGGTGGACCGAGGAGCCGCGTCAGATCCAGGGCATCAATTTGCTGCCGATCACGCCGGCCTCGACCTACCTGTCGATTTCTCCGGAGTATTCGCGGCGCTTCGTCGACGGTTTGCGCGATGCGCGTGAGCGCTATGACCGTAGCGGGCAATCGGATGGGACGCCCGCCGACATCTGGCAGGACGTCATCGCCGGTTTCGTCGCCCTGAACGATCCCGAGGCCGGGTTCAAGGCCTGGAACCCGCGGGGCTCGGTCGAGTTGGGCGAGACCCGCACCCGGACCTTTCACTGGCTGAGTACCTTGCGCGCGCTCGGACGACCGGATCGTGGTATCTCCGCTGACACCAGTCTGTACACGGTCTTTCGTCGTGCGGATGGATCGCGCACTTACGTGACCTACCTGCCCCAGCGCGCTCAGCCCCGCACGGTCCGCTTCAGCGACGGAACGGTCGTGAAGGCTCAATCCGGTCAACTCGTCCAGGAGAGGAGGCCGTGACCGACCCGGGCGATTCCCTGATTGCAGGCATCGATCTGGGCGGCACCAAGATCGCAGCGGTGCTCGCGAGTCCGGAGGGTATCCTGGCGAGGCGTCGACAGCCCGTACCCCTCGAGGGGGCGCCCGAGGACATCGCAAACGCGATGCGATCGTTGCTCGAGCAGTGCTGTGAAGATGCGGGGGTCCGTTGGTCGGACATCGATGCGATTGGTTTGTCGGCCTGCGGGCCGTTCGGCCAGGACCGTGCGGGCCGGTTGACGTTGCTTGCACCCAATCTCTGTGGGGGCTTGTCGGCTGAGCGGTCGGTCCCCAACCGCTGGCCGGTGGTCGCGCTCGAGGCCGATTGCGAGGTCTGGCAGAAGCCGGTCCGGATCGTGAACGATGCCGCTGCGGCCTTGATGGCCGAACACCGCTTCGGTCTCCTGGCCGGTGTTCAAGACGCGGCCTACCTGACCTGGAGCACCGGTATTGGTGTTGCGCTGATGTCGGAGGGTCGGGTGTTGCGCGGTAAACGGGGCAACGCCGGCCACGCGGGCCATACGATTCCGGTGCGGGTAGACGCGGCTGGGCGTCGCTGCGGATGTGGCAACGTCGAAGACATCGAGGGCTTGGCAGGCGGCGCGTCCCTTGCACGGGTCTGGGGTGACTCGACGGCCTCCTTGTTCGCGGCGGCTCAGGCGGGCGATGTCCGGGCCGGGCGTCTGATCGATACTGCGCTGGATGCCGTGTCCGCTGCCCTCTACAATCTTGTGGTGACGCTCGACCTCGAGCGGGTGGTGATCGGGGGAGGACTCTTCTGGGCTCACCGTGAAACCTTGCTCCCCGGTCTCCGGGATCGTGTGTTTCGGCACCCCGCGAGGTCGGGTCTGTCCGTCCTGTTCGAGGGGGTCCAGATCGATGCCGTGACCGATCCGGAGCGCACCGCCGATCTTGGGGCCTTGTGCATCGTCATGCCGGCGGACTGGCCGGCCAGTCGATTCAACCACTGATCCAAGCCCATGTCGCACATCACCATCTCAGACGTAGCGCGTGTGTCGGGGGTCTCCGAAAGTACCGTCTCGCGGGTGCTCAACGGCACGGCTCGGGTGGCGGAGGCCAAGCGCCGCGCCGTCGAACAGGCGATCGAGTCGATGGGGTTCCAGCCCAACGCCTTTGCGCGAGGCTTGGCGACGGGCCGGTCGCGCGCGGTCGGGGTCGTCACTCAGGCGATTGATAGTCCCTTCTACGGTGAGGGGATGCGCGGCATCGAGCGCATCCTCCAGGACAACGGCTATACGCCGATCTTCATGAGTGGGCACTGGAATTCTGACGACGAAGAGCGCTGCATTCGCGAACTCATCCAGCGACGGGTCGATGGCGTGATTCTTTTTGCGGGGCGTCTGGACTCGGGCCGGATCGCGGGCTTTGCGGAGCAGGTGCCCGTCGTGGTGACCGGTCGTCGGGTCGACGGACCGGGCGTATTCAGTCTGGCGGTGGATGACGCAGAGGGGGCGCGTCTTGCAACGGCCCATCTGATTGGACTGGGGCACCAGCGGATCGCATTCATCGGGGGGCCACGCGATCATCCCGACGCGGCCGCGCGTTTCAGTGGCTACCGCAAGGCGCTCGATGATGCGGGTATTGCCTTTGCACAACGGCTGACCACCTCCGGCAACTTCACCGAGCAGGGCGGGCTCGATGCGGGTGAACGCCTGCTGTCGCTGGGCGAGCCCTTCACGGCAGTGTTCTGTGCCAACGATCAGACCGCGTTCGGCCTGCAGCTTGCACTTCATCGTCGCGGTCTCAAGGTGCCTGAGGATGTGTCCGTCGTCGGGTTCGACGATGTGTCGGCGTCCGCATACTTCATCCCACCGCTCACTACGGTTCGCCAGCCGGTCGATCGGATGGGGGAACTGTCCGCGCAGGCGTTGCTGGTCATGATCGAACAGGGAGAGCCGCGACTGGATTCACCCGCGGTCGCGCTCGTTGTGCGCGAATCCACCCGTGCCGCGGTTCGCGCTCCGTCTGCCCTGTCCTCCCGCCGCGGCGGGCGGGCGGCCTGATCCCGGACCGACCATCATGCACACCGCCGACTTCGATCGTACTGCGCTTGCACTCGCTTGCAAGCGCTTTCAAATTGACCGGCGTCGGGCCTTGGGCCGAACCTCGATGGTCGCACTGACAGGTTTGGGCGCCGCAGCGACGCCAGGGCCTGCGCTTGGAATGGCCGCGCGCGCGGTCGCGCAGCCGGCTGACTCCGGTCCGCTGATCGTGGCAGCTTACCCCGCGCTCGACCGGATCCTGAAAGCGCTTGAGCCGGACTGGACCGCAAAGCATCCCAAAACACCGATCAAGATCGTCTCCCGGTCCTTTGGCGATCACCATGCAGCCATTACGGCCGCGCTGGCAACCCGGAAAGGACTCCCGGATCTGATGGCGGTCGAGTTCGGCTATCTTGCGCGGTTTGCCGGAAGCGGGGCGCTTGCTGATCTGGGCCCCCTTCTTGGTCGTGCAGGCCTGCTGGATGGGGTCATCGTCCCCTATGCCGCGCGTCAGGCGCGCTTCGGTGGTCGATTGCTCGCCTTACCGACCGATATTGGTCCGGGCGTTACCTTCTATCGCGATGACCTGCTCGCGACGGCTCGGGTCTCGCCTGAGACCTTCCTCGAATCGTGGGAGTCCTTCGTCGACGCGGGGCGGCGCATCCGGGACGCCACCGGCGCGCGCCTGGTGGGCCATGCCCGTGACCTGAAAGACGCGATCATTCGTTCGGGGATTCAGCCGGGCGAAGGCCTGTACTTCGATGCGGACGGCCGCCCGGTCGTACGTTCGAGCCGATTTGAGCGCGCCTTCAGCCTTGCACGGGCGGCGCGCCAGGCCGACCTGGACGCCCGTGTGCCGGCCTGGAGCAATGACTGGTCAGAAGGTTTGCGTCGCGGTGGCATTGCGAGTCAGTTGACGGGGGCCTGGTTCGGCGGCCATCTGGCCACATGGCTTGCGCCCAGCACCACCGGGAAGTGGCGCTCGGCCCTACTGCCCGGCGGTGCGATGACGGCCTGGGGCGGCAGTTTTTTCGCGATCCCCGCAGGCTCCCCTCGAAAGGCCGAGGCGCTTGAGTTGCTCAAGCTGATTGCCTTTGACCCCGTCCGTCAGATCGATGCGTTTCGCCGTCATGATGCGTTTCCGGCGTTGCTGGCCGCGCATGATGATCCCTTCTTTGGCGAGCCCCTCGCTTTTTTCGGCGGGCAGCGCGCGCGCATGCTGTGGCGTGACGTCGCTCGCAAGATCGTGCCGATCTCGGTTCATCGGCTGGATCCGCTGGCCGACGAAATCGTGAACGTCGAACTCGATCGGGTGCTTCTGCGCGGCAAGGCGGTCTCCAGTGCGTTGGCTGATGCACAAGCCCTGCTCGAGCGGCGCGTTGCGAGGGCTTCGCGATGAGGCAAGGTCCCCGACTGATGCTTCAACCCCGTCACGCACCTTGGGTGTTCCTGGCCCCATTCCTGCTGTTGTTTGCCGTTTTCGGCCTGTTCCCGATCGTCTTTTCGCTCTACATGTCGGTGCATGAATGGGATCCGGTACAAGGTCTCGGCAGCGCGCGTTTTGTGGGTCTGGACAACTTTGTCTTCGTCCTCGGTGACGACTGGTTCCGCAGCTCGCTGGGTACGACGCTGCTCCTCGCAGTGTTGTCGGGTATTCCGCAGCATCTGGTCGCCATACCGCTGGCCTGCTTCATCGACGCGCAAGCTCGACGGACCCGTGACCTGCTGGCTGCGATCTACTTCCTGCCCTACATCACGTCCACCGTGGCCGTGGCCATCATGTTTACGGCGCTGCTGTCGCGTGATTTCGGCATGGTCAATCTTGTCATCGACAGCCTGTCGAAGTTGCCCCTGGTGGGCCCCCTCCTGCCTCAGGGCCCGATCGACTGGATCAATGATCCCGACCGACTGGTTCCGGCCGTCTCGATGGTCGTGTTCTGGCGATTCGTTGGGTTCAATACGCTGCTCTATCTGGCGGCCCTGCAGGCCGTGCCGCGCGAATTGTACGAAGCGGCCCGACTCGACGGGGCCAGCACCGCGCAGCGCTTTCGCTTCATCACCTTGCCCATGCTGAAGCCGGTGATGTTCTTTGCGGTGACCTTGTCGGTGATTGGCGGCATGCAACTCTTCGAGGAGCCCTTCATCCTGTCCGGCGGCAACGGTGGCGTGGATCAGGCCGTTCTGACCACCGCGATCTATCTGTATCGATCGGCCTTCGAGTTTTCAGATTTTGGTGCGGCCAGTGCCATGTCGTGGCTGTTGTTCGTCCTGATGGCGGCGTTGACGGCGTTGCTCCGACGGTGGCTGGGGGAGCGTGAATCATGACGACGCAGGCTGAACACAGTGTGATCGAGTCCGGCGCGCAGGGCGCGATGAGTCGCGCGGCGGCCTGGGCACTGGTTGCGCTCGGCGGCCTGATGATGCTCGCGCCGTTCTATCTGATGTTCGTCTATGCCTCTCATGATCGATCGGAAATCTTCCAGGTGCCGCCGCCCATGTGGTTTGGTGATCGGCTGATCGATAACCTCGAACTGCTCGCCTCGCGTATTC
Source organism: Pseudomonadota bacterium (assembly GCA_039800205.1). Lineage (GTDB taxonomy): Bacteria > Pseudomonadota > Gammaproteobacteria > Burkholderiales > Burkholderiaceae_E > SYIM01. Next base: position 7,196 of record JBDLRB010000234.1, on the reverse strand, counting down.
CCTTCTGGACCAATCTGGGCTGGAGCCTGTACGTTGCCGTGATCAACACGGCGCTGACATTGCTCTTCTGTTCGATGGGTGGATATGCGTTCGCCCTGTTCGACTTTCCCGGCAAGCGGTGGATGTTTCGGCTGGTTCTCGGGGTCATGCTGGTGCCCCCGTTCCTGGGCATGATCTCCACCTTCCTGATCGTTGATGCGCTGGGATGGCTGGATGAGCCGAGGGCGCTCTACATCCCGGGGGCCGCCAGCGCGTTCGGCATCTTTCTGATGCGCCAGTTCATTGTCGCGAGCATTCCGCCCTCACTGATCGAGGCGGCGCGACTGGATGGGTGCGGGGAGTGGCGCATTTTCGTATCGGTCGTGCTGCCTTTGCTGGGCCCGGCGCTCGGCACGCTGGGTCTGGTCACCTTCGTTGCGTCCTGGAACAACTTCATGGGACCTCTGGTCGTCATGCGGTCGGTCGAGCGCTACACGCTGCCCTTGGCTTTGCGGGCCACGCAAAGTCCGGTGGATACCGAGTGGGGGGCGTTGATGGCCGGTTCAGCCGTTGCAGTGGTTCCGCTGCTCGTACTGTTTGCGTTCTTCTCACGGCGACTGGTCGCGGGATTGACCGCAGGTGCGGTGCGTGGCTGAGCGTGCGACCCAAGCCGAAACGAACATAAGGATCAAGGATCGGTCATGAACGTGGATCGTCATCACTTTACTCACCCCAGCATGCGTCACCTGCCGGACGATTTCGTGTTCGGTGTTGCAACCAGCGCGTTTCAGATCGAGGGCGCGGCAGGGGCCGATCAGCGTGGCCCGTCGATCTGGGATGAGTTCTGCCGTCAGCCGGGCGCGATCGCTGATTCGAGCGATGGCCTGGTCGCCTGTGATCATGTGGCGCGTCTGACCGGGGATCTCGATCTGATTGCATCGCTCGGGGTCGACGCCTATCGATTTTCGATCGCCTGGCCACGTGTTCAGCCCCAGGGGGTGGGTGCGATCAATGAGTCCGGACTGGGCTTCTACGATCGATTGGTCGACGGTCTGCTCGAGCGTGGTATCGCGCCGTATGCAACCCTCTATCACTGGGACCTGCCGCAGCATCTTCAAACCACGCTCGGGGGGTGGTACGGGCGGGACACCGCGCTCCGATTTGCGGACTATGCGGCGGTCGTGGCTCGTCGCCTCGGTGATCGGCTCGTATCGATCGCCACGCTCAATGAGCCTTGGGTGGTGGCGATCCTGGGCCATGAGCATGGGGTCTTTGCGCCTGGCCTGCGCAGCCGGGCGGTTGCCATGCAGGCCACCCATCATTTGCTGCTCGCCCACGGATTGGCCTGTCAGGCCGTTCGCAGTCACAGTCGCGCCGAAGTCGGTATCGTTTACAACATGTCGCCCATTCATCCCCTGACCGACGATCCGGCCGATCAGGCGAAGGCGCGTATTGATGATGGCTTGATCAATCGCTGGTACATGGACGCCGTGCTGGAGGGCCGCTATCCGGACGATGTTCTGGCCCACCTGGGGCGCGATGCGCCGCGGATCGAGTCGGGTGATGCGGCGCTGATCCGTCAGCCGCTCGACTTCATCGGAGTCAACTACTACACCCGAAACTTCGCAAGCACCGGTGACCCGTGGTCGGCGCAGGCCAGCGGCGCGTCGGTCACGGCAATGGGCTGGGAAATCTATCCGCCCGGACTGACCGAACTGTTGGTTCGGCTGTCGCGCGACTGGAATTGTCCGAAGCTGATCGTGACTGAAAACGGCGCGGCCTTTGACGATGAGGTGGTCGACGGTCGGATCGACGATCCTCGTCGTGTCGATTACCTGGCCTCGCACATTGGGGCCGTGGATGAGGCGATCCGCTTGGGCGCGCCGGTCGCAGGTTACTTTGCCTGGAGCCTGATGGACAACTTCGAATGGGCGTCCGGCTATGGCAAGCGGTTCGGCATTGTGCACGTCGACTATCAGACCTTGGTCCGTACGCCCAAGCTGAGTGCCCGGTGGTATGCCGATCTGCTCGCAGCGCGTCGGGGACGTCTCGATTCGCGATCCGGCAGCGTTCTGACGGCTCGGGAGGGCAATCAACGTGGCTGAAGTGCGCCTCAGGCAGTTGTCCAAATCCTTCGGCTCAAACGAGATCCTGCGCGAAATTGACCTGCAGGTCGAGGACGGAGAATTTGCGGTCTTCGTGGGTCCCTCCGGGTGCGGTAAGTCGACCACGCTCAGGCTGATCGCGGGGCTCGAGACCGTTGGGGGCGGTGAGATCTGGATTGGCGGACAGCGTGCCGAGCGCTTGCCCCCTGCTCAGCGGCAGGTCGCGATGGTCTTCCAGAACTACGCGCTCTATCCGCACATGAACGTTGCCGACAACATGGGATTCTCGCTTCGGGTGGCTGGAGTGGCCCGAGCGGTGATCAGCGAATCCGTGGGACGGGCGGCTGAGGTGCTTCGGATTGCGCATCTGCTCGATCGGATGCCCCGACAACTGTCGGGCGGGGAGCGCCAACGCGTGGCGATTGGCCGCGCGATCGTACGTCAACCGAAGGTCTTTCTCTTCGATGAGCCGCTGTCCAACCTGGACGCCGCGCTTCGGGTCGAGATGAGGCTTGAACTCCGTCGTTTGCACGAGACCCTCGGGACCACCATGATCTACGTGACCCATGATCAGACCGAGGCCATGACGCTCGGCGATCGAGTGGCGCTCTTCAATCGCGGAGCCATCGTTCAGGTGGGTGCACCCCTCGACCTGTTTGATCGCCCGGTCGATCGTTTCACCGCTCGATTTCTGGGGTCACCGCCCATCAATCTCCTGCCCGTGCAGTGGTTGGCCGAGGATCGATGCTGGCAGGTGGTCGGGACGCGCGTCTCTGCTGAAAGTCTGGGGGGCTCGTCGGCCTGTCCCGATCCGGAGCGCGCGACCTCGCTGGGCGTACGACCCGAGAGCTGGCAGATCGGTGCGGCGGACTCGCCCGGGCTGCCCGTGCGTGTACGACGTACTGAGCATCTGGGCGACAGCGTGCTCGCGTATGGCGTGATGCCTGGCTGGGACGATCTCATTTGCGTGCGCCTGGCTGCGGATCAGCCTGTGCCGCGTTCAGGCGACGCGTTTTCCCTGTCTGTGACGGCGGCTCGAACGCATTGGTTTGATGCGTCTGAGCGGCGTCTGTGAATGGTCCGTTTTGTTCAGTTTGAATGTGAAACCGCTTTCATAAATGGCAGAAATCGGCCTTCGGGCCAGTGTTTGAACCGTTATCAATCATCGAAGATCGCGACGGATCGGTCCCAACGGGGCGATTCCGCAATTTGGAGGGTGACACCATGGCACGACGACCGCTTGAAGTTCAGATCGATTCAACCCAGGTCGAGCACGGATCGAATGGGACGATGGCCCGCTCGACGTCGCATCCGCGATCGCCGAAGATGGCTCAGGCCGCCGGTCTGACGGCGCACGAGGCGGTGACACCGTCCCTGGATCGGGTGGCCAAAACGACCCTGGATCAGGGGCGGATGATGGACGTACTCCTGGATTCTGAGTCGAGCGTACGGGGCCGGACGGCGCACGACGACCGGGACGAGCGTCGTCGTCTCGAAGCGTCCAGGGACGAAGCCCAGGCGCTCGAGCATGTGGCCGTGCCAGACACTCCGCTGACGGATAGCGCGGACTACGCCGTTCCCGGGAGCCTGATCGACGTCTCCAGCAGCATCGCGCCCGGGACCGTGCCGGAGCCTCTGGGCGATTTGTATGTTCGGGCTGCGACGACGCGAAGCGACGCTCAAGCGGGCGAGGGGGCCGGAGGGGTCGGCGGCCTGGGCTTGGGCAGCCTGTTCGCGCTCGCAGCAGGTGCGGGCCTGGCGATGGCGGGTGGTGGTCGATCCTCGGCCGGGATCGCACCCCGAGAGCCGGCGCAGACCACCCTGGAACTGATCAATGGCTACATTTCCGGTGCGACTGTGTGGCAGGACGACAACCGCAATGGCGTGCTTGATGCGGGCGAGCGCTCGGCACTGACGGATGCGAGCGGCAAGGTCACGCTTGTAGTCGACCCCGATGGAGGACCGATTCGAAGCACAGGCGGAACCGATCTCTCGACCGGTCAACCCGTGACCAACGATTTCGCGAGTCCGGCGGATGCCTTGGTGATCACCCCGCTGACCACCCTGGTGTCCGCTGCGATGGAATCGGGCGCGTCGTTGTCTCAGGCCTTGGCTGACACCCGAAGGGCATTTGGGCTGGATGCATCCACGGATCTCATGCGTCTCGATCCTGTCGAGGCTTCGATGGGTACCGGAGCGGCCGCTGCTCAGGCGCTGAAGGTCAAGGCCGCCGCGGTTCAGGTGGCCAACCTGATGGACCTGGGGGCCAGCCTGCTCGACGGTGCCGGATCGGCCGTCGAAGGCTCCGCAGCGATGGCCCGTGCCATCGCACAGGCTGTGAAGACCGCCTCGACCGCCGGGGTTGATCTGTCCTCGGCCGATCAGATCAAGTCGGTGATGGTCGAGGCGTCGCGTGGGGCCGGACTGGCGGCCGATCAACTCGTTCGGGTCAATGCGGTCGTGGATTCGGTTGCCGTCGTCGCGGCCACGGCCAATACGCTGGTTGCTGATGCGGCTCAGGCGTCCGATGCGATCGAGAGCCTGAGTCTGATGGCCCGCGCGCAGCGCATCGCGCAGGTCGAGGCCTCCGCAGCGGTTCAGGCGGCCGTGGCTCAGAACGGTTCGTCCGCCGCCCTCGCGAGTGACTTCGGGCCTGCTGCGTTTGCGCAGAAGGCGTCGGCCTTGACGGGCGGCCTGATCAGCGCGGATCGTCCCGTCGCAGTGGTCGAAGTGCTGCCTTTGCCGGTGCAGCCACCGAAGGGCTCGTCGATTGAGCTGCCGACTCTACCGCCCGCCGCAACGCTCAGTCTCGTCGGCAACGTGGCGGTGACGGGTCTGGCCCCTGGTTCCGAGGCGAAGATCGCGATCGCTGTCGCCAATTTTCAAGGCAGCCTTGCGGTCGCAGATCTGCTCGTGAGCGGCGGACTGGAGGTCGTGGGGCTGGAGTCTGTCTCGGGCTCTCGCTATGTATTGACGGTCCGGGCGACGGGCACAACGCTTGGCGAGCAGTCGGTGACACTTCGCGAGGCCTGGGCTGGAGCCGGGACCAGCGTATCCGTCAAGCCCGTCAGTCTTGAGATCGTTGATCGTTTCGACGTGATGGGCTTCGAAGAGCAGACCGCTCGATTGGAGCCCTTCGAGGGTGCTCAAGCGAGTATCGTCGAATTGTCCGACGGCAATGCGGTGGCGCAATTTACCAAGCCGACCGGTGCAGCGGCCTATGCCGGGATGACGGTCGCCTTGAATCCGGCCAACGGGCTGGGGGTTCTGCCGGTGACCGCCGCTGACAGCAAACTCGCGCTCTGGGTCCACGCCCCTCAGGCGGGTATGCCCATTCGACTGCAGCTGGCGAGCACGACGGCGGGCAAGGTCCACCAGTATCTGAATTCGAGCTTTCCGTTGATGACCGATGATCGGGATTTTGTCGAGGCCGAGACCCTGACGACACAATCAGGCTGGCAGCGGATGGAGTTCGACTTTGCCCAGCCCATGTCGCGTTGGGTCGCGGTGTATGGGGATTCGATGCCTGTGGCCCTGAATCCGGCGGTCAGCTACGATCAGGTCTCCATTTTCCCGGACTTCAACCAGCCGGCGGCCGGAGAGGTGTTCTATTTCGACGGCCTGTCGATGGCCAGCAAGACGCTGACCCAACCCATCAATCCCCCCCAGGATTTTTCTGCGATCAGTTTTGAGGGGGGCGCGCAGGCGTATCAGTTGTTGGGCTTTGACGGCGCCACGGGTGTGCTTGCCGTCGATCCGGATGATTCGGGCAATGCGGTCTTGCGCGTCACCAAGAGCAACTCGCCCGAAATCTGGGCGGGTGTCACGATTGCAACCGAGTCAGGCCAGCGCGTTCCGACGGTCAATTTCCAGCCTGGAAAATCACTGATGACAGCGGACGTGTGGTCCGAGGCGGCGGGGACCAAGGTTCGCTTGAAGCTCGAGGATGCGTCCGATCCAGCGGTTTCCGTTGAGACCGAGCTTGTGACAACGATTGCGGGCTGGGAGACGCTGCGCTTTGACTTTTCCAAACAAGTGCCGGGCACGGCGGCGATCGACCTCGATGCCCGCTACGACAAGCTCAGCGTATTTTTCGATTTCGATGTTGCCGCGTCGGCCGGCCGAAGCTATCTGATCGACGAAATCCGCTTCGTTGATCAGCCGACCGAACTGCCCGGCAATCCGATTCCAGCGGGGTACAGCCTGGTCTTCGCCGATGAGTTCAATACCGAGGGCAAGACCTCTCCGGATTTCTCAGTCTGGACGCCTGATCTTGGGGATGGATCGAAGCGGAATCTGGCAGGCTGGGGAAATGGTGAAGCCCAGTATTACACGACCGACCTGGACAACGTTTTTGTTGAAAACGGAAGTCTTCACATCGTTGCCAAAAGCAACGATACCGCCACAAATACCCAGGATCGGGTGAATGCACAGGGCCAGGTTGTTCCCTTCGATGTCGGTATCACGTCTGCGCGCTTGACCACGCGCGACTGGAATCTCGACCCCTACGGTTATCTCGAAGTGCGTGCGAAATTGCCCGCCGAAAAGGGGGCCTGGCCCGCGATCTGGATGCTGGGCTCGCAGGGTACCTGGCCCCAGTCGGGCGAGATCGATATCGTCGAGTGGTCGGGGCTCTACTTCAACGATCAGACCGTGCAGGCCGCGCTGCACTATGCAGCCGATTATGGGAACACCCAGACCAAGGCGCAGCAAACCCTGCCCAGCAGCGTCGAACGCTTTCATACCTATCAGTTGTGGTGGTCGCCGGACGAGATCCGAATTGGCGTCGATGGCGATTACGACTCAGCCTATTTCAAGTACGAAAAGGGCGAGAACTGGGATGTCAGCCGGTGGCCCTTCGATGGGCCCTTCCACCTGATCATGAACGTTGCGGTTGGCGGCTCGCTGGGCGGAGGAGGCTTTGACCAGGCGCTGGCCGTGGCACCGTATCAGATGGAAGTGGATTACGTTCGCTTGTATCAGGGGGAGGCGGCGCCGAGTGCGCCGACGACGGCGCCTGCGGTGCCGACGGCGGTGGCGTCGGATGTGGTGTCCCTGTACAGCGATGCGTACACGACGACGGGTGGCTTTGATCTGCCGTACTGGGGGCAG
>JBDLRB010000233.1:0-3810 GCA_039800205.1 Pseudomonadota bacterium | reverse complement strand
ATAGACAGCGGCAATCCCCCGCTCCTCAGCCTCAAGCGTAAATCGAGTCTCGACGGTCCGGCGTGCGGACTGCCCCATCACGGTCGCCCGGCGCGGGTCGCTGAGGAGGTCGTGCAGGCCACTTGCAATCGCCCCGGTATCCTCGAGTTCGACCAGATGTCCGCTGATACCCGGCTCGACCAGTTGATCAAACGCGCCCGTCCGCGAACAGATGAGCGCAGCACCGCAGCCAGCGGCCTCGAACGGTGTCAGACCGAACGGTTCGTAGCGTGGGCAGGCGACACACACCAGGCATCGCTGGTACCAGCGATGAACCTCCCCAGCAGGGACTTCACCAAGAAAAATAATGCGATCCGTCAGCCCCGCACGACGGACACGATCGATCAGATCCTGCTGGAAGGCCTGATGCCTGGGCTGTGCGAGACCGGCAACGATCGCAGTGACCTCCGGCAAACGGGGCAGCGCCTGGATCATGGCGTCCACAAAGATATCCGTGCCCTTGTCGGGCCGTACCCGACCAAACACGCCGACGCCGTATCGACCCGGCAAGCCACTGTCGGACCAGGCGGCAAGCTTGTCCGCTGGAGGCACGAAGCGCCCGAGGTCAATCCCGTGTGGGACGACGGCTGTGGTGTTGGGCACGAAGGACGCCGCGAGCGGGGTCGTGGAAATCACCGCATCCATTCGGCTGATCAACCAGCGAGGAAACCACCCATGACGATGCTGGGCAGCGGAGGTGAACACCAGCCGAACGGGCAAGCGCAGCACATCGCGCGCCCACAGGCCCCACATCATTTCGTGATCCCGCCGGACGTGCCAGATTCGGAACGGGCGGTCACGGGGCGGGTGACGCGAAACGGCAAGCGCCTGGCGGATCGTCGCGCCCACCACACCGTTTGGCAAATCAGTCCCGCAATACATCAGACGCCAGCGCTTCTGCTGGATCGGTACCAGGGCATTGACCGTCGCCGACACGCCGGTAAATCGACGCTTCAGATTGAAGACGATCACTTCGGGATCCGCAGCAGGCGTCATGCTCCGACACTCCGCCGTCGGAATCGATAAAAGAGAAACTGCGGCAGGTACCGAAATGCGAAGAGACGAATTCGATGGGGGCCGAGCACCTGGAATCGGACCTGTTCGGGTTTGGGTTGTCCGTGAAAAACGAGGATGGAGGGCGCATCATCGATCACGCCCATTCGATAATTGAGCGATTGCCTCCAGGAACCGGCCAAGCCCGGGCAGCAATCCTGAATGAACCCACTCATCAGCCCCGAATCCCGGATGAAATCCTGATCGCCCCAGCCGCGCCCCGCCGTTGTGTAATCCCGGATCGCTTGATCACGATTCTGCAGGAAGTCCTGGGTGAGGGACGCAAAATGACCGTTCACCAGCATCACGCTCGAATTGACTCCGTGACCCTTGAACCCACGCAACAACCACAGTCCCGAGGGAATGTGCAGGCTGATGGGTCCCGTAATGATGACGTCGAGGTCGACGTAAATGAATGAGGGCAGATCAAGTTCGAATATCTCAAGCTTGGAAAACCAGCCCGGCAAGTCGTGCCGAAGAGGTTGCGAGATCACACCTTCGATCGGACGGCGCTCATCGGTCAGACAGTAAAGCCTTGCATCGGGGTTGAAGCGAAGCAGCAAATCCCTCAAGGCCTCGACGTGCGTGACAGAGTAGGCCCCTCCCGTCTTGAGCACACAAACAAAATCCAATCAGGACCTCCATTCAGCCGCCAGCAGACGAACCAATTCGCCTGCCCCAACGGCTCTTGCGCGGCGGTAACCCGTGCCGGCCCAAAGACTTTGGTATTCGGGATCGCCCACGGCCACGGCCGCAGCGCGCAGGCGGGCGGTCATCGTATTTTGAAGTGGGAAGGGTAACACTGGGGCGTCCGCTGCGGCGTCCATGAATCGATTGCGGATACCTCGCGCAGGCCTCCCCGAAAAGCCGGTTGTAAAGTCCGTTCCACGGTCATGACCGTCCGCGCACAAGCGCTTGTGTACCGCACTGGCACCGGACTCGGGACAGCACAGGAAGGCCGTCCCCATCTGCACCGCAGTGGCTCCGACGGAGATCAATCGTTGAATGTCGTGCCCGTCCATCGCGCCCCCCGCAGCAACGATCGGTATTCGCAACCCGGCAAGCCGAAGACCGCGAACGAGCGTCTCGGTTTCGAGACGCTGATCCGGCCCACTGGGGTCGAACAGCCCCCGATGCCCACCCGCTTCGACGCCCTGCGCGACCACCCAGTCCACGCCTGAATCCTGGATTCTCTTGGCCTCGTCCACTTGAGTGGCGGTCACGGCGACGGCGATGTCCAGCTGATGCGCACGCTCGATGACCCACTGCGAGGGCACACCGAAATGGAAGCTGAGAATCGCCGGACGCAGATCCCAGACGGGCTCAAGTTGCTCAGTCAAGTCCGGAAACCAGGGCGGACCCGGGAGCTGTACGACGGGCGCCTGCAGTCCGGATCCGACCCGCAACTCGTCCAGTGCAGCACGGGCATGCTCTGCTGCAGGGCCCGCACCCGCCCCCTCCGGCACGGGTTGAAACAGGAAGAAATTGGCGTTGATCGGGCCGCCACGAGCGCAGGATCCAGCCGCTTCGAGATCGGCTGCAATCCGTTCAGCCGAACTGTAGGCAAAGCCCAGGCTACCCACCGCTCCCGCCGCGGCCACCGCACCGGCCAGCAGAGGCGTACTGACCCCACCCGCCATCGGCGCCTGGACCACGGGCACGCTCAGTTCGTCCAACAGGCTCGCAGCGCCGGCACGCGTCCTCATGCAGCAGCCATCACGATGCAGAACGCGAGCGTTCGAGCATTGCGGCCAGCGCGGGCGGAAGGCCTGAATGAGGCTTGTTCGGTGGCGGCGCAAAGCTGCCGGCCCGCGCGCGCTGCGGCCGCTGCCGGATCAAACCCTCGGCCTGACGAACGGCGCTGGAGACGCCATCGACGACCGGGACGGGCAACTGGGCGCCCACCTGGCGGGCAAGCCCCGCAAGCGGAGCCCCCGCCAGAATAATGACGTCCGCGCCGTCCTCGTTCACGCATCGGTGGGCGATCTCGACCAGACGAGCGGCCTGATCTTGCTGAACGGCGCCGATGTCTGTGAGCGGCTCGTCCAGGCCACGGATACTGGCGAGCCGCCCAAGCAGCCCGTACTGCGCGACGGTTTCCCGGTACCACACCCGAATGCGGCTCGAGATCGCCACAATCGAGATCCGGTTGCCCAAGAGCGATGCGCTGGCAAGTGAAGCCTGGGTCAAACCCACGACCGGACAGGGCAGTACTTCCTGCATCGCCATCAGCCCGGGGTCACCGAATGCAGCGATGATCAGAGCATCGTGATCCCCCAGATGCTCCGCAGCAAGCTGGGCGACCGACCAGGCACCCAGCAAGGCCTCGAATCGCGTCTCGATGTAGGCCACGCCCGACGTTGCGGTGAGGGTTGTCAATTGCGTGCCCGGCGATGCGGTCCGGGCGGCCTCGCCCGCGATCAGGTCAGACACGCTCTGGGAGATATTTGGATTGATGATCAGTATTTTCATGGGATGTGGACCCAAGGTCGATGTTCAAGGCCTGCGGCAAAGCCGTTGGGGCTCATCGCCGGATTACGGTTGACCAGCGCGCGTCCGAACAAGGGGTGGGTCAGGCTGCGGATTTCATGTTCGAGTTGTAGAACCGTGTGTCCGTCCTCGGGATCGACCAGGTCGACAAAGCGATACTGCCAGGCGTTACTTTCCTCAGTGATCCGACCGCGCTCCGCGAGCCACCGGTGTGGACGCGAAAATTCG
>JBDLRB010000232.1:0-5671 GCA_039800205.1 Pseudomonadota bacterium | reverse complement strand
CTTCTCCCGCGTGTTGTAGTTGACGCCGAAGTCCACCGAAGTGACCGGGCCATCCGTCAGATGCGCCGTGGCCTGCAGACGGGTCGCGAACAGTTCGTCGGTGACCGTCGGGCTGTTCAGATAGCCGTCCTGACCGCCGGGGATCACATCCCCGCCCCAGCCCTGGGGGCTGCTCGGGCGGATGAGGTTGAAGTCGGCGTAGTTCAGCGTGTTATCGAACTGAGGAATGCCGTTGCCGTCGATCCGGAAGGTCAGCGAATCCGCAGCGCCCGATCCGTTGTCGCCCGTGCCGGCGTAGCTTTCGATGATCTGGTCGGTGCGGTCGACGCTGGAGAAGCTGACGTCCGCAACGAGGGTCCAGCGATCGTTCGGGGTATACTCCGTGTTGAAGCCCAGCGCCTTGACCTCGCTTTCGCGGGTGTTCACGTCATTGCGTACGACACCGCGCACGTTGTTGAACGTGCCCTGGGTGACCAGGCCGTCGGTGACGGTTCGTCCCGGCTGAAGCGAAGCCGATGACCACTGCAGCGGAAACTCGATGCCGCGCAGGATCTGGGTGTTGTCAAACTTCGAATAGAAGGCGTCGATCGTCGTGTGCCATTGGTCATTGGGCCGGAACTCGACGACCCCCATGAAGCCGTCACGCTCGAGCTCGGACGACATCACATAAGGCTTCGTGCCGCCGATGACCCGGACACCGGGCGCGATATCCGGATAGCCCCAGGCGTTGAAACGCTCGGACTGGTAGGGCGAGCCCATGTGGGCATAGCCCAGGGCGATACCGATGGTGTCATCGGCGAACTGGTCGATGTAGGACACGCTGTAACGGGTGCCGTTATCCGTCGTCCCGGCGTTCAGGGCACCGATGTCGTTCAGCTCATAGCGGACATTGGCGGCAAAGGCGCGACGGCCATAGGCCAGGGGGCGGATCGTCTGAAGATCTGCCGTGCCGGCAAGACCCTGCCCCACCAGCGCCGAGTCCGGCGTCTTGTAGACGGTCACACCGGACAGCAGTTCCGACGGATATTGATCGAACTCCACACCGCGGTTGTCGCCGGTCGAGACCTGCTCGCGGCCATTCAGAAGGGCGGTGGTGAAGTCGGGGCCCAGGCCCCGGATCGAGATCACCTGGCTGCGGCCATCGAGACGTTGAGCCGTCAGACCCGGCAGACGGGCCAGCGATTCGGCGATGGAGACGTCCGGCAGCTTGCCGATGTCTTCGGCCGTCACGACCTCGACGATGGAGGTGTTGTTGCGCTTGGCGGCGATCGAGCTCTGGATCGAGGCCCGGATGCCGGTCACGATGACTTCATCGATCTCCTGCGCCTCGGTGCCGTCCTGAGGCGTCTCCTGGGCGACGGCAGCGCCCGCGACCGTCAGAATGCCGATAGCGCCGAAGGCGGCGCCGGCGAGGAGGCGCGCGCGCCGGGTGACCTGGTAGTTCATCATCATTCTCCCTTGGGCCGCCGCTTTTCTCGCGAAGCGTCCGGTTTCACCGCAAAGTAATGCAAAGTTTCGGAAACCTTGCAAGCCGCTATCCGCCGCCTCTTGCGGCTACGTGGCCAAAATGTGACGGCGGCGACCGGCTCTGTTGCAGTGCACAAGGCAATCCTTCCTTGCGCTGCCGCATTTTCGACCCTGACATCATTCGGATTGACAGCCAGCAACTCCGCTGCAAAATCTTGCAAACTTTGCTGCGGGTCAAAAGGGCTCCCGGCGCTCGAGGAACGCCAAACGATGAGCAAATCCCTCCGCGTCCGGAAAGGAACACGTGCCGGCGTGCTTGCCACCCTCGTCGCGCTGGCATGGGCGGGACTCGTCGGTCCCTCATCCGCCCAAAGCGCCCCCGACCCCCTGCGCGCGCTCCGCGAGCGGCCCGCCGAGGACGAGGTCATCTATTTTCTGCTGCCTGACCGATTCGCCAACGGGAACCCTTCAAACGACCGGGGCGGGTTGTCGGGCGACCGTCTGGTCACCGGCTACGATCCGACCGATCCCGGCTTTTTCCACGGCGGCGATCTCGCAGGCCTGACCGGTCGGCTCGACTATATCCGCGGCCTGGGGGCGACCGCTCTCTGGCTTGCCCCCATCTTTCAGAACAAGCCGGTGCAGGGACCGCCCGGCCAGGAAAGCGCAGCCTATCACGGCTACTGGATCACCGACTTCACCCGCGTGGACCCCCATTTCGGCACGGACTCAGAGTTCCGGGCCCTCGTCGACGCCGCTCACGCCCGCGGCATGAAAGTCTATCTGGACATCGTGATCAATCACACGGCCGATGTGATCCAGTATCGCGAATGCCCGGCCAATGACTGCAGCTATCGCTGGGCCCGTGACTACCCGGTCCAGCGCAGGGGCGGCGTTTCAGGCGAGGCCATCAACGCCGGTTTTGTCGGGGACGGATCGGTTGAGGATTTCGCCCGGCTGACGCGGCCCGACTATGCCTACAGCCCCTATGTCCCGGCGGGTGAGACGGACATCAAGGCACCGGCCTGGCTCAATGAGGTCGGCCTGTATCACAACCGCGGCAACAGCGCCTGGTACGGCGAAAGTGCGCTGGACGGCGATTTCGCCGGACTTGACGACGTGATGACCGAGCATCCCCGCGTCGTCGCGGGCTTCATCGAACTGTACGCGTCCTGGATCGAGACCTACGGGATCGACGGGTTCCGGATCGACACCGCCAAACATGTCAATCCCGAGTTCTGGCAAGCGTTTGTCCCGGCCATCCTGGAACGCGCGCGGGCAGCCGGGATCCCGAACTTCCACATTTTCGGAGAGGTATACGGTTTCGAGCCCGGCGAACTGGCCCGCCACACCCAGGTCGATACCCTGCCGAGCGTTCTGGATTTCGCCTGGCAGCGCGCGGTCCAGGAGACGGTTGCGGGAACCGCAGGTCCGGACCGCATTGCCCGGGTCCTCAACGCCGATCCGGTCTACGCGGGTGGTGCCGCGGCCGCCCTGCGGCTGCCGACCTTCGTCGGCAACCATGACATGGGCCGTATCGGACACCTGATCCTCAGGGAGAGGCCGACCATTGCCGATGCCGAGTTGCTGGATCGAGCCGCGCTCGCCCATGCCCTGATTGTGCTCGGGCGGGGCGTACCGGTGATCTATTACGGTGATGAGCAGGGCTTTACCGGCGACGGGGATGATCGGCGATCGAGGCAGGACATGTTCGAGACGCAGACGCCATCCTACGCCGACGACCGACGGATAGGCACGGCTTCAGGGCCCTTCGACACCGAGGCGGACCTTTACCGGCGCATCGCCGTCATGACCGCGGCGCGCGCGGCGGACGCGCGACTGCGGCGAGGTCGTGTGGTGGTCCGTTCGGCCGACCAGACCCCGGGCGTTCTGGCACTCTCCCGCCTCGATTCCCGGGGAGAGACGTTGGTGGTGTTCAACACGGCGACCGAAGCTCGCGAGGTCAATGTCTCGGTCGAGGCCGATTCTGCGGCATGGCAATCGCTGATCGGCGCCTGCCCGTCCCGCAGCACGGCTCCGGGCGTCGTCTCTCTCTCCCTGCCCGCTCTGGGCTATCTCGTTTGCGTCTCCGAAAGCCCAGCGTGACCGCCCATATTCTCGAACGACAACCGTCCCTTGCCAGCGCTGCCGACTGGTGGCGCGGTGCTGTGATCTATCAGGTCTATCCTCGCAGTTTCGCTGATACCAACGGCGACGGCATCGGGGATTTGCCCGGCATTACCCGGAACCTCGATCATATCGCCTCGCTCGGCGTCGACGCCATCTGGCTCAGCCCTTTCTTCACCTCGCCCATGAAGGATTTCGGCTATGACGTGGCAGATTATTGCGACGTCGATCCCGTATTCGGAACCCTGGCCGATTTCGATCGCCTGATCGCGCGCGCCCATGCCCTCGGCCTCAAGATCATCACCGATCTGGTTTTTGCGCACACATCGGACCAGCATCCGTGGTTCCATGACAGTCGCAAGGCCCGCAGCGGGCCCAAATCGGACTGGTATGTCTGGTCTGACCCGCGTCCCGATGGATCGCCACCCAACAACTGGCAGTCCGTCTTCTCCGGTCCGGCCTGGACCTGGGATGCCCGACGCGGCCAGTATTACATGCACAACTTCCTGCCGGAGCAGCCGCAACTCAACCTGCACAATCCGGCAGTCCAGGACGCCCTGCTTGAGGTCGCCCGCTTCTGGCTGGACCGTGGCGTTGACGGCTTCCGCTTTGACGCCATCAATTTCGCCATGCACGACCCGCAGCTGCGGGACAATCCGCCGGCACCACCCGGTGGCCAACGCACCCGACCGTTCGATTTCCAGGACAAGCTCTACAACCAGTCCCACCCGGGAATCGTCGACTTCCTGGTAAGAATCCGGGCCCTGACCGACAGCCGGGGTGGCCGGTTCAGCGTGGCCGAAGTCGGCGGTGACCATGCCGACCAGGAGATGCAGACCTTTACCGAGGGCGAGCGTCACCTGAACAGCGCCTACGGGTTCCTCTACCTCTACGCTCCCCGGCTAGCCCCCGCGCTGGTGCGCGAGGGCGCAGAGACATGGCAGGGCCGCGCCGGCCAGGGATGGCCTTCCTGGACCTTCTCGAACCACGACGCACCACGCGCCATCTCCCGTTGGGCTGAGGGCCGCGACCTCAAGGCCTTCGCCGAGATGGCGATGCTCCTGCTGATGACCATGCGGGGGAATGTCTTCATCTATCAGGGCGAGGAACTCGCCCTGCCCCAGGCCAATGTCCCCTTCGAGCGGCTGGTCGATCCAGAGGCCATCGCCAACTGGCCCCGGACCCTCGGCCGGGATGGTGCCCGGACACCCCTGCCCTGGAAGGCAGAGCAACCCCAGGCCGGCTTTTCGACCGTCGAGCCCTGGTTGCCGATCGATCCGGTCCATCTCCCACTGTCCGTGGACCGGCAGGAGGGCAATCTGTCCTCCATGCTTCACACAACGCGACGCCTGGTTGCCTTTCGCAAGGCACACAGCTCGCTGCTGCTCGGCGAAATGAACCTTCTGGAGGCCGACCGGGACCTGCTTTGCTTCGAACGACTGTTTCGCGGTGAGCGTCTGCTGTGCGTGTTCAACCTTGGTCACGGCCCTGTAGAGTGGACGACACCGCCGGGGCTTCGGATCATCGAGGCGGTCAATCTCGAGGCTGCGCAGCCCGGGGTCTTGCCACCGATGGCTGGGATGGTGCTCGCGGGCGCGTCCGGATGAACTCAGCCGCCGCAGCTCTCACGTACGATCAGATCGGTGGGAATGCGTTCCGAGCGACCGACCGCGTCCCCGGAATTGTCGAGCAGTTTGGACACCAGAAGCCGGCCCGCCTTCATCGTATCCTGGGCGATCGTGGACAGAGCCGGGCGGCTGTAACGGCTGAACGGCACATTATCGAACCCGATGACCGAGACATCCTCGGGCACCCGCAGGTTGGCGTGCAACAGGGCACGAACCGCGCCGAGCGCGATCTGGTCCGAAGCGCAGACAATGCCGTCGAACTTCAGGCCCCGCCGAATGAGGCCATCGACAGAGGCCTCGGCCGACTCGACCTCGAAATGGGCGTCCATGATGAGGTCCGGATCGACAGCGATCCCGGACTTTGCGAGCGCTTCGAGGTAGCCGCGATGTCGCTGCATGGCCTCTGGCGGGTCGAGATCGCCAAGAAACACGATGCGGTTGCGCCCCAG
>JBDLRB010000231.1:0-3287 GCA_039800205.1 Pseudomonadota bacterium | reverse complement strand
TCGATATTCTTTGAAAATCGGGGATGTTTCGCTCAAAATACTTCAACGGATCTTTCAGAGCGAGCGCAAACAGTCGCACCAGACCGCGTCGATGCTCCCCGCGCGCCTGTTGATCATCATCGAAGACACCCAGCTCGACGGCGTCCCCCCGATCGATCAACGCCGGATAGCCGATCAGGGTTTGTCGGCGACCGTCGATCCGTTGCTCGAGCTCCAGCAGTTCGGGTAAGGATCCGAAGTCCCAGGCGGTGTAGCGCGCGCCCGCCTGACGAACCGAGACCATCGACGCGGTGCCCCTGTCGGGGGCGGGTGCGGACGAGGCATCGAACGACGGTGCCCTGGGCGGGGCAGACGCCGATTCGTTTTCCCGCTCTTTGATCGGGGTCAGCGACAGATCCCGCGCCGAGAGTTCAGAGAGCGCCTGGCGGAAAGCGCCTTGTGAACGTTCGCCGTGCTCGGCCCGCAGTTGCGCCAGGTTGCGGCTCGCGCCCAACCTGCGCCCATGGGCATCAATCACAACAAAGCGCATGAACAGATGGGCTGCAATGGTCTCGACGCGGAAGTCCTCTGGCTGAGGACGGACCCCCCGCTGCGCGGCCAGATCGTCGAGCAGTGCCGCCTGCAGCGAGAGTGATCCCACCCGATCCGACCAGCGCTCGACAAATTCCCGAGCATAGTCGGCGTGGGGCACGGCGACCCGCCGAAGCCGCGGCGGCAAGGACTTGAGTAACGCCAGTACCTTGTCACGCAGCATGCCCGACACCAGCCACTCGCAACGTTGCGGATCAATCTGATTGAGCAGGATCACGGGGACCGTCATCGTCACGCCGTCATCCTCCGCGCCGGGGTCGAACCGGTATTCGAGTTCGAAGCTCGCCCCCCGCATCGTCAGACGCCTTGGAAAATCTGCGCTGTCGACCCCTTCCGCGTCTCGCCTCAGCAACTGCACCCGAGACAGCAAGAGCGACTTTCGAACCGATTCATCCGACTGTCTATACCAGCGCTCCAAGGCAATGACCGAGACCATGTCTGCGGGTAAACGGGCGTCATACCAGTCCGCCAGCAAGCGCTCGTCGACCAGCAGATCCGGGCGCCGGATTTTTTCCTCGAGCTTCTCGAGTTCGGCCACCAGCCGCCGGTTGTGCTTCAAAAAAGGCAACTTGTCAGAATCGACACCCTCACCCACGAGGCCCTCGCGGATCAACAGTTCACGGGCGAGTGCAGGCTCGCGCGGGGCAAGCGCCACGCGACGCTGCGCGTATAAAACGAGGCCGTACAGGACCCCGCGCTCATACTCGGCCGCCTGCCCAAGCTGTTTGGACCAATGCGGATCGGCCCAGCTTCGCTGGATCAAGTGCCCTGCGGCCTGCTCGACCCACTGGGGATCGATCCGGGCCACGGTTCGGGCGAGGATTCGAGCCGTATCGACGATCTCCGCTGCCATCAACCAGCGCGGTGTCTTCTTGGTCAGACCCGACGACGGATGAATCGCAAAACGCACCTGATGCGTACCCGCATAGAGGGGTTCGTCCACCGGCTTGAAACCCAGATTGCCCAGGAGCCCGGTCAACAGTGCCCGGTGCAGCGAGTCAAGCGGTGCGGGCTCCGCATTGACCGTCCAGCGTAACTCACGCACCAATTGCGAGAGCTGCGAGTGAATGTCCTGCCACTCACGCAGCCGCCGGGCCGACAGAAATTCGCGCTCGAGCTTTTGTGCGAGCTTTCGATTGGACTCTCGATCGGCCGTCGCCGCCTGCCAGTAGTCCCAAAGCTTGAGGAAGGCAACGAAGTCCGAGTGTTCGTCGGCGAAGCGCCGATGCATGGCGTCCGCGGCCTGAGGCGACTGCATGGGTCGCTCGCGCGGGTCCTGAACCGAGAGTGCCGACGCGACGATCAGGACCTCGCGGAGACAGCCGCGCTCATGGCCGGCGAGCAGGATCCGCGCGATCCGCGGATCGACCGGTAAGCGCGCCAGTTGCTCGCCCACCCGGGTCAGGCGCTGCCGCTCGTCGACCGCACCCAGCTCATGCAGCAGGGCAAAGCCATCCACGATCGCTCGCCGGGGCGGGGGATCGAGGAACGGAAACGATTCGATATCGGACAGGCGGAGCGCCTTCATCCGCAGAATGACGCCTGCCAGCGAAGACCGCAGGACCTCCGGATCGGTGAAACGCGCCCGCCCCTGAAAATCCATTTCATCGTAGAGGCGGATACAGACCCCATCCGCCACCCGCCCGCACCGCCCCGCCCGCTGATTGGCGGCGGCCTGCGAGACGGGTTCAATCTGCAATTGTTCGACCTTACCGCGATAGCGATAACGCTTGACGCGCGCCAGCCCGCTGTCGACCACATAACGGATCCCGGGGACGGTCAGCGAGGTCTCGGCAACGTTGGTCGACAGGACGATCCGCCGGCCATTCGAGGGTGCAAAGATCCGGTGCTGGTCGGCCGCCGAAAGCCGCGAGAAGAGGGGCAACACCTCGACCCCGCCGCGCGCCCAGGGGCTGTAGCTGCGCGCGGCCTGCTCGCGCGCGCACAGACGACGCAGATGCTCGGCCACATCGCGGATCTCGCGCTCGCCCGGCAGGAACACCAGCACGTCCCCCGGCGCCTCGCGCCACAGCGTCTCGATCGCCTCATCGATTCGCGACGGCAGGTCAGTTTCGTCATCGTCATCACGATGGGTCTCGTCAAAACCCTGATAACGGATCTCGACCGGGTAGAGCCGTCCCGACACCTCGATGACCGGCGCAACCCGTCCATCGACCGCGAAATGCGCGGCAAAACGTTCCGCATCAATGGTGGCCGAGGTGATCACCAGCTTCAGATCATGTCTGCGTGGACCGTTCAGCAGCCCCTTCAGATAGCCCAGCAGGAAATCGATATTGAGACTGCGCTCGTGGGCCTCGTCAACGATCAGGGTGTCATATTGCCGCAGAAGTGGATCACGCTGACTTTCGGCGAGCAGTACGCCGTCGGTCATCAGCTTGATCGTCGCCCCGGCCGAAAACTGTTCGCCAAAACGGATCTTGTAGCCCACGTGTGTGCCCAGCGGCGAACCCAGTTCCTGCGCAATCCGGGCCGCAACCGAGGTGGCCGCAATCCGCCGGGGCTGGGTGTGACCGATCAGGCCGTGCGTACCCCCGCCGGCCAGCGCGCAGATCTTGGGCAGTTGCGTCGTCTTGCCCGAACCGGTCTCACCGCAGACGATCACCACCGGATGCTCGCGAATCGCGGTGACGATCCGGTCACGCTGTGCGGAGACCGGCAATTCTTCGGGAAAGTCG
>JBDLRB010000230.1:0-7593 GCA_039800205.1 Pseudomonadota bacterium | reverse complement strand
CCGTTAACCGGGTTCCAAAGGCAAACACCGCGCGTCGTCGACGCTGCGTCGCCCGATGCAGGAAGGCGAGCATCAGGCGCGCGTAACGCTCCATCGATCCCGAAATGTCCACCAGGATCAGGATGGGGAGCGGCTCGTCCCGACGCTGCCGGCGGACCAGCCTCAGCATCTCACCCTCATGACGCAAGGCATGACGAATGGTCTGCGGCCAGTGCGGTCGCGCCCCGTGCGCGCCGGCATCAGTCCTTCGCGACGCAACCGCCGGCCATTCCAGCCGAATGTCTCGAACCAGTCGCTCGACCAGGCGGTACTCGCTGGCACTCATCGCGGCGAAATCGGCCTGTCGCAGACGCTTCAGGTCACTCGCCGTCATGGCCGCATCCAACTGAACCTCGTCCTCCCGCGCCGGCGGCGCCTGGGTCGAGGCGCGAGGCGGGGCGAGCGCCTCCTGAACCCGGGGCTTGCGACGGTTCAGGGCGGGGGCGGGCGCCTGCGGCAGCATCTGGGCGAGCAACTGCTGGGCGACTTCGGGATCGCGAAACCAGGCGTCGAATAATTGGTCAAAAACCTGCACATCCTGCTGCCGGCTGACCAGCACACTGCGAAGCGCGCTACGGAGATCCTCCCGACGATCGATCCCGACGATCTCTGCAGCACGCACGCCCAGCGCCATCAGGCTACTGTCGATCGGTAGCCCAGCGCGTCGCAACGCCCGGCCAAAGCCACTGAGGTTGTCCGGCAGTTTGCCCGACCGGGCATCGCCCAGCAGCATCGCCGAGATCAGGAAGACTGGGGCGCGAGCAGACTGTCGAGCATCGTCGTGAGTGCCGCGACATCATCCCGCTGCTTGAACAGAACCCCGGCGGTGTGCTGGACGACCTCAGGGTCGATGTTCAGGGTGTCCAGGGCCACCAGCGCCTTCGCCCATTCAACCGCCTCGGCAATGGCGGGCGCCCGCTGGAACGCATCGGCAAAAGGCTGGGAACGGAGCCGGGTCACGAAATCGGCGACCTGGGCGCTGAGCGAAGCACTGGCCTGCGGCACCTGAGCCCGGATGATTGCGAGTTCACGGTCGCGGTCCGGATAGTCCAGCCACTGGTAGAGACAGCGGCGCTTGACCGCATCGTTGAGATCCCGGGTGCGGTTGCTGGTCAGCAGTGTCACCGGCGTGTGACGCGCCTCAATCGTGCCGAGTTCGGGAATGCTGACCTGATACTCGCCCAGATACTCGAGCAAAAAGGCTTCGAAGGGTTCGTCTGCACGGTCAACCTCGTCGATCAGCAAAACGGCCCCCGGTTCAGGCGCCTCGAGCGCCTGAAGCAAGGGTCGCCGGATCAGGTAGCGCGCCTGATAGATCTCACGCTCGAGCGCCTCGCCGCTGACCTGATCCTGAACCGCCCGCATATGCAGTAACTGGGCCGCATGGTTCCACTCGTACAGTGCTTCGCGCTGTTCCATGCCGTCGTAGCACTGCAGCCGGATCAGGGGGCGCCCGAGAATGCGGGCAAGCGCCTTCGCCAGTTCAGTCTTGCCCACCCCGGGCTCGCCCTCAAGCAGTAGCGGCCGCTCGAGCCGCAGGGCAAGGAGGACCGCCGTACAGAGCGAGCGCGGCGCAAAATAGCCGACGCCCTCGAGGGCGCCGGCCAGCTCGTCAACCGTTTGGAAACGCGCTTGGGGGTCAAGCATGCGCCTGCCGAACCGCCCGCTGAGTCTGCACCCGAATCAGCTGTGCACGATACTCGGCGGTGGCGTGCAGATCGCTGCCCAGGCTTGACGGATCGATCGTCACCGCATCAACGGCTTCTGGACGGAAGTCGGCGGACAGCGCAGCTTCGAGTCCTGCATGCCGAAAGACACCGTTTCCGCCCCCGGTGATCGCCACACGAACGCCCTGACCCGTATCGGCCACAAAGACGCCGATCAGCGCAAAACGCGATGCCCGCTGCCGGAACTTCGCATAGGCCGCAGCCCTGGGAATCGGAAAAGCAATCGAGGTGATCAGTTCTCCAGGTTCGAGGGCCGTCGAATACACCCCCTGGAAGAATTCGTCGGCGGCGATTTGCCTGCGCGTGGTGCGAAGGGTCGCACCCAAAGCCAGCACCGCGCTGGGATAGCAGGCGGCGGGATCGTTATTGGCGACCGAGCCGCCCAGGGTTCCCATCGCCCGGACCTGACGGTCACCAATGCCTCCCGCGAGACGGGCGAGCCCGGGAATGAGCGCATTGACCTCCGGATGCGCGGCAACGTCCGCATGACGCGTCATGGCGCCAATCACCAGGGTATCGCCCTCGCGGCAGACCCCGCGCAACTCAGCCAGCCCCCCCAGATCGACCAACGAGCCCGGTTGCGACAAGCGCAGTTTCATCGACGCGATCAGGGTCTGACCGCCCGCCAGGGCCTGAGCGCCGCCCGACATCGCACGCTCGACTGCCGCCACATCGGCGGGCCGTTCATAGTGGAATGCATACATGGTGGATAAGCTCCTCTGTCGGTCGTCAGGCCGTGCGGGCCGACTGAATGGCCTGCCAAACGCGCGACGGCGTCGCGGGCATATCGAGATCGCGCACGCCCAGGGGGGCCAGCGCATCCAGCACCGCATTCATCACCGCAGGCGGGGAGCCGATGGCACCGGCCTCTCCACACCCTTTGGTCCCCAGCGGATTCACCGTGCTCGGCGTGCAGACGTGGCCGATCTTGAAGTCGGGAAAATCGTCGGCACGCGGCATCGCGTAATCCTGAAACGAGCCCGTCAGCAGCTGTCCGGTCTCGCGGTCGTACACACACTGCTCGAGCAAGGCCTGCCCGATCCCCTGGGCGAGACCGCCGTGCACCTGGCCCTCGACGATCAGGGGATTGATGATCGTGCCAAAGTCATCGACCGCTGTGAACCGGTCAACACGCACCTCGCCGGTCGACGGATCGATCTCCACCTCGCAGATGTAGGTGCCGGCCGGGAAGGTGAAATTGGTCGGATCGTAGAACGCGGTCTCATTGAGGCCCGGCTCGAGCTTGTCCAGGGGATAGTTGTGCGGGACGTAGGCCGTCAAGGCAATTTGAGCAAACGGGATCTTCTTGTCCGTCCCCTTGACCGTGAACTCGCCGCCCGCGAAATCGATGTCGGCATCGCTTGCTTCAAGCAAGTGCGCCGCAATCTTTTTCGCCTTCGCTTCGATCTTGTCGAGCGCGCGCATGATGGCCGCACCACCCACGGAGATCGACCGCGAACCATAGGTGCCCATTCCAAAGGGCACCCGTCCGGTGTCACCGTGAACGATGTCGACCTGATCGGGACTGATGCCCAAGCGCGCGGCCACGACCTGTGCAAACGTGGTCTCGTGACCCTGGCCGTGGCTGTGAGAGCCGGTGAACACCGTGACGCTGCCTGTCGGATGAACCCGGACCTCGCCGACCTCGAAGAGGCCCGCACGGGCACCCAGCGCCCCCGCGATGTTCGACGGAGCGATCCCGCAGGCCTCGATGTAACTGGAATAGCCAATGCCCCTCAGCAGGCCGCGCGCCTCGCTGTCCTTGCGGCGCGCCGCAAAGCCCGCCACGTCCGCCAGACCGTTGGCTTTCTCGAGGCAGGCCGGATAATCACCGACGTCGTACTGCAGTGCGACCGGCGTCTGGTAGGGGAAGGTCGTGATGAAGTTCCGGCGCCGGATCTCATCCTGTGAGAGCCCCATTTCCCAGGCCGCGCGGGTCACAATCCGCTCGAGCAGGTAGGTGGCTTCGGGCCGCCCCGCACCTCGGTAGGCATCGACCGGCGAGGTGTTCGTGAACCAGGCGTGCACCTCAGCGTAGATCTGCGGTGTGGTGTACTGGCCCGCGAGCAGCGTCGCGTACAGGATGGTCGGAACACAGCTCGCGAAGGTGGACAGATAGGCGCCCATGTTCGCGTCGGTATGGACACGCAGCGCCAGGAACTTGCCGTCCTTGTCCATCGCCAGTTCGGCGTGACTGACGTGATCGCGGCCATGCGCATCGCACAGGAAGGCCTCGGACCGCTCGCAGGTCCACTTGATCGGACGATTGATCTTTTTCGATGCCCAGGTGAGACAGACATCTTCGGCATACAGATAAATCTTGGATCCGAAACCGCCCCCGACATCGGGTGCGATCACCCGGACCTTGTGCTCAGGCAGACCCATCACGAAGGCCGTCATCAAGAGGCGTTCGACATGGGGGTTCTGGTTGGACACCCAGAGCGTGTAGTCGTCCCCCGCACGGTTGTACTGCGCCACGGCCGCACGCGGTTCCATTGCATTGGGCACCAGGCGGTTGTTGACCAGATCCAGGCGAGTGACGTGGGCGGCTTGAGCAAAGGCCGCCTCGACCTGCGCCTTGTCGCCAATCGCCCAGCGGTAGCAGTTGTTGTCGGTCAGTTCGTCGTGCACGCGAGGCGCGTCGGCGGCCTGTGCTCGGCCGGTATCCACCACCGAGGCGAGCTCCTCGTAGTCAACGACAACGAGTTCGGACGCATTGCGGGCGGCCTCGAGCGTGTCGGCAATGACGATCGCAACGTGATCACCAACGTAACGGGCCTTGCCCTGGGCCAGCACCGGA
Source organism: Pseudomonadota bacterium (assembly GCA_039800205.1). Taxonomy (GTDB): domain Bacteria; phylum Pseudomonadota; class Gammaproteobacteria; order Burkholderiales; family Burkholderiaceae_E; genus SYIM01. The sequence goes on along the minus strand of JBDLRB010000230.1, from coordinate 3,027 downwards.
TGGGGCGGCTCCTTCATGGGCGTGCCGTCCGTGCTGGTAATCAGCCAGCCACAGGGCAAACCGCCGATCTTGTCCGAGGCCACGTCCTGACCGTCAAAGATTGCAATGACTCCCGGCGCGGCCAGGGCAGCCGATTTGTCGATCGAGCGGATGCGTGCATGCGCATGCGGCGAGCGGACAAAGACTGCGTAGGTCAGACCGGACAGGTCGATATCATCGGTGTACTGGCCCGCACCGGTCAGGAAGCGGTAGTCTTCCTTGCGGACCAGGGCCTCGCCAATATGGGGAAGGTTCGCGAAATCGGTCGCACCCATCATTGTTCTCCTCAGGCGGACTTCATGGCGGCGGCACCCTGACGGACCGCCCGGACGATATTGTGGTAGCCCGTGCACCGGCAGAGGTTGCCCTCCAGACCCTCGCGGATCTCGGCTTCAGAGAGATCGGGCTGGCCTTGGCACAAGCCCACCGCACTCATCACCATGCCGGTTGTACAGAACCCGCACTGCAAGCCGTGACACTGCCGGAACGCCTCCTGCATGGGGTGCAGTGTCCCGTCTGCGGCGGCCAGACCTTCGATGGTGGTGATCTGGCGGCCTTCCATCTGCGACAGAATCACGTTGCACGATTTGACGGCCTCGCCATCGACCAGCACGGTACAGGCCCCGCACTGCGCCGTGTCGCAGCCGACATGCGTCCCGGTGAGCCGGAGGTGCTCTCGCAGGGCCTCTACGAGCAGGGTATGAGGGGGCGCGTCAAGGGCAACGGCCTTGCCATTGACGTGTAAGCGAACAGTCATCAGCGTCTCCTCTGATCATGCCGGCGGTGCGGCGAGGTGGGGTTACGCGACGAAGTATCGCGTGCGCAACCGATCAGAGCAAGTTCAACCGGATGCCCTTCGGGCGAACCCGAAGGGACACTGACCGATATCAGTCACACCGCTTCAGGCCATCGTCTCGAGTACGTCGACCGCCTCGGGGTGCGGGGCCGTGGCCGGCCGCGGCTGCCGGATCAGATAGTCGAACGCTGACAGGGCGGCACGGGCCCCCTCGCCCGCGGCGATCACGATCTGCTTGTACGGGACTGTCGTGCAGTCCCCCGCCGCGAACACCCCGGGTACATTCGTCCGACCCGCGGCATCGATCGAGATCTCGCCGAACCGGGTCAGATCGACCGTCCCGCGTAACCACTCCGTGTTGGGCACCAGGCCAATCTGAACGAATACGCCCTCGAGCGACAGGGCCCGAGACTCGCCCGAGGCGCGGTCGAGGTAACGCAAGCCCGTCACCTTGCCGGCCGCACCCGTGATTTCGGACGTCTGCGCCCGTGTGTGCACGCTCACGTTGGGCAGACTCATCAGACGATCGACCAGCACTGCATCGGCCTTCAGCTGTTCAGCGAATTCGAGCAGGGTCACGTGCCCCACGATACCCGCCAGATCGATGGCGGCCTCGACTCCGGAGTTGCCCCCTCCGATCACGGCCACACGCTTGCCCTTGAAGAGCGGCCCATCGCAGTGCGGGCAATAGGCCACACCCTTGTTCCGGTACGCCTGCTCGCCGGGAACGTCGATGGTGCGCCAGCGTGCCCCGGTCGCAAGGATGACCGCCCGGCTCCTGAGCGTCACGCCGCTCTCCAGAGTGAGCCCGATCAATCCACCCGGCTCGTCGGCCGCGCGCAGGGCGCGCGCGCGCTGAAGGTTGATGAGGTCCACCCCATTGGCACGCACCTGAGCCTCGAGTGAGGCCGCAAACTTCGGGCCGTCCGTCTCGAGGACCGAGATGTAGTTCTCGATCGCGAGCGTGTCATTGACCTGCCCCCCGAATCGCTCGGCGGCGAGCCCCACACGAATGCCCTTGCGGGCCGCGTAGACCGCGGCGGCGGCACCGGCCGGTCCGCCTCCGACGATCAGCACGTCGTAGGGAGCACGCTGGGACAGCTGCGCGGCTTCACGCTCAGCCTGTCCCTCAATCAACCGTGCGAGGATCTCCTCGAGCGTCATGCGCCCGGACCCGAACAGCCGATCGCCCTGAAAGACCACGGGGACAGCCATGACCTCACGCGCCTCGACCTCCTGTCTGAAGGTCCCGCCCTCAATGACCACGGTCTGAACCCGAGGGTTCAGAACGGCCATCAAGGTGAAGGCCTGTACGACATCCGGACAGTTGTGACAGGAGAGCGACATGAACACATCGAAGGACAGATCGCGGTCGATTGATCGAATCGCCTCGATCAATCCCTGCTCGACCTTGGGCGGATGCCCCCCCGACCAGAGCAGGGCGAGCACCAGCGAGGTGAATTCGTGTCCCAGGGGCAGGCCCGCAAACCGGGGGCCGCTGCTGCGCCCCTGGGCGAGGACCTGAAAGGAGGGACGCCGCGTATCGCGCCCATCGAGATCAATCGAGACCTTGTCACTCAGTGATGCGATGAGCGACAACAACTGCCGCATCTCGCTCGACGAAACGCTGTCATCGAGCGACGCAAGCAAGCGGATGGGCTGACGGAGGAGGCCCAGGTATTGCTGCAACTGGACCTTGAGTGCCGGATCGAGCATGACGTACCCCTTTCGTCCTGTTGTCGACTCAGATCTTGCCAACGAGATCGAGCGACGGCGCAAGCGTCTGCCCGCCGTCTTGCCACTTGGCGGGGCAAACCTGACCGGGATGACTCGCCACGAACTGGGCCGCCTTCAGCTTGCGCAGGGTCTCCTTCACATCCCGGGCAATGGCGTTATCGTGCACCTCGGCGGTCTTGATCACGCCCTGCGGATCAATGACGAAGGTGCCCCGCAGCGCAAGACCCTCCTCCTCGATATGCACGCCAAACGCACGCGTGAGGCGGTGGGCCGGATCGCCGACCAAGGGAAACCGGGCCTTGCCGACCGCCGGACTCGTTTCGTGCCAGACCTTGTGCGAAAAATGCGTATCGGTGGTCACGATGTAGACCTCGGCGCCCGCCTGCCTGAAGGCCTCGTAGTGGTCGGCCGCATCTTCAATCTCGGTCGGGCAGTTGAAGGTGAACGCGGCGGGC
>JBDLRB010000229.1:0-20176 GCA_039800205.1 Pseudomonadota bacterium | reverse complement strand
CCAGCACCGCCACCGGCAGGGCGAGATCCGTATCGATGGGCGGCGGCGCGGCCAGGCGACCGATCGCCTCGATCACGATCCACGCAAGCAGCGCCAGATACACCAGGGCGTTGACGAAGCCCGCGAGCGCCTCGACCCGCTCGTAACCGAAGGTCAGCCGAGAGTCGGCGGGACGGCGCGCCATCCATTGAGCGCCCCAGGCGAGGGCCAGGGCACCGGCATCAGTGAGCATGTGCAGACCATCCGAGGCCAGCGCGAGTGAGCCACTGAGCCAGCCGACGACGACTTCGAGCAGACCGAACCCGAGCACGATGACGAGCGCCCAGCCCAGCCCTGCGGCGGGTGACCGGACGCGTCCATGACCCGGATGACGGTCATCGTGACCATGCCCGTGAAAGTCGCGTTCCGAATGGGGGGGAATTGTCATCGTCGCCTATAATTCAACGGCCGGTGGCCCTCACGCCATGATGCACGTTTTTTTCGGGAGAACCGATGAGCAAGCTCTTTCCCAGTGCGGCTGCTGCGCTGGCCGACATCGTGAAAGACGGGCAAATGATCGCCGTCGGCGGGTTTGGCCTGTGCGGCATCCCTGAAGCGCTGATCGCGGCGCTGCGCGATTCCGCTGTACGCGACCTGACCTGTGTCTCGAACAATTGCGGCATTGACGGATTCGGGCTGGGCCTGCTGCTCGAAACCCGACAAATCCGCAAGATGATCGCCTCCTACGTCGGCGAGAACAAGGAATTCGAGCGCCAGTACCTGTCGGGCGAACTCGAACTCGAATTCACGCCTCAAGGCACGCTCGCGGAAAAACTGCGGGCGGGCGGAGCCGGCATTCCCGCGTTTTTCACGCCGACCGGTGTCGGTACCGTGGTTGCCGAGGGCAAGGAAACCCGGGAATTCGACGGCAAGACTTTCCTGATGGAGCGGTCGTTGGTACCCGATGTGTCGCTGGTCAAGGCCTGGATGGCCGATCGATCCGGCAACCTGGTGTTTCGTCGCACGGCCCGTAATTTCAATCCCAACGTTGCGATGGCGGGACGGATCACGGTGGCCGAGGTGGAAGTCATCGTTGCCAACGGCGAGATCGATCCGGATGCGGTTCATTTGCCCGGCATCTATGTCGATCGCCTGGTCCTGAACCCCACGCCCGAAAAACGCATCGAACAGCGCACGACACGCGCGACTCGCTGAAAAAGGACGCTCCAATGCCCTGGACACGAGATGAAATGGCCGCGCGGGCGGCCCGCGAACTGCGCGACGGCTTTCACGTCAACCTGGGAATCGGCCTGCCTACCCTGGTCGCCAACCATGTTCCCGCCGATATGGAGGTCTGGTTGCAGTCCGAAAACGGACTGCTCGGGATCGGTCCGTTTCCCACCGAAGACGAGATCGATGCCGATCTGATCAATGCCGGCAAGCAAACCGTCACGACCTTGCCGGGCTCGGCTATTTTTTCGTCTGCGGACTCGTTCGCGATGATCCGTGGCGGCAAGATCGATATCGCGATCCTGGGTGCAATGCAGGTAAGCGAACGAGGCGATCTGGCCAACTGGATGATCCCGGGCAAGATGATCAAGGGGATGGGGGGCGCGATGGACCTCGTTGCGGGTGTGGGACGGGTGATCGTGCTGATGGAACATACGGCCCGCAAAAAGGACGGCAGCGAGGACCTCAAGATCCTGTCCACCTGCACCCTGCCGCTGACGGGGGTCGGTGTCGTCGATCGAATCATTACCGATCTTGCGGTTCTTGATGTCACGGACAACGGTCTTCGCGCGGTCGAACTCGCACCAGGCATCACGCGTGAAACCGTCCAGCAGCGCACCGGCTGTACGATCGACTTCAGTACCTTGCAAGCCTAGATCCGCCCCCGATCCGGGACAAATACGTGATGAACAGCCACCCGGATCGCGTCGCCCTTCAGAACGAGATTCACGCGCGGCCCCGGCCGCATCTGCGTACGCCCTGCGCGGTCACGCACGTCGCTCTTCTGAGGGAGGCCGGCACGAAGTCCGCCGGTTCATTCACGGATCTCAACGCGCTCTGTCTGCAATACGGTTTGGCTCCGCCGGCGCCCGAGCAGGGGCACTTCTTCGGCGACTTTGGACGCTTCCGGATCAAGTGGGAAGGTCACGGCGAGTTCGACGACTACACGATCTACCGTGACATCGTTCGGCTCGATGCGCCCTTTGCCGAGCCCGCTCACGACGCCTTGCCATCCGGTTGGCTGGCCGCCCTGCCCGGCCGGCTGATCGCAGCCACGCAGGTCGTGATCGTTCCGGAAAGCGCCGAATGGTTGCATCGCGAGCGCATCGCTGCAGCGCTGGGCGCCGTTGACGTCGTGGGCGCCGACATTTCCGAGGGCACCGGCGCCGTCTTCACCGATCTGCAGCTGGATGCCCACGGATTCACGCGTTTGCTGATCGTGAACCGTACGATGAGCGCGTCTCAGGCCGGTCGGCAGGCGCAGCGCCTGATCGAAATCGAGACCTACCGGATGATGGCGATGCTGGGCTTCCCAGTCGCGCGCCAGGCGGCGGGTGCCCTGAATGATGTCGATCGGCGACTGGGTGAACTGATTGTCCAGCTCGAGACCGCCCCGCCAGACGAGGAGCCGGCGATGCTGCGCGAAGTCACGCGACTGGCGGCAATTACCGAGCGGATTGCGGCGGAGGCGGGCTTTCGCATTGCCGCCTCACGTGCCTACCATGCGCTGGTCGAACAGCGCGGTCGCGATCTGCGCGAAGAACGGATTGCGGGCTTGCAGCGGATCACCGAGTTCCTGGACCGGCGATTCGGACCCGCGATGGCCTTCTGCGAAAGCGTCGACCGTCGCATCAGCGCGACCTCCGAACGGATCGACCGTGCGAGCAACCTGTTGCGTACCCGGGTCGAGATCGAACGCGAGGCGCAGAACCAGCAACTGCTTGCGGCGATGAACCGCCGCGCGCGGCTTCAACTTCATCTGCAGCAGACGGTCGAGGGCTTTTCAGTGGCTGCGATCACCTACTATGCGGTGGGGTTGCTGGCCTATCTGTTCAAGGGTCTGGCCACGGCGGGCTTACCCATCAACGAAGACCTGGCCACTGGACTGGCCGTCATTCCAGTGGTCATTGCGGTCGCCTGGGGCGTGCGGCGCATCCGAAGAGCCCTCCAGCGACGCAGCCCAGGCGAAGCCATCGACTGACCGGGTGCACTGCCCCCCAAGTGACGGTGATCGGTCGACGACGCCCAGGCGAGGACCCGCGGCGCTGGCCTACAGGCAGAACCCGTCGTCGACGGTAAACGTCGAACCACTGATCATCCGTGCGGCGGGCGAAGCCAGCAGCAGCAGCACGCCGTCCAGGTCCTGAGGATCACCCACCCGCTTACGCGGGGTCATCGCGATCAACTTGCGCCCGCCCTCGGTGTCCCAGTGCGCTTCATTGATCTCGGTCCGGATATAGCCAGGCAGGATCGCATTCACGTTGATATTGAACCGTCCCCATTCAAGGGCCATTGCCCGGGTCATCTGGATCACGGCCGCCTTGCTCATGCTGTAAACGCCAATGCCCGAAAGCGGCTTGACCCCAGCCATCGAAGCGATATTGATGATGCGCGCTTCCCGGGTCGGGTCGGCGCGGGCGCGGTCGATCATCGGGCGCGCCACGGCCTGCGCAACGAAAAACGCGCCCCGAACATTGGTATCGAAAATCGGATCGAAATCCTCTGGCCGGACATCGATCAGGCGAATGGTGTGACTGACGCCGGAATTGTTGACCAGAATATCGACGGCCCCGACCTCGCGTTCGACCTGCTCGATCCGCGCAGCGATCTGCTCAGGCTGCGTGACATCGAGTGCAACACAATGCGCCTGACCGCCCGCCTCGATGATGTCCTGCCTGAGCGCCTCGAGACGCTCGGTTCGACGGGCGGCCAGGACGACTCGGGCACCGTGTGCGGCCAGGACCTGGGCAAAGCGCCGCCCAAGTCCGCTGGACGCACCCGTGACCAGCGCGATGCGGCCACGCAGATCAAACGACTCCATGTCTTGAATCCCTGGGTAGTAGATAGGGGTATTGATGGTAATCGAAGTCATCCCGAAGTGGCCGGAACCGGTCGGCTGATCGGTGAAAGCACCCGAGCCCATTCCTGCGGCGTCCCCGAGCACCTGTTTGCGCGGGCTTGGGCGTTTCCGCGACAATCCCGGTCTTGCACTGGAGGACACCATGCAGATTGAACGTGACGCGATGGAATATGACGTGGTGATTGTGGGTGGAGGACCTGCGGGTCTCGCCGCAGCCATCCGCATCAAGCAGCAGGCCGCATCGCGCGGTCAGGAGATCGGGGTCTGTGTGCTGGAGAAGGGCTCGGAGGTTGGGGCGCACACGCTGTCCGGTGCGGTGATGGACCCTCGGGCCCTCACCGAGTTGATCCCGGACTGGAAAAAGCTGGGGGCGCCGGTGCGGACCGAGGTCAGCGAGGATCGCTTCCTGTTCCTGGGAGCTCAAGGTTCGCGTCGCATTCCGGACTGGCTGCTGCCAGACTGTTTCCGCAACCATGGCAACTATGTGGTGAGTCTGGGCAACGTGGTCCGCTGGCTGGGCCAACAGGCCGAGGCACTGGGGGTCGAAATCTATCCCGGTTTTGCTGCGGCCGAAATCCTGTTCAACGATGATGGCTCGGTGCGGGGCGTGGCGACCGGCAACCTCGGGGTGGGCAAGGATGGCGAGCCCACAGCAAACTTTCAACCCGGGATGGAACTGCACGCCCGATACACCTTCTTCGCCGAAGGCGCGCGGGGTCACCTGGGCAAGCAACTGATCGAACGCTTCGGCCTCGCCGAGGGTCGAGATCCTCAAAGCTACGGTATCGGCCTGAAGGAACTCTGGGAGATCGAACCGTCGCGCTTCAAGGAGGGGCTGGTCATGCATACGGCCGGCTGGCCCCTGAATCCGGACACCTACGGGGGTTCGTTTCTCTATCACTTCGAGGACAACAAGGTCTCGGTCGGTTTTGTGGTCGGCCTCAATTACAGCAACCCCTACCTCTCGCCGTTCGAGGAATTCCAGCGCTACAAGACCCATCCGGCCGTCCGCGCATTTCTGGAGGGCGGCAAGCGGCTGGCCTATGGTGCACGCGCCATCACCGCAGGCGGACTGAATGCGCTGCCACGCTTCGTATTTCCGGGGGGCTGCCTGATTGGCTGCGATGCAGGGTTTCTGAATGCGTCCCGAATCAAGGGCAGCCATGCGGCCATCAAGACCGGGATGCTCGCCGCTGAATCGGTGGTCGACGCTCTGACCGCCGGACGGGCCCACGATGAGTTGAACACCTATACGGAATCGTTCAACGACTCGTGGTTGCGCGATGAGTTGTATCGGGCACGAAATTTCAAGCCCGCGATGGGTAAAGGCCTGTGGATGGGCACGGCACTGGTGGGCATCGACCAGGTCATTTTCAGAGGACGAGCCCCCTTTACGCTGCATACCAGCCGCCCGGATCATGCCTACCTGAAACCGGCCTCTGAATGTCAACCCATCGAGTACCCGAAGCCCGATGGCAAACTCAGTTTTGACCGCCTGTCGTCGGTCTTCATGTCGAGCACCAATCACGAGGAAAATCAGCCCGCACACTTGACACTCAAGGATGCATCCGTGCCGGTCGCCACGAATCTTTCACGATTCGCCGGACCCGAAGCCCGTTATTGCCCGGCGGGCGTCTACGAATATGTCAAGGAGGAATCAGGCGGGGATCGTCTTCAGATCAATGCGCAGAACTGTGTGCATTGCAAGACGTGTGACATCAAGGACCCGACTCAGAACATCGTCTGGGTGACCCCTGAAGGTGGAGGCGGACCCAATTACGCCAGCATGTAAGCGATGGGGCGCCCGAATAAAATCGGGCGCTTTCGCGCCCGATTGAAACTGGCAGCCAGAGTGCTGCGCACTCTGCGCTCTGGCTGAGGCTGTTTACTGGCCGTAACCGCCGCTGCTGCGGCCATAACCGCCACCGCCGCCACCACCGCCTCGGCCATACCCACCGCCACCACCGCCACCACCGCCGCCTCCGCGACCGTAGCCACCACCACCGCCGCCGTCACCGCGACCATAACCACCGCCGCCGCCACCGCCGCCATAACCACCCCCACCACCGCCGCCGCCATAGCCGCCGCCCCCACGACGGGGACCGCCGCCACCGCCCGTTTGCTCACGCGCCTCGTTGACGACCAGACTGCGGCCTTCGAGCGAGAACCCGTTCAGCGCCCGGATGGCGGACTGAGCCTCGTCGGCTGAGGTCATCGTGACAAAGCCGAAACCGCGGGAGCGGCCGGTTTCACGATCCATGACGATCTTGGCGTCGGTGACGGCACCGTGCGCGCTGAACAGATCGGAGAGTTGCGCGTCGGTTGCGCGCCAGGGCAAATTGCCGACGTAGATCTTGGTTCCCATCAAAAGCAGTCCTCGAAACGCTATTAGGCCTTTATTGCATTTCGAGGAACACCGGAACCAGCAAACCGAGAAATGCAATCCATTGACTGGGCGGATGCCCAGCCATGTTCAGAACTCTGCCACAAACGCGAAAAACCACGCAATAAAGTGAAAACCCGTAGCGGGTCATTGCTTGAGCAGAATCATCCATCGATGCAATTCAGCCGGACAACACCAACGGGTGGGCAAAACGACGCTCCGGAACCCAGCCGAGTGAGTTCAGAGCATCACACGGCGTGGGCGCCACAAAACCCTTTTGTCGAAAGAGGCATTGAACGATTGAAGGGACCTGTGCATGGGCTCGAATACTGTATATAATTACAGTGTATTGACCAGGGCGCTCTCTCGCCCTCGGATTCATCCCTTGCAGCCAGGAGCACATTATGCGTCCACTCACGCCGCGACAGCAGGAGATCCTGACGCTCATCCAGCAGCATATCGCGCACACCGGATTCCCGCCCACGCGCGCAGAGATCGCTCGCCAATTGGGCTTCCGCTCAGCCAATGCGGCAGAAGAACACCTTCAGGCCCTGGCGCGCAAGGGCATGATCGAACTCAGTTCCGGCACCTCACGAGGGATCCGGTTGCGCATGCTGCCTGAAGCCGCGAGCGAAGCCATCCAGGCCGTTCGAGTTGCGCTCACCCTTCCACTGATCGGTCGCGTTGCAGCGGGCAGTCCGATCCTCGCTCAGGAACACGTCGAGGCCAGCTATGCAGTCGACCCGGACCTCTTCGAGACCCGCCCGGACTACTTGCTGAAAGTGCGCGGGTTGAGCATGCGCGACGCCGGCATCCTGGAAGGCGATCTGCTCGCCGTCCGTCGCAGTACCGAGGTCCGCAACGGTCAGATCGCCGTCGTACGGCTCGGCGACGACGTCACAGTCAAGCGCTGGCATCAACGGGGGACTCGGATCGAACTCCGACCTGAAAACCCCGATTTCCGCCCGATCGTGCTCGACGAGCACAGCGCGCCTTTTACGGTCGAAGGCATCGGCATCGGCCTCATCCGCACAGGACATTCATTATGAGTCCCGCGCCGCACACCACTCCAGCCTGTCCGTCCCAGCCCGGACGTCTGCGCGACGCCGACCTGCCCGCCTCGGTCTGGCGAGCCGGCCGCCTCAGCCGAATCAGCGATCGCAGCCTGCCCAGCGGTTTTGCAGCCCTGGATGCGGCGCTGCCCGGCGGGGGTTGGCCTGCAGCGTGCGTCACCGAACTGATCTGTCGTGAGCCCGGCATCGGCGAATTGCGTTTACTGGCACCGCTTCTCAGCCGCCTGACGCAGGCCAGACGCTTCGTCATCCTGCTCGCCCCGCCGCTCACCCCCTATGCACCGGCCTTGGAGGGCTTTGGCATCGATCTGGATTACCTCATCGTCATTCAGGCGCCCCATGCCGCAGATCGGCTCTGGGCCATCGAGCAAAGCCTCAAGAGCACAAACTTTGGTCTGTTGATCGCCTGGATGCCTCAGGCACGAACCCGGCCCGAGCACCTGCGCCGTCTTCAGTACGCCGCACAGTCGGCCGCTGGGCCCGTGATCCTGTTCCGGGCACTGGCTGCACAGTTCGAACCCTCGCCGGCCCCCTTGCGCATGCTGCTGCTTCCCCGCCCGGCCCAACAGCTTTCCATCCAGTTGATCAAACGCCGAGGCCCGCTGATCGCGGCGCCCCTCACGATCACGCTGCCCCAGTCCGCAAGCCTGTTCGGACTGCGCCCAACGCCCGAACCCGCTTCCAGAACACCGGGCGGGGCGCCCCTGCCCGACACCGCCGCCGTCCCAGGGCATCCGTCCATGCAGACGCTGTATGCCCAGGCCCGTTCAGCGCATGACGCCCGGCGCGCAGCCTCACACAGTCACTGACCCCAGTTCGGATATGACGCGCCCCGAGCGTTACTGCAATGCTTTATCTCGCTGCGCATCTTTACCGCCTGTCCATTGAGGCCCTGAGCCCGGCCCCCGTTTCATCCGATCCCGCGCGGGCCATCATCCAGGCTGGACGAGTCGTCCAGATGAGCGCAAGCGCCCGGCAGGCAGGCGTCCTGCAGGGGCAATCGACGGCCACTGCGCGAGCAATTTGCCCGTCCATCACCCTGATCGACCGCGACCCGAACCCAGAGCATCTGGCGCTACACAAGATCGCCTGTTGTGCGCTGCGCTTCACGCCCCAGATCAGCCTGATCGAACCCGATGCCCAACGCATCGACCCGGCTGGACTGATCCTGGACATTGGCCGCAGCCTGCGGCTGTTTGGCGGGGCGGGTGCGCTGGGCCGACACGTACGTCAGGACATGCAAGGCCACGGACTGTCCGCACGACTCTGTATGGCGCCCACCGCAACCGGCGCATGGCTGCTTGCGCAGCAGCACGATGGTCTGCTGATTCAATCCCCTGACCGATTGCGCGAGGCGCTCCAGAGCCTGCCCATCCACACACTCCGATCCTGTGATCCACACCTGGAATCGCTGAACGCTGCAGGTCTTCGGACAATTGGGCAATTGATGGCGCTGCCCCGAGCGGGTCTGGCTCGACGCTTCGGCCCGGCCTTGCTGGCCGAAATCGATCGCGCACTGGGCGAGCGCCCCGATGCCTACCGTATGTTCGAACCGCCCTCATGCTTCGATGCCGAACTCGAACTGCCCGCAGCCATCGATTCGACCGCCCCGCTGGTCGAGGCAGCACGTCGCCTGATCCTGCAGGGATGCGGCTGGCTGAGCGCCCGGCAGACGGCTGCCCTACGCATGGATTTCACTGCACACCACGGCCGCCGAACGCCTCCCACATCGATCAGCGTGCGCGTTGAATGCGCGTCAAGAGACCCGGATCACTGGACGGTTCTGCTCAAGGAGCATCTGCAGCACACGCGGCTGGCGGCTCCGGCACAATCGCTGCATCTGCATTGCGAATGGACGGTCGCCCAGGCTGGCCAACCGACCGAGCTGTTTCCAGACGCACAGGCCGAGCGCGAGCAGATGGATCGACTGCTCGACCGACTTCAGGCCCGACTGGGCCGCGAGCATGTCTTGCGCCTGGAGACCCGCGCCGATCACCGACCCGAACACGCCCAGCATCTGAGGCCGGGGGCGACCACCGAGGTACAGCGTCGGGTCAGGAGCCAAAGCGCTTCTCTGTGGTCCCTGCCTCGCCCCGTCTGGTTGATCGATCCGCCCGTCGCACTGGCTGAACGGAACAACCGCCCCTACCTGAACAGTCCACTGCGGCTGATCGCGGGACCGGAAAGGATCGAAACGGGCTGGTGGGATCGCGAACTCGCCCTGCGTGATTACTTCATTGCTGAGGACAGCGGACACCACCTGCTCTGGATTTTCAGGGCACGTCTGCCGGGCCCGTCAGGACAAACGCACCAGGAGGGTTGGTTCCTGCAGGGACGCTACGGTTGATCCACAGAACCGTGAATCCAACGCCAGACTGTCCAGTCTCTACGAACTGACCTCGAAAGCGGACGCACATCAGCGCCCTGGGCTCATGCCATCGCCCGATACTGCTGGCTGATTTTCTCGCGGCGGGTTTGACAACTCACACACCGGACAGCGAGTGGCTGCAACTGCAAACGTTCAATGGGCACCTCAGCCCCGCAATCGGCACACAGCCCATAACGGCCCTCATCGATGCGGCGCAGCGCATCGCGCAGACCCCGCCACTCCTCGATGTCACGCTGGGCCTCGGCCAGGTCAAGGCCGCTTTCGGTTTCAGCCCAGGCCAGATCGGCCTGATCCCCTGTCCGGCCGAGTTCCTCGAAGTCCTCGGTCGATTCACGCAGCTTTGTTGCAATTTCCGCTTCGAGCACACGCGAACGCGCGCGCATCTGATCGCGCAAACCGGTCATCTGCTCATCGGTCAAGGACATCCCGGGGCTCCCGCAAAGAAGAAAAACAAGAGCCGCCGATGATAGAGCTCACCGCCCGCACCGGCTTGATCACGATCAAGCCCATCAAGAGGACGTCGCCCTCATCCCTCCGTCCTGACCCAGCACAAGGCCGCCAGTTCAGCCGGCCACTCGATCGTTTGCCGGGCAATACGATCGAAACAGGCGTGAATGACCCGGCCCCGTCCGACCTGTCGACCCTCCAGCGCGGCCTCGGGACCCAGATCGAACATTCGAACCGCGTGCTCGATGCTGGAGCGCCCCAGCCGCACCACCTCGATCTCACACTCAATCCAGCTCGGCGGCCGGACCTCATGCAGAAAATCGTACTCGGACCGCACCATCATCGCGCCGTATCGGCTGCTGGGATCACGCAGCCCCATCGCGGTGTACCAGCCCCGCAGACAGCGGTTGATGAAATGGAAATAGCGGGCGTTGTTGACATGCCCGGTGTAGCGGTCATCCGGCAAATCCTCATCCCCGGTGAGATGACGCCAGCGATGCGTCCGCAAGGGCGGACCGTCGATTGGATATTCGGTACTCATGGCGCGCGAGTATGCAGGAAAGCTCCGCACCAGGCCAGGATCGTACTGCTGTGAGTCGGGCGGGACGACTGCCCTGTCACCGCCCTGAATCCGAGACCCGCACGACCAGAACACGCATCGGCAAAGCAGTCCCGGGCCTCAAATGCCGATCACCCCACCATCAATCCTTGTGATCACGATCGTGGCCGAGCGCGGACGCCCCAGAGGTCCATAGCCGGCATTACCCGGCCAGCGGCTCTCGAAACGGCCAGCCGCACGATCGGCAGCCGAGGTGTTTTCCCCAGGATGCTGGATATTGACGAAGATCGCCCGGCCATCTGGGGTCTCTGCAATACCCGTGACCTCTGCACCCGGTGGAGCCACCAGAAAGCGACGCAGGTGCGTCTCGCCCAGTTCGGCCCCAATCCGGGTCATTTGCCGACCGGTTTCACCCTTCAGGCTGTTCTGAACCTCAATACCCGCGCCGTCGCCCACCTTCCCGGGTACGGCCGCCAGCAGCATGCAACCGCACTCATCAGTCATCGCGCCATCATCGGTCTGAATCCACAGAATGCCGGTGGCCTTGCTGAACCAGAGCCCATCCGGCGACGAGAATGCGTTGAAATCGGTCAGGCCCGACAGGTTGACTGACTTTCGATCCGCATCCGCCTCCGATCCAAAAAGGAACACATCCCAGGCGAACACGGTTCCAGCCACACCACCGTCTTCACGGAAGCGAATGATGTGGCCATTGGCGTTACCCGAGCGCTTCTTGCCGTCCGGATCCTGATAGGCACGCGGGTTGGCCGCATCGGTCCGCGCGACCGTGCGCGACGAGTTGTTGGTCAGGGTGATGTAAACCTCCCCGTTGACCGGATTGATCGCGCCCCATTCCGGTCGATCCATTCTGGTGCCCCCCACCACGTCGGCAGCAAGCCGCGTGTGAACGTACAGGTCGGCCTGGTTCACGAACGTGAAACCGTCCCGGGCAAACGCCTTGATCCTGGGATGATCGATGCTCAGCTCGATCCATTCACCCCGACCGTCGGCATCAAAACGGGCGACATACAGCTTGCCCTCATTCAGATATTTGTCGCCTGCAGCCAACCCGCGACCGACATCGGCGGGATCCCACAGGGCCGCACTGACAAACTTGTAGATGTATTCGTTATTCGAATCGCAGCCCATGTAGAAGGCAAGCGGCTGGCCGACCTCGGGGTTGGAGCAGACCGCCGCCTCGTGGGCGAGGCGCCCCATCGCCAGGCGCTTGACCGGCACTGCAGCGGGCGCGAGTGGATCGATCTCGACGTTGTACCCGAAGGTATTGGGCTCGTTCCTGAAATCCTGGCTACCGTCGGCCGCAGCACCGCGCGCCGAGACATCCCAACGGCTGAAACGGTAATCGGTGTCGGGAAGATCCGCAGGGGTGTGCCATCCCTGCCCCATCGCACGCGTGGCATCCGCCGCGATCGGCTGATGGGCGACACCGTAACGGCGTCGCGATACGGAGGTCTTGGCATCCGTAACCTTGCTGCCCCGCGGCATCGCAAAGTAGCGCGCCCAGTTTTCCTCGCAGGTCAGCATCGTGCCCCACGGCGTGCTACCGGTCCCGCAGTTGTTCAGCGTACCGCGACTGGTCGCACCAGACGGGTCCCAGCGGGTCACCATCATCGCCCGCAGATCACTCATGTGCTGCGCAGGCCCGGCGAGTTTCATCGGCGTCTGGGCGGTGACGCGTCGGTTGTAGGCCGAATCGACCCGGTAGGTATAGCTCCCGCCATTGCGCTGCAGTTCAACCACCGAAACGCCATGCTGATTGATTTCTTTCAGTACCTCGAGGCCCGGCCGGTCGCCCAGATCCCAGTTGCCAAACTGATGGAATTTCTTGCCGGCGACACCACCGGAAGTCTGACCATTCCGATGGAAGAAGTGCGAATCGGCCGAACTCTCATGATTCATCGCCAACACGGCCCGTCCCGTGTCGCGGGCACTATAGCGGCCGTTGGCGTCCACATAAAACAGCTCGATGCCATCATGGTGATCACCGATGCGCTGCGACCAATCATCGGCCTCGATACCGGTATTGGAGTACGCGGGCAGCGCGGTGGTGATGCGATCACCCGTCGCATGCAAGACGCTGTAGGTGTAGCCCGGTGGCAGCGTCACGCGATCGGCCACGGTCTTCTCGACGGCCTGAAAGCCCAGCCGGGCAGGTGTCGAGGCTTGCTTCAGCGAAGGAACCGATCCAGCTGGGCTCGCGGCCTGCGCCGCCGTTGCTGCAGCCATCGCAACGAAGGCACTCCCACCCTTGAGGATCTGGCGGCGCGAAGGGTTTTCAAGCGCACAGTCGATCAGTTCGTTGAAATGGGCGTTGGCCGAATCATTGGTCGGCTCGTCATTCAAATCGAAATCGGTACTCACGATCGGGCTCCTGGCATGAATTGCGTTTACGGTCGTGGCGCACAAGATGCGCACCGCGCATGACGCGCCGATGACAGACCATTTGTGGGGTCATACCAAAAGTGGTGCAATCCAGCCTTTGACCATGTAGGCCCACTGGCCCGCTCAACAGGAGACACGGCGATGAAACATGACTCTGCAATCGGGAACCGCCCCCAACGGCGTGCGCTGCTGGGCCTGAGCCTGGCGACCGCGCTGGGCGCTGCGATCTCGGCCACCGTCGCAGAACCCGCTGCGGCACAAGCCCAGTGGCCCACCCGCGCATTGACCATGATCGTCCCCTTCCCACCCGGCGGCGTCGCCGATACGGTCGGCCGCCCCGTCGCCGAAGCGCTGTCTCGGCAATTGGGTCAGCCCGTGGTCGTGGAAAACCGGGCCGGTGCCGGCGGGGGCGTTGGCATGGCTCACGCGGCAAAGGCCAAGCCCGACGGCTACACCGTCCTTATGGCCTTGTCCTCAATCACCATCCTGCCTGCCGCCGATCGTGTGCTTGCGCGCAAACCCGCATACGAGCTCAACCAGCTGGTACCGATCGCACGCTTCACCGCCGACCCGACCGTGCTGGTCGTGCGCAGTGACAGTCCCTGGAAGACCCTCGAGGACTTCCTCGCACACGCACGAAGCAAGCCTGGTTCGATCACCTTTGGCTCATCGGGCAACTACGGCACGATGCACGTGCCGATGGAAATGCTCAAGCAGTCCACTAACACCTTCATGCTGCATGTGCCTTACACCGGAGCAGGTCCCGCCATCGTGGGCTTGCTCGGCTCTCAGGTTGATGCGCTCGCGACCGGGCCCGCGACCATCGTTCAGCACGTGAAGTCGGGCCGCTTGCGTGCGCTCGCTCACTGGGGCGAGGGGCGGCTTGGGCCGCTTCCGGATGTGCGCAGTCTGACCGAAGCGGGTGCCAAAGCCCAGTTCTCGCAATGGTCTGGGCTGTTCGTCCCAGCGGGCACGCCCGATGCCGTGATCAGTCGCTTGCGTGATGCCGCACGTGCGGTGGCCAAGGACGAGCGAGTGATCCGCACGATAGGCGGAGCAGGTACACCGATCCTTTACCAGGACGCCCCCGAATTTGCGAAGTTCGTCGCCGAGGACGAGCGGGTCATGGCCGAAGTGGTCAAGCGAATCGGCAAGCAGTAATCTGACCGGATCGAATCAGTCTGGGGCGAATCTGCGACACGCCCCGAGCACCTCACCAAACCAAGGAAATTTCATGCTCAAGCTCTACGGTCAGTATCGATCGCGCGCATTTCGGGTGGTCTGGTTCATGAAGGAATCCGGCATCCAGTGGGAACACGTCAATGTCACCATCAACGTCGACCAGGCCACCGCCAAGGAAGACTGGTACCTGAAGCTGAACCCGAACGGCCGCGTCCCGACGATCGACGACGATGGCTTCGTGATGTGGGAGACCGCTGCGATCAACCTGTACCTGGCGGAGAAGTACCAGAGCCCGCTCTGGCCCGCTGACCCAGTGGGTCGGGGCCGTGCGCTGCAGTGGGGTTTTTTCATCGCAAATGACGTCGAGAGCCCGATGATCAAGGTGTATCAGCACCGGTTCCGCTTCCCGCCCGAGAAGCGCAATGCGCGAATCGCTGACGAGAATGAGCCGATCGTGCTCGACAAGCTGCATGTCCTGGAGGCCCACCTGGCGCAGCACGCCTTTTTCCAGGGCGATCAATGGGGCATGGCCGATTTCCTGGTCGCCAGCGTGCTGTACACGCTCACCGAGATGAAGTACGAGCGGCTCGCGGACTATCCGCATCTGTCGAAATGGTTGCATGCCTCGATCAAGCGACCCGCTGCGCGCGAAGCGATCGCCATCCGCCTGGGCAGTTGACCCGGCACACTCAAACTGCTCGCCCCCGCCCACCCTCAAGGATACGAAGATGATCGACCTCTACACCTGGCCCACCCCCAACGGTCACAAGATCCACATCATGCTCGAGGAGTGCCGGCTGCCCTATGCCGTTCACGCAATCGACATCCGGGCGGGCGATCAGTTCAAGCCCGAATTCCTGGCCATTTCACCCAACAACCGCATCCCGGCCATCGTCGATCACGATGGCCCCGAAGGCAAGTCCATCTCGGTCTTCGAGTCCGGCGCGATCCTGATTTACCTGGCCGGCAAGACCGGACGATTTCTGCCCAAATCGGATCGCAGCAAGTTCAAGGTGCTGGAGTGGCTGATGTGGCAAATGGGCGGCTTTGGCCCGATGCTGGGTCAGGCCCACCATTTCATGAACTATGCCCCTGACAAGATCGAGTACGCGATCAACCGATACGGAAACGAAGCCAAGCGCCTATACGGCGTCCTCGACAAGCAGTTGTCGCGCAACAAGTTCGTCGCAGGAGCCCAGTATTCGATCGCCGACATGGCGATCTGGCCCTGGGCGCGCTCGCACAAGAATCATCGCGTCGACCTGGCCGAATTCCCGCATGTGGGCGAATGGTTCGAGCGCATTGCCGCACGTCCTGCCGTCAAGCGCGCAGTCGAAGTGCTTGCAGCCGAACGCGCCGCACAAGGACAGCACACGCCCGAGGCCTGGCAGAAGCTCTTCGGGTCCGAACAGTACAAGCGGCGTTAAGCGGTGGCGATCTGCCTGTACGACAACGCGGGGTCGGTTGCGGCCCAGAAGGTCCGCATCGTCCTCGCGGAGAAGGGACTGTCCTTCGACCGGATTCCGATCGACCTGCGAAACGGCGAGGTGATGTCGCCCGAGTACCTGCGGCTGAATCCGGATGGGGTGGTTCCGACCCTGCGCCATGAGGGCGTCGTACTGGTTGAAAGCTCGTTGATCAACGAGTACCTGGACGAGGCGTTTCCGTTACCCGCGTTGCGGCCCCAGGATCCCGTCGGCCGTCACACCATGCGCCTCTGGGTCCGGCAGGCTGACGAGCAGGCGCATCGTGCGATCGGCTCGCTCTCGCAGGCGATCTATATCCGCCACGCTCATCTGAAGAAAACCGAGGCAGAGCTTGATCGCCACTTTGCCCGGATGCCCGACCGTGAGCGGGCGACCCGGCAGCGCACCGTGATCCAGTTGGGGCTGGATGCGCCGCAGGTCGCCGATGCGCTGCAAACCTACCGTCGCCTGATCGACCGGATCGATGAAGCCCTGATCGACCGCGACTGGCTCGCTGGACCCTCATTTTCTCTGGCCGATATCGCCTGGGCGCCGTATATTGCTCGCTTGGACATGCTTTCGCTGTCGCCGCTCTGGACCGAGGGACGCCGTCCCCACCTGGCTCGATGGTGGGCGGCTGTTCAATCTCGTGACAGTTACCGCCAGGAAGTCGATCATGCGATTGCGTCCGAGACTCGAGCACTGATGGCTGAACGAGGCCGCGAAGCCTGGCCAAGACTTGCGCAATTACTGAATTTCGGCTGAGTGCGACCAACGGGTCGCCTGCCCGCTCAGGAGACCTGTTGATGACCTCCCCCCGCCGAACACTGCTCCGTCTCGCTCTCGTCTCTGGACTGGCCCTCTCCGCGCTGCCCGCCCTGGCCCAGTCCGGCATGACGAGTCCGCCTGATTACCCGTCGCGTCCCGTCAAGGTCCTGATGCCGTTCGCAGCGGGTAGCGGACTGGACAACGCCACGCGGCACATCGCGCGACTGATGAGCGAGGATCTCAAGCAGCCTTTCGTAGTCGAGAATCGCGCTGGAGCCGTCGGTACCGTCGGCATGCAGGAACTTGCGAAAGCCGCACCCGACGGCTACACAATTGCCTACGCGAATTCAGCGATCGCCGTTTCGCAGTGGCTGCTTGCCAAGGGTCGTTTCCAGTTGCCACGGGACAGTGCGGCGATCGGATTGATGTCCTACAGCTTCAATGTCCTGATCACCGCGCCCGCGTTGCCTGCCCAGTCGGTGGGTGAGCTGATCGGACTGCTGAAGGCCAAGCCCGGCGCCTACAGTTTTGCTTCAGGCGGCAACGGTACGCCGGCACACCTTCAGGGCGAGATCTTCAAACGCAGTCTGGGTCTTGATGTGGTGCACGTGCCGTACAAGGCGCTGTCCGCCGCGCTGGTGGACATGGCGCGGGGCGATGTCCACTACATGTTCGGGATTTCATCTTCGGTGATGCCGGCCATTCGCGCCCAGCGGGTCCGGGCGCTGGCCGTTGCCGCGCCCGCGCGGCTTGCGTCCCTGCCCGATGTCCCGACGATGGAAGAACTGGGCCATCGGGGGATCGATGTCCGCAGCTGGGGGGCGCTGGCTGCACCCGCCGGAACGCCGCCTGCGGTCATCGTCAGACTCAATGCCGCCCTGCGGAAGGCGCTCGCTGACCCGTCCACGACCGTCCTCTGGGGTCAATTGGGACTGGGCCTCCCGGATTCTTCGACTGCGGAGGCGCTCCGGATGTTTCGCGTGGAGAGCGAGCGCTGGCAACAGTTCCTGAAGGACGTGAAGCTGACCGTTGACTGACACAACAATGAATCAGAGACCGAATTTCCTCTTCATCATCACCGACCAGCAGCGCGCCGATCACCTGGGCTGCTACGGCAACCCGGTGCTGCGCACGCCGGCGCTCGACCGGCTGGCCGCGCAGGGGATCGCCTTTGATCGTCACTACGTGGCCTCGGCCGTCTGTATGCCCAATCGAGCGACCCTGGTGACCGGGCGAATGCCCTCGCTGCATGGGGTGCGGCACAACGGAATCGAGTTGCCGCTGGACAGTGTCACGCTCCCCGAACGCCTGCGGGCGGCGGGCTACCGTACCGCACTGGTTGGAAAGGCCCATCTGCAAAACGTCACGCAGGTCAAGGCACTCTATGGACGGGAGACCGCGCCGGCCGGGTACGAGCCGTCGCCCGAAGGTCTCAGCGAGGCGCGAGGATCCATCGATCGGCGACCCAGCCCGGGCTACGGCCTGGAGTCCTCCGACCTGTGGAACGCACCCGGCTATCGCATGCCGCTGCCCTACTACGGATTTGACCATGTCGATCTGTCCACTCGACATGGCGATCGGACCGGAGCGGACTATCTGGCGTGGGCCCGCGCTCGGGAGCCAGGCATCGAGCAACTGCGCGGTCGCGACCGCGCCTTGCCGGCGCCCGGTTACACCACGCACGAGGGCTGGCGGACACAGGTTCCGGAGGAGGTGTATTCGACCCGATTCGTTGCCGACCGGACGATTGGGCAGCTCGAAGCGTTCGCCCGGCAGCCCGACCAGCCTTTTTTCCTGTGGTGCTCCTTCCCCGACCCCCATCACCCGTGGACCCCGCCGGGTCGCTACTGGGATCTGTACAAGCCCGAGGATATTGCGCTGGAGCCGGCCTACTGGCGCGACCGTTCGGATCTGCCCAGGCATCTGGCCTGGTATTACAAACAACGCGATGCAGGCGCGCTGAGCGACGCGACGGCGGGGGTCCCGGCCGTGTATGCCGCCGGCCCAAGAGAGGTCCAGGAAGCGACCGCACTCACCTACGGGATGATCGCGATGATCGACGACGCGATCGCTGACATTCATCGGACGCTTGAACGAACCGGACTGGACCGCAACACTGTGATCGTATTCACCAGTGATCACGGCGATTACATGGGCGACCACCAGTTATTACTCAAGTCGCAGATGCACTACCAGGGCTTGATCCGGACGCCGCTGATCTGGCGCGACCCGATGTTGCCGGATCAATCCGGCCGTCGGCGCCATGCCCTGACCGGCGCAATCGATCTGACCCGAACCATCCTCGACCGGGCGCGCCTCGCGCCGACACACGGCATGCAAGGCCGGTCGCTTCTGCCACTTGCCGCATCTGAGACGACCCCGGACGACTGGCGCGACGCCCTGCTGATCGAGGAGGAAGCGCATCGGATTCCGGGCTGGCTGGGACATCGCGCCCGGGTCCGCACCATCGTCACCGCCACACACAGACTGAGTCTCTACGAGCATTCAGGCTGGGGCGAGTTGTATGCACTCGCTGACGACCCCCTCGAATTACGAAACCTCTGGGACGATCCGGGTGCACGCGCCCTGCGTGCCGAGCTCACTGAGCGCCTGGCCCAACTGATGATGGATCACGCGGACCGCAGTCCCGCACCGGTCCGGTTCGCCTAGCGTGCGATGGCGCGCCCCTTCAGGGCGGGGACCGCTCAAACCCTGACTGCTCGCGCCGGGCCCGCGCGCCCTCAGTCCATCATCGCTGCGCCTTCCCGACGCAGCTGCTCAAGACGGGCGTCATGCTCGGACGGAAACTCGGAAAAGGCCACCCGATTTCGCGCCCACAGCCGATGATCTTCAGCGGTATGAAAGATCTGTTCGTCGGGCATAGCGGGCCACTCGGCCACGGACATCCACATCCGGAGCAAATGCCGGCGCTCGTGGATGGACTCGGCATCCTGATAATCGGTTCGACCGTGCACGATCATCCGGTTGTTCAGGAACTGGATATCGCCCTCGGCGAAACCCATGTCAAGGTAAAACTCGGGCGATGCGGCAACCTTTCGGACATGGTAGAGCGCATCCGATTCCTCTTGCGTATAAGGGCGCTGACCGCTTTTCTCGCACAACCTCGCATAGCCGGTCGGCAGATAACAGATCACATTGCCCTCGTGCCGGGTGATAAAGGGCACCCGATCACGACTGTAGGTGCTGGTCGCATGGCGCCCATCCTCGTCGGCGCGCTTGAGCCAGAGCCCGCGCTCAAGAATCTCGAGCACATCGGGCCGCTTTTCGGCGATCTCGTTGAACACAGCCAAGGCGCTCGAGATCCGACTCTCTCCCCCGGATAACGCTGTCCGCAAGCACATCAGGCCAATGATGTCGCACGAATCCGTATGCATCAGCTGGCCGCCGCCCTTCCGATAGCCTCGGGACTTGGGCTC
>JBDLRB010000228.1:0-8318 GCA_039800205.1 Pseudomonadota bacterium | reverse complement strand
GAGGTCGTCAGCGCCCGGGGCAAGGTTGTATCGGTGCAGTCGCAGGTGATCCTGCAGCCGACCGAGCCCGCACAGGTGGCGGCGATCGACGCCTCGGTGGGCCAAACCGTTCGCAAGGGCGATGTGCTGGTCACCTTTGATCAGACCAATGTCGATGCGGACCTGGGTCAGGTGCGCGACCGGCTGCGCAGTCTGGATGCGCAGGTGCGTCGGCTCGAGGCCGAGCGCGAGGGCCGACCTTTTCAGGTGAAGGGCGGCGAAGACGATCTTGCGCAGCGCCAGCTCGAACTGCAACGTGCGGCCAATCACAAGGCCCGTATGGCCCGGTTCGACGAATCGATCGCCCGCATGAAGAAGTCGATCGAGCTCAATGCGAGCGAGATCCGCTCGCTCGAGGCGCGGCTCGCTTCGTTGAGCGAAATCGAAAAGATGAACGAGGATCTCGTCAACAAGCAGTTTCAGTCGCGTCGCAGCCTTCTGGACAGCCGCGAGCGCCGTCTGGAGGCCGAGCGCGACATGGCCTCGGCGCGGTCTCGGGCCAACGATATCCAGCGCGAGATTTCGGCGCTCGAGGCTGACCGGGCGGCGTATCTGGCCGAGCAACGCCAGCGTATTTTCGAGGAACTGGTTCCCGCGCGACGCGAGCGCGATGCCCTGCAGCAGCAGTTGATCAAGGCCGACCGCCGCAGCACGATGACGACGCTGGTGGCGCCGATCGATGGTGTGGTGCTCGAAGTGGCCCGCGTGACGCGCGGCTCGGTGGTGCGGGAGGGCCAGCCGCTGGTTACGCTGGTTCCGTCCGATTCGCCCATCGAGGCCGAGGTGCGCATCGACAACGCGGACGTATCGAACGTCAAGGTCGGCGATCCGGTGCGGGTCAAGATCGACGCGTTCCCGTTTCAGCGCTTTGGCGTGCTGCCCGGGCGGGTACGTACGCTCAGCCCCGATACGCCGCAGGACAGCACCCCGCAGAATCCCCAGGTCCCGGGCCAGTATGTGGCGCGGGTCGAGGTCCTGATCCACGAAGCCGAAAGCGCCGAGCGTTTTGGTCGCCTGGTGCCCGGCATGACCTTGACGGGTGAAATCATCACTGGCGAACGGTCAATCCTGTCCTATCTGACTGAGCCTGTGGTGCGTCTCCAGGACGAGGCTTTGCGCGAGCGATGAGGTGAGCGATGAGTAATGCAGCGGTCTACGTCATCGATTACGACAATACGGGCGCGGTCCCGCTGCTCAGCGCATGGCTGCAGACGCCGGATCCGCAGGGGATGCCGTCGGGGGCGCTCGTCAAGTATCAGTGGCAATACCTGAACGGCTCGACCTGGAATTCGATCTACAAGGCCACGGCGTATGCCTACGAGCCCGGCTGGAGCGACCCGACCAGCCCGGTTTTGATCCCCGCTGACGCAAGCTTCAGGGTGTTGATCGATTACACCGACCTGCAGGGCAACAAATACAGCATCAACGAGAGCACCGCGCTGGTTTCTGCGGCGTCAACGCTCGCCCACCGCAGCCTGAATGCACCCCTGACCTGGTCGGGGCCCGCGGTGCAGAAGTCCGCATTGACGGTTCAGATTGATCAGACTCAGTCGGTGGTCCCGCTGAGTGCGATCGACTACCAGTGGCAGCGGTGGGACGGCGCGAACAACAAGTGGGTCGATATTTTCGGCGCTCGCGCAGCGACCTACACCCCTGCTCAGATTGATGTCGACGCGGCGCTGAGGGTCGAGGTGCGCTACAGCGCCCAGACCGGCCTCAGTAACGTGGCCTGGGTCGAGTCGGCCGGCACCGTTGCCAATGTCAACGATCTTCCCGTCAGTACGCTCAAGATCAATGGGGTACTCAAGCAAGGACAGACGCTGACGCTCAGCGGCTCGGTCACCGATGCGGATCGGCCGGGCGAGACCCTGGACCTCTCCAAACTCGATGTGCGTTGGCAGATGTCCAATTCGGCCGGCGGCTTTGACGATCTGGAGTCCACCGGCACCAGCCTGTTGCTGACGCAACTGCACTCCGGTCGGTCGGTGCGTGCAGTGGCTGCCTATGACGACCCTTGGGGCTATCGGGAGGAGGTGACGGTTGCCACCAGCGGTACCGTTGTCGATATCAACGACCCACCGACCGGACCTGGGCTACGCATCGAGGGCGATGCCGTCCAGGGTGAGGTCCTGGGGATCAACCGGGCGGACATCGACGATATCGATAGCCCCGAAGGGATTCCGGACAGTGCCTGGCGCTGGCAGTGGTTCGCGGGTGGGCAGCCCATTGCCGGTGCGACCGGGCCCGAACTGGTGTTGACCCAGGCTCAGGTGGGCAAGGCCATCACCGTGCAGGGAACCTATACCGATGCCCAGGGCCACAGCAACACGCTGAATAGCGTTGCGCCCACAGCTTCCGTTGCCGATGTGAACGATGAACCCGCCGGCTCGCTCACGATCAAGTTGCGTGACGCGCAGGGCCAGGCGGTGGATGGCGTCTGGGAGCAGGGCAAGACACTGACCCTGGTCGATACGGTTCAGGATCTGGATGTCATCCCCACCAGCGGGCCGGGGGCGCGGCAGTATCAGTGGTATCGCAATGATGAGCCGATTGTCGGGGCGACGGGTAGCACGCTTTTGCTTGCGCCTGCGCTGGTGGGGGGCCGGGAGATCAACGCGCCGGCGTTTGGCGATGCGGTGATCCGCGCCCGAGTCACGTATACCGACGGGTTTGGCCAGTCGCACACGGTGTGGTCCGCCAACGACGGGCGTATTCGCAATGTGAACGATTTGCCTCAGGGTGCACCGGCGATCCAGGTTTGGCAGGACGGTACGGCGTTACCTGCGGGCGCGCCCCTCACCGAGGGGCAGGTGCTGGAGGTCTTCCCGGGCACGCTCAGTGATGCCGACGGTCTCATTGCTGAATTCATCACGTGGCAGTGGCTGACGAGCGCGGGGCCGATTCAGGGGGCCACCGATCCCACGCTGACGCTCAGCGCCGAACTGATCGGGCAGTCGGTCTCGGTTCGGGCGAGTTATATCGATGGATTCGAGCAGGCCGAGTCCGTCACGCGCTTTATGGGGACGGTGGCCAATCGTTCGGATCCAGCCACCGGGTCGATCTGGGTTCAGGTGCCGCAGGGCCAGGAGATCAAGCAGGGCGTGACGCTGACGGCGGCCAAGGACCTGTTCGACCTGGACGGACTGCCGGCCGATTCGGCCATCCAATGGACCTGGGTGGCGCGCCGGCCCGATACCCAGGTTTCCGGAGCCTGGCTCGAATCGCCGGCGGGGCAGGGCACAACACTAAAGCTGACGCAGTCCCATGTGGACGCCGAGATCCAGTTGCGCGCCCGCTTCACCGACCTGCGTGGTGGGCAGGAGTCTTTTGCCTCGGAGTGGTTGCCCGCGGTGGGCAACGTCAATGATCGGCCGATCAGCATGCTCGGGGTCTCGGCACCGGACGGATACCTTCAGGGCAAGACGATTCAGTTGGTGGGCAAGGTCATCGACCCGGATATGCCCGGCGAGATCGTGCCGACCGGCGGTCAGGTGACCTGGCAGGCCAGTCTGGGCGATGGCAACTTCGAGCCCGTGGGCTTCGGGGCGTCCTTGTTGTTGACTGAATCGCTCGTGGGGCGCTCACTCCAGGCGCGTGTTGCTTATTCCGATGCCTGGGGCTATGAAGAGGTATTGACCATCCCGGCCGGGGCCGTTGCCGATGTCAACGATCCGCCTGTGGGTTGGGTCAAGGTGGAAGGCGATGCGGTCCAGGGCGCCGAGCTTTGGGTGGTTTGGGATGTTTCCGATCTCGACAGCCCCGAAGGCATCCCACCCGAAGCCTGGTCCTGGCAGTGGCGAGCCAATGGGAATGACATTCCCGGTGAGACGGGCGAGGTACTGAAGCTGTCCCAGGCGCAGGTGGGCCAGGCCATCACGGTGGTCGGAACTTACACCGACGCACGCAATCATCCCAATTCGATCGAGAGCGCGTCGTCAACCCAGACCGTTTCCAACGACAACGATGAGCCCACCGGGTCGCTCACGATCAAGCTCACCAATGAATCCGGTCAAATTGTTGACGGCGTCTGGCAGCAGGGTAAGACGCTGAAGCTGGTCGATACGGTGCAGGATCTGGACGGCATCCCGGCCAGCGGTCCGGGTGCGCGCCAGTACCAGTGGCTGATGAATGGCGAGCCGATCCCGGGCGCGACGTCCGCCACCTTGACGTTGGGCCCTGCGCTGGTCGGCGGCTGGGACGGCAATGCGGGCCAGCTGGGCGACGCGGTCATCAGTGCGCGGGTCAGTTATATCGACGCATTCAGCGAGTCTCACACCGTCTGGTCCGCGAACGAAGGCCGGGTTGTCAATGACAACGATTCGCCCCAGGGCGCGCTGGCCTTTGCCGGTCAGCTGCGCGAGGGCGAGGTGCTGGAAGTCTTTCCGGGGACGCTCAGCGATGGCGACGGCCTCTGGCACGAGTCCATCCGCTGGCAGTGGCGAGCCGGGGAGGAAGATATTGCAGGGGCCACGGGCGGCGGGCTGGAACTCACCACCGATCTGATCGGAAAACAGATCTCGGTTCGGGCGAGCTATGACGACGGCTTTGGAAAGCTCGAAACCTTCACTCAAACCGCCGGGACGGTTCTGAATCGTCCGGACCCGGCCGAGGGCGGTATCTGGGTGCAGGTGCCCGAGGGGCAGGCCATCGAGCAGGGCGTCACGCTCTCTGCGCGGCAGGATTTTTTTGATCGCGATGGTGTGCCCGCGCCCGATGCGATCCAGTGGTCCTGGTTTTCGCGGCGCCCCAATGCATCCCAGTCCTCGGGCTGGAGCGAGACGCAGGTCGGGACCGGCCCGATACTCAATCTGACCCAGGCCCATGTGGGCGCCGAGATCGAGCTGCGGGCAAGTTTCGTCGATTTGCGGGGAGGGCAGGAGGGCCCGTTTGCCTCGGGTTGGCTGCCTGGTGTCGGCGAGCGGGACGATCCCGCTGATGTGAATGTTCAGATTCAGGGCACGGTGCGCCATGGCGAGGTGTTGAGCCTGACGGGCCAGGTGCTCGACCCTGACCTGGCTGCGGGCGTGCCCGTTCAAGCCCTGCGCAGGCAATGGGAGGTCTCCAACACGGCGGGGGGCTTTGACCCCATTCCCGATCAGGGGGCGCAGACGCTTTGGCTGGATGCGTCGCTGACCGGCCGGATGATCCGGGTGCGGCTGGAATACACCGATTTCGACGGTCTGGACAAGGCGGTTTATACGGCGGCCACAACCGCCGTCGCGCGAGGGCTCAGCCCCGTTCAGGATGGCCAGGTGTATCACTGGAAACAGCACACGCTGATGGCGGGCGCCGAGATCGTGCTCACCGATACCCAGACCGGCCAGACTTACGACTCGACCTCCAACCTGCAGGGTGCCTATAGCCTGGGACAATTGGCGGTCGGTCGCTACCAGGTGGATGCGGACCTCGATCGCTCATCGGTCACAAGCGATAAGTATGCGATTACTTCGGCCGATGCGATGGCTGCGTTCAAGCTCGCCCTGGGCCGTAATCCCAACCCCGACCCGGACGGCCCGGGCCCGCTTCAGCCGATGCCGGTCTCGCCCTATCAGTTGATGGCGGCGGACGTGGATGGGGACGGCAAGGTGATGCAGGCGGACGCCCGGGCGATTCTGGCGCAGGCGATGGGGCATTCATCGGCGACGCCCCCCGAATGGATGCTGGTCGGCGAGGGCTGGGATCTGTGGGACGAATGGCAGGGCTATGGGGCCGGTGGATTTGCCAATTCCACGACGCAGACCGACCTCAAGCAGGGGGATGCGCTGGATCTACGCTGGGATGGGGCAGCCTACGTCGAAGCTCAAGCCCCCGAATCAGCCTTGACCGGAGGGGTCTACACCGGCAACTGGGTGGCGGTGCTGAAGGGTGACGTCGACGGCTCGTGGCAGGCGGGCGGCGGCAGTGCGATGCTGCCCGCCGGGTATTTTGATCAACTGGCGGGCGAATTGGCCGGCATCGTGCATCCCAGCCAGTTTGGCCTGATTCCGGCCTGAGGGACGACGAGATGAATCGACCGCAACGCGTCTTTGTGGCGGGCCATCGCGGGATGGTTGGATCAGCGATCGTACGGGCGCTTGAGCGATCGCCGATGGGCGCGCGGTCGGTCGAAGTGATCACCCGCTCACATGCCGAGCTCGATCTGACCGAGCAATCGGCGGTCAGGCAGTTCTTCGAACAGCAGCGTCCCGACCAGGTTTATCTGGCGGCGGGTCGGGTGGGCGGCATCCAGGCCAACAACAATTTTCCGGCGGATTTCATCTATCAGAACCTGATGATCGAAGCCAATGTGATCGATGCTGCCTTTTGCACCGGCGTGCGTCGGCTCTTGTTCCTGGGGTCCAGTTGCATCTACCCGAAACTTGCACCCCAGCCGATGCCGGATGAATGCCTGCTCAACGGGGGCTTGGAGCCCACCAACGAGCCCTATGCGATCGCAAAGATTGCCGGCATCAAACTGTGCGAGAGCTATAACCGGCAATTTGGTCACAGTCACGGGCTGGATTACCGCAGCGTGATGCCCACCAATCTGTATGGCCCGGGGGATAACTACCACCCCGAGCACTCGCATGTGATGCCCGCGCTGATTCGGCGCTTTCACGAAGCCAAGGTCGCGGGTCAAGCCAGCGTCGTCGTCTGGGGCACCGGTACGCCCCGGCGCGAGTTCCTGCATGTGGACGATCTGGCCGCGGCCTGTCTTTTTGTGATGGAAATGGCGCCTGCGGTATATGGGTCGGTCACCGAGCCCATGCGTAGCCATTTAAATGTGGGAAGCGGCAGCGACCTGAGCATTGCGGAGCTGGCGGCGACGGTCGCGCGAGTGGTGGGCTATGCGGGCCGGATCGAATTTGACACCAGCAAACCGGATGGCACGCCCCGAAAATGGCTGGACAGCGCGCGCTTACTGGGGTTGGGCTGGGCACCGCAAGTGGGCCTGGAGGCCGGCTTGGCCGCGGCCTACCAGGATTTTTTGTCCAGCGAGGTCCGTCGGGGTGGATAATCAGGCCGACAGGGGGCATTGGAGATGAATGAGTCGGTACAGGCCGAGCGACGAAAGGTCGCGTTGATTACTGGGGTCACAGGGCAGGACGGGGCGTATCTGGCCGAGTTTCTGTTGGCCAAGGGTTATGTCGTGCACGGCATCAAGCGCCGCACCAGTTTATTCAATACCGATCGTATCGATCATCTTTACCAGGACCGGCACGAGCGTGATGTGCGGTTCTTTCTTCATCACGGCGACCTGACCGATAGCTCCAGCCTGATACGTATCATTCAGCAAACGCAGCCCGACGAAATCTATAACCTGGCTGCACAGAGCCATGTGGCGGTCAGTTTTGAGGAGCCCGAATACACAGCCAATTCGGATGCGTTGGGTGCGCTCCGCATTCTGGAGGCAATCCGCATTTTAGGCATGGAGAAGCGCACGCGCTTTTACCAGGCGAGCACCAGTGAGTTGTATGGACTGGTGCAGGAAGTGCCCCAGACCGAAAAGACGCCGTTTTACCCGCGCAGCCCCTATGCGGTGGCAAAGCTGTATGCGTACTGGATTACGATCAATTATCGAGAGGCGTACGGCATTTACGCCTGTAACGGCATTTTGTTCAACCACGAGAGCCCCATCCGTGGTGAAACATTCGTCACGCGAAAGATCACCCGCGCGCTCGCACGGATCAAACTCGGCCTGCAGGAACGCTTGTATCTGGGCAATTTGTCTGCGCGACGCGACTGGGGTCACGCAAGAGATTATGTCGAGATGCAGTGGTTGATGCTGCAGCAGGATCAACCGGAGGATTTTGTAATCGCGACCGGCGTGCAGTATAGCGTGCGGGATTTTGTCGAGGCCGCAGGCGCCGAGATCGGCATGGCAATCCGTTGGGACGGCGAGGGCGTCAACGAGAAGGGCTATTGGCAGGATACCGATGGCCGCGGCGGCGAGCGTCTGATCGTCGAGGTGGATCCGAGATATTTCAGACCGACCGAAGTGGAGACGCTGCTGGGGGATGCGAGCAAGGCTCGAGAGCGGCTGGGTTGGACGCCCAGGACGTCATTTCAGAAATTGGTTGCAGAGATGATGAAGAGCGATCTGGAGAGCGCGGAGCGGGATGAGTTGGTGAAGGAACACGGGTATAAGGTGATGGAGTATAGGGAGTAGGGGTGACAGCGCGACATAGGGTGGGTTGCTAGGAAATGTCGCGTACGTCGTCTGGCCATTCGATCGGAAGCAATCGGGTTCGTGTCATAGTGATTTTGAAGCCCGTCGCCCCGAGTGCTTCTCTAGTTGC
>JBDLRB010000227.1:0-8467 GCA_039800205.1 Pseudomonadota bacterium | reverse complement strand
ATTGTCCGTATCGGCCGAGAACATCGTTGCAATGTCCTCAAATCGTCCGAGCAGTGCAACGTCGAGCTTGGTGTCATCGACCTGCAGACGCCCTTCACGATCCAGAGTGACACCGATATCGCGAAACGCTGTGACGGTCCCGCCCGGGGTGCTCGATGTTGCAGTAATCATGCTCCTGGCCTGATCGCGCACGTAGCGCAACATCGAGTCATTCGCCAGGACACCGCCGAACTCCTCGTCATCGGAGTCCGGATCGCCCAGGGTATCCAGGAAATCCTGCAGGCTGTTATACGACTCGACCAGCGCATTGATCTTTTCTTTGACGGGCGCCGTGTCCCGTGCGATCGAAAGCGTCGCAGCGCTGGTCGTTGTCGCGAGCAACTCGAGCGTGACCCCGGGAATCACGTCGTCCACCACATTCGTGGACCGCGTGACGGCAATCCCATCAATCACCGCTGTGGCATTTTGAGCGGACTGAATTGTGTTGCTGAAATCGAGGCCGGGGACAGGCGTCTGCCCTACCGGCTGCGCAACCGAAAACGCGTTGTCCGAACCCGACTCACCTCGCAAAACGATCGTCACCGGATTGACCGGGTCTCCGGTGTTCACCAGTCGCGCCTCGACGCCCGTCTGATCACTCTTGGAATTAATGGCGTCGACCACCCCCTGCGGTGACCGCCGGGTCACATCGACCGAGACCGTTGCGCCACCACTTGTGATCTCAAGACTGAAGGGATCCCCACCATTGAGTGTCGTCGTATCGCTTGCGAAGCTGGCAGACCGCGTGATCTGCTCGCGTGCGAGCTGGGTGACCTGAATGTCATGCTGGCCCAGCTCGGCCCGGGCATCGGCACTGGCCCCTACAGCGAGAGGCTGACTGTTCCGAATGCTTGCGCCGGTAAAATCCGATCGGTCGTTCAGTGATGCAAAGGCGTCTTTGAGCTGCTTGAGCCCAAACATGACTGCAGAGTAGCCCGAAATGCGGCCCTCGGTCTTATCGATTCGGCCCTGAATGGCTTCCTCGCGCGGCTTCCGCTCGACATCGGTCAGGCTCTGGGCCAAATCCTTGATATCGATGCCAGACCCTGCGCCGAGTGCGCTCATGATGCTGTTCAAGCTTGCCTCCAGGCCATCAGGACACCCCGACCTTCATCCCTTTGATGTCGACCACAGACCAAAAGACTTGAGGGTTTGATCACGGGCTCACCTCAGATACTCAAAGAGGCTCAAGCGGGAGATTTGTGCGAAGCTCCGCTGCGCTGCTTCAAGCGCGAGCACCTGTTTCTGCATGCGGGTCACGGCTTCCGCGTAATCCAGGTCTTCAACGTTTGAGAGTACCGCGCGCATTTGCAACTGCGTCTCTTCGACCATTTCGGTTTGCATCTCCGCAACGCGGCGATCGGTGCCCACTTCGGAAACCGCATATGCGATGTTCTGAACCATCTGGTCGAGTTCTCCCAGGCCCCTCTGCATGTCGACTTCGGTCCCCCGGCGCACTGTCTCACTCAAGTCCTGCAAGGCCTCAAAGAAGCCGATCGTCTGGGGCGGTCCATCGGGCTCGGTGGGCGGGCGTTCGAGTGACGTGAAGACATCGGTGCCGCTGCGATTCATATTGAGATCCCGGTGGTCGCCCACCGCCACCTCGACACGCGTCTGGTCGCCGAGATAGACAATCGTCCCCTGTGCATCGGCTTGAAAGGGGCGTGTCTGGGTTCGGGTCCCGGCAAAAAGGTAGTTGTCCTGGGTATCGCGGGCGTTGGCCAGGGAAAGCAATTGTTCACGCATGCCGTCGATCTCGATCGCAATGACCTCGCGGTTGCCTGGATCGTAGGTCCCATTCGCAGCCTGCAGCGCGAGCTCCTTGATTCGGGCCAGCAGATCGCCCGCATCCGTCAAGACGCCCTCCTCGACTCCCAGCCGATTCTTGGCTGCGACCAGGGATTCGAGGTGTCGGTCCTGTCGATCGACCACGGACTTGATACGAAGCACTGCCGCGGCCCGGTCGGGCTCATCGCTGGGCTTGACGATCTGCTTGCCGGTTGCAAGCTGGGCCTGCACTTTCGAAAGGTCACCCTGCCGATCCCCCATTTGGAGGACCGCCCGATCAAAAAACTGGCCCGTCGAGATCTTCATGTTCAGTGCGTGTCGGCTTAACGGATGTTGGCCACCAGATCAAAAACCTGATTGGCGGTCTGAATGATTTTTGCCGAGGCCTGATAGGCCTGCTGGAAGCGGATCAGATCGGCGGCTTCCTCGTCGAGGCTGACCCCCGAGACCCGGTCGCGCGCCTCAATTGCCTGCTGATGGACGACCTTGAGCGCCGTCTGGGCAATCTTTGACTGATTCGAGAGATTGCCGAGGGTGTTGAGACGATCGAGCCAGGATTCCGCAATCGTGCGCCCCCCCGGGATAAACTGCCGCGACTTCTCGAGGTTGGCCAGTTGAATCATGCCCGCGTTGTCCCAGACCCCATCCTGATTGCCGTCGAAGGTATAGACATCGCCCTTGGCTGGGGGACGCGAAAGACTGATCTGGACCCCCCGATAATGAATACCGGCGACCGGGTCATACGGGCGCTCGGCCAGCACCGTTCCTGATTGACTGTCGGTCAGACGCCAACGATCCGCCTCGACGAATTCGATTGAAAACTCACGCTCGCGCATCGCAGGCAGTGCTTCGATCGTCCCTGCCGAATATTGAGCAGACAGGATTCCCCGCCCTGCGCCGGTGCTGAATACGATCAGATCTTCAGGAATCTGGCCATCGATCCAGACCTCGGTCGAAAAACCCAGTCGGCTCAGATCCGCCGGGCTCCCCTGCACGCCGATGCCCAATTGAACCGTGGTCTTTGGGTCATTCGCGGTAATTCTGAGCTGCGCGCTGAAGCGCCCAGCAGGTAAGGCGAGCGCGTTGGCGGGGGCACCGACCAAATCATCCGCAGGCTCGATCAGAATGTCCCGACCTTCGAGCGACCGGAGAACAAATGCGCCGTCGGCACCAATATCTGCGACGACACCGGTCAATTCAGACGCTTGATTGATCTGGCGAGCCAATGACACCGCATCGCCAATGGGCGGCGAGCCCGAAGCAATTACGTCCACTCCATTCAGGCGCAGGGGCGCATCGAACATCAGCTGAGCGGTCGGGACGCGAAGCTCGTTGACACTTTCCGCGTGCAGCTGAGCAGTCTGTCCCGTGCGTTCGATCTCCGAATTCAACCAGACCGCGATCTCACGCGCCTGGACGGGCTGGGACGTGGGCCGAAATTCGCCCAGTGCCGCCCCGTTCAGCGTCAATGCACCCGATTCGATCAGAGCCTGCCCAGCGGCGAGTGTCTGCGTGGGTAACCGACGTGCCTCAAGAGCGGCCGGGCGCACCGTATCACCGATCCGCTCGCCATTGCTCGCACGTTCTTCGAAAGGAGTCGGGACCGCACGAGCGCCATAGTGCACCTGCAAGCCCAGATAGGCCTGTTCGCCCTGCCCGTTCAGGTAGTCATCTGAATAGCTCGCTCCCGACACAAACCCTGTCCCGGGTCCGATCAATTCAGCCTGCTCAAGGTCCGTCAAGGCGCGCCCAGCCAGGTGACGGCCATCACGCGTGAAAACCTGAAGATCGATCGGCTCGTTAATCGCGCTCTGAAGACTCAGACGGACCTCATCGAAACCCGTCGGAATCTTGCCCAGTACGCTGGCGGGCTGCGCGGAACTGTTATCGAAGGCAACCCCATCGGTCTGCCATGCACTACTGGCGGGAAAGGCCTCAATCGAACGCAGATTCAATTCATCACGACGATCTGGCTGCCACGCGATCATCGCATCAGCGCCGCTGGCGTTACCTGGGAACTCGATCACTCGCAAGGCCGCTGCGGCCGCGACCCCGCGGGGATCATCGAGAAGCTTGCGTATGCCCACCGCTGGCCGCATCGACGCGGTCATGACCAGACGATCGCCCTGTTCGGCCTGCCCATTGATCCGAATCTGTAAACCGTTGATCCGGATGATGTCCGTGCCGCCGCTGGTCGCGCCGGACACCATGTCGCGCGCGGCCCAGCGCCCGGCGTCGTGGTCATACTGAAGCTCGATATTGTGGAACTCCGTTTCGGAGGGCTCAATGACGTCCCACTGTACCGAGAGCTGTCCGCGGACCGCGCGATCGTCCAGCTGAAACACCGGATCGATTGTGAACACATCCGAGCCGAGCTCTCCCGACATATTCATATTGAGCCGATGCGTCGCGTTGAACTGTCCCGCGACTGACTGTGCGAGAAAATCCAGCTCGGCCACTGCGGCACCGAGGATCTGACTACGAAAATTGAGTAAGCCCCCCAGGTTACCGGCGCTGACGCCGGTCAAAGTCTCCTTCTTGCCTACCGGGTCGATGATCAGCTTGACCCCCATGCCCTGCCCATCAAACACCGCGTCAAGCGTAAAGGCCTTCCGGCCGCTGACGATCTGACCCTGCTTGTCCGTGGCCCCCAGGCTGATGTCAACCATGCCATTCAGGGACTCCTTGACCTTGATCCGGGCGACGGATGAGAGCTCGCGCAACAGCTGATCCCGATGGTCGAGCAATTGAGCCGGCTGTTTGGCGATCGTCGACTTGCGCGCGAGTTCGGTATTGACCAGAGACAGTTGCGATGCCAGCGTATTGATGCGACCGACATCAACCTGGACGGCCTCTTGAGTCTCAGCATCAAGCGCATCAAACTGGCCCCCCAAGGTTCGGAACCGGGCGGCCAGCCCGTCGGCTTCGCTGAGAAATATCGAGCGAAGCTCGATCGACGCCGCATCGTTGGACAGTGCCCGAGCCGAGGCAAAGAAAGAATCGAGCGCGCTGGTGAGACCGGTTACCTGACTTCCCATGGTGTCGACCACCCGGCTCGAGTAGTTGACCAATGGCGTCTGAGTCTCGAGATCACTGGTACTTCCGCGAAGGCCGGCCTCAATGAAGGCGTCGTAGACCCGTTGAATGTGGGTGACGCGCGATCCCGTGCCGAAATAGACCGAGGCAAGCTCTCGAGGCGCGTTATCCTGGATGACGGCTTCCTGACGCGAATAGCCCTCCGTGGCCATGTTTGCCACGTTGTTCGATACGGTCGAGAGCGCCCTCTGGTAGACCTGGACGGCTCCCGTGCCGATACCGAGCATGTCGCTCACTGCTCACCCCCGATCGGTCGTTTGAGATTCAAGGGACGATTGAGCGGCATGGCCTTCTCGGAAAGGTGGGGCACCTTGAACGATGGAGACGCCTGGTCGATCGAAAATGACTGTTCTTTTCGATTGACCGGCAGTCCAGCGACCGCCGACCCCAGAGGATCGCGATTGAGAAGCGGTGTCTGCGGTGCATTGCCCCGCTGAGCCAGCGCCTGCGCGGCCGGGACCATCTTGTTGCGCTCCATCTGATCGACGAGCATATCCGCAAGGCCCAAACCACCCCTGCGGGTCATGGCCAATGAAATTTCCTTGTCGTGCATCGCCTGAAACGTTTCCATCGACGAGGACTCAACCAGATCCGACTTGAACCCGGCCTCCCGCATGGTGGCCATGATCGTCTGGATGAACATGGCTTCGAATTGACGGGCCGTTTCACGCAGCGCACCGCGCTGGTCCCGCTGAGCCTGAGCACGCAACTCGCCCAAGCCCTGAAAGTCCAGGCTTGAGCCGACCTGCGGCGAAATCGTGCTCATGTCAGATCACCACCAGTTCGGCCCGGAGGCTGCCCGAGCTCTTCAGCGCCTCAAGAATGGCAATCAATGCAGTCGGTGTCGCACCAATCTGGTTGACCGCATCCACGATGGCACGGAGATCCACGCCCGGTTGAAACAAGACCATGGGCTTGCGCTCTTCGGACACCTGGACATCTGCGTTGGTCACGCCCACCGTTTGCCCCCCCGAGAGCGGGTTGGGCTGACTGACCTCGTTGGTTGCGGAAATCTGCACCGAGATCGTACCGTGGGTGACCGCGGCTGCGGTCACACGGACATTTCGGCTGATCACGACAGTCCCGGTCCTTGAGTTGACAACGACCCGGGCGGTCGGCTCCGGGGCCTTGACGTCCAGATTTTCGATCATGCCCAGGAAAGCAACGCGCTGATTCGAGGACTGAGGGGCCCGAACGGCAATTGACACCCCGTCGATCGCCTGGGCAACACCTTCGCCAAACTGCTGGTTGATCGCCGCAGCGATTGCCGCAGCAGTCGAAAAGTCAGCGTCTCGGACATTCAGGATAATGTTCTCTGCGGTTTCGAAAGGCGTCTCGACCATGCGCTCAACCAGTCCACCGCCAGGCACACGTCCCGCCGTTGTCACGCCCACTTGAACCTGTGAGCCCGCCGCCTGGCCACCCGCTCCGGCGACCGTCAATGCCCCCTGGGCCAACGCGTAAACCTGTCCGTCGACACCCCTCAAGCGCGTCAGAAGGAGACTGCCCCCCCGCAAACTCTCAGCCTTGCCCATCGCCGAAACATTGATATCAATTCGTTGACCCGGCTTCGCAAACGGCGGCAACTCGGCGGTCACCATGACCGCGGCTACGTTCTTCAGATCCAGCGACGAGGCGGCGCTGCGCGCGGCATCGTAGTCAGAGAGCGGCGCGTCGACGCTGACGCCCAGCCGATCGAGCATTGCCCTCACGCTTTGCCCGGTGAAGGTGATCGCCTGTCCGTCACCGGTCCCTTGGAGACCGACGACCAGCCCGTACCCGATCAACTGGTTGGGTCGGACTCCGCCGACGGTGACCAGGTCCTTGATTCGGTCAGCCCATGCGGAGCCCAGGGTCGACACGCCGATCAGCATGCAAGCCAGCACTCGGTAAAAGATCGTCGGCAGGTTCATGACTTCCTCCCGTTTCAAAAGGGCCAGAACTGCTGAAACATGCGCGTGCCCCAGCCGGGCCGAGAAGCACTCGCCAATTCGCCTGTCCCGCGATAGGCGATCTGCGCGTTCGCCAGGCGCCGGGACTGAACCGTGCCATCCGGCGCAACGTCTTGAGGTCGAACGATGCCCGCGACCTGAATGAATTCGCTGCCTTCGCTCAGTGCCAATTGCTTTTCGCCGCGGACGACCAGATTGCCATTCGGAAGCACCTCCGCAATCGTGACTGAGATGGATCCAACGAGTCGCGCTTCCTGCCCCGCGGTACCGGTCCCTTCGCTGGAAATCTCGGAGCCATCCAGCCGGATCTGGCTTAATGGACCGCGCGTCGGCCGCACGCCATCCATGATGCTACCCAGCACATCATTCTTGGTCGCGCGCTTGGTGTTTGTAGACTGACTGCGCGCCGCCTGGGTCGACTCATTCAGCAAAACGGTCAGGACGTCGCCAATCTTGTATGCGCGGCGACGTCCGAACCAGTCCTCGCTGCTTCCGCTGAAAATCGAGCCCGTGGCTGCCGAATGAGGCTCAGAGACTGGCATGGTGGGCGCAAAAGCGGGGGTTGGCTTGAGCACGGGATCAGGGGTTGAGCACCCTGCGAGCAGGGCAAGGCTGGTCAATACGGGAACGAGAAAGCCTAATGGACGCATGACCGTTCCTCAGAGGTTGTTATTCAGGAAGCGCAACATGCCGTCCGCAGCGGAAATCGCCTTGGAGTTGACCTCATACGCCCGTTGGGTCTCTATCATGTTGACCATTTCTTCGACCACATTGACGTTGGAGGCCTCCAAGGCCCCCTGCACGAGCTTGCCCGCACCGTTGGTTCCCGGTACCACCACCTGCGCAGCGCCGCTCGCCACGGTGGGCTTGGCCAGGTTCTGACCCAGAGGCTGAAGGCCTGCCGGGTTCAGGAAACGGGCAACCTGAATCTGGCCAAGCTGTTGCTGCCCGCCGTTGAACAGAGCGACCGAAACGGTGCCGTCCGCCCCAATCGTGATGCTCTCGGCGTTGGGGGGCAGTACCAGAGCGGGCTGAAGCAGCGCACCGTTAGCCGTGACCACCTGTCCGGTTGCTGACAGCTTGAAGCTGCCATCGCGGGTGTAAGCAATCGTGCCGTCTGGCTGCAGCACCTGGAAGAAGCCCTCGCCGCTGACCGCGAGGTCCAAGGCGTTTTGCGTAGAGATCAGGTTGCCCTGCGCGTAGAGCTTCTCTGTTGCAACCACCCTGGTACCCGTTCCAAGCATCATTCCAGTCGGCGCCTGGGCGTCCACCGTCGTCTG
Source organism: Pseudomonadota bacterium (assembly GCA_039800205.1). Lineage (GTDB taxonomy): Bacteria > Pseudomonadota > Gammaproteobacteria > Burkholderiales > Burkholderiaceae_E > SYIM01. The sequence goes on along the minus strand of JBDLRB010000227.1, from coordinate 312 downwards.
TCCGCCGGCCTGCCTGACGTTGTGATAGAGCAGGTCTTCAAAAAGAGCACGATCGCGCTTGAAACCGTTGGTATTGACGTTGGCGAGGTTGTTTGAGATCACGCTCATGCGCTTCTGCTGCGCATCAAGACCGGTCTTGGCAATCCACATCGAAGCGTCCATCTCAGCCTCCTTTACCGACTGTGCGCACCGCGCCGCACAACATTGCGTTCATTGACGTCACCGACCCGGACGCAGCATCGATGCGCCCGACTCGTCGAGATTCTTTGTTTCCTTGATGATCCGGATCTGACTTTCGAATGACCGGTTCTG
>JBDLRB010000226.1:0-3019 GCA_039800205.1 Pseudomonadota bacterium | reverse complement strand
CCACTGGGCCGGTCCAACAATGACATCGACGCCTCGAACAGCGCCCTCCTCCCAATCCCGAACGGGCAGCCCCAGCACGGTTCGATAAAAGCGGCCCAGCGCACGACCCGCCCCCCGCGGGACCGGTGTCTCGAGATAGGCGAGCCCCAACCCGACCCGACCGAACCGAACCGGGTCCGGCGCATGGCAGGTGATGCGATTCCCCCATGGACAGACCAGATCGACCTGAGCGCTCCCCTCGACCCAGTCAAACAGTGTTCCGGCGAGCTTCGGGGCGACGACCTGCAGGCGAGTGCAGAGCGGCTCGAGGTCGGGCACGACAAGCCCGATCCGGCCGCGTACGCGTTGGGCCGGGCCTTCCGGAAGATGAATTTGCTGACGGCCGACATTGACCCACATATTGTCGACTCCAGTCATCAACCAGGGATCCCGAGTCAGGCCCAAGCCCCCAATGTAGAAGAGGTTAGCCAGCCGCTGGTCAGGCACTCGAAGATTGACATGCTCAAAGAGCACAGAATTGCCGACATCCTCGGCGGATCGGTCGAAGGGCGGGCGGGTCGCGGACATGATGGCTTTCGGGTCGATGATCGGCAGTATAGAACGCGACGCCGGGGCGGCCGTACGCCCTCAGCACCTTCATTTGCCCCGAATGTCATAATTCGGTCACAAACAGCCCCTCCCTTCCCGAACGCCCGTCGCCTGCGACCGCTTGCTCAGGGATCTGAACTACGGAGCTTCTCGCCCATGGCCATTCGCACACTCCTTCTACCGGCGACGGTTGCCGCCACGGCCACGCTGCTCCTGGCGCTTCAGGCGGCCCCCGCTCAGGCTCAGGTCGTCCGAATCGACGGGTCTTCCACCGTCTATCCGATCACAGAGGGCGTGGCCGAGGATTTCCAGAAGGCTGAGCGTGGACGAATCAAGGTCACCGTCGGCATTTCGGGTACGGGCGGGGGGTTCAAGAAATTCTGCCGCGGCGAGGTCGACATCCAGAGCGCGTCGCGCCCGATCATGGACAAGGAAATGTCTGACTGCAGGGCCGCAGGCATCGCTTACGTCGAACTACCCATCGCATTTGATGCAATCACGGTCGTGGTTCATCCGCGCAACACCTGGCTCAAATCAATCACGGTGGCCGAACTCAAGGCCATCTGGGAGCCCAGCGCGCAAGGACGAGTGACCCGTTGGCGCCAGGTCAATCCCGCCTGGCCTGATGCCCCGATCAAACTTTTCGGCGCAGGCGCTGACTCGGGCACCTTCGACTATTTCACCGAGGCGATCGTTGGACGCGCCAAGGCCAGCCGAGGCGATTTCACGGCGTCCGAGGACGATAACGTGCTCGTGCAAGGCGTCGCGCAGGATGTGAACGCGATCGGCTACTTCGGGTATGCCTACTACGCCGAAAACCAGCGCCGCGTCCGATCGGTGCCCATCGTCGCCGGGCCGAACAAACAAGCTGTGGCGCCCAGCGAGAAAACCGTGATGGACGGCAGCTATCAGCCGCTCTCGCGACCGGTAATGATCTACGTCAGCGCCAAGGCCTTGAGCCGACCGGAGGTCAAACGCTTCGCGCAGTATTACCTCGCCGAGGTCACCCGTATCGCTCGGGAGGTCAAGTACGTTCCACTGGGCGAAGGCGATTACAAGCTGCTGCGTGAGCATCTTGCGCGGCCCAAGCTCGGTACGGTCTTTGGCGGGCATAACGAGGTCGGGGTCACGATCGGTGAGGCGCTCCGCCGCCCGGCCAAACTCTGAGCCCCCAACGGTCCACAGCCATGTTCGACAAAGAGCACGCCGCGCCCGCCTCCACAGAGCGCCCGGACCCGGCCGAAGTCCTCGCCCGATACGCGAGCGCCCGCCGCCGTCGCCTCGTCCGGGAAAAGCTCATCGAGCTGATTCTTCTGGCCGCGGCATGCGTATCCGTACTGACAACGCTCGGGATCGTTTATGTGCTGGTCAAGGAGTCCCTGGTGTTCTTCACCCGGGTCCCGATCTGGGATTTCCTGACCGACACGCAATGGACGCCGCTCTTTGCGGACCCTCATTTCGGCATCTGGGTGCTGATGTCGGGCACCATCACCAGCTCTGTGGTCGCACTGTCGATCGCGATCCCCCTGGGCACCATCATTGCGGTTTACCTGTCGGAGTTCGCCAGCCACCGCACGCGCGAGGTACTGAAACCGCTCCTCGAGCTGCTGTCCGGCGTCCCCACAATCATTTACGGCTACTTCGCACTGCTGTTCGTGACGCCCCTCCTTCAACGGATTTACCCCGACCTGCCTGGGTTCAACGTGCTGTCCGCGGGTCTGGTCATGGGGTTGATGATCATTCCTTACGTGTCCTCGCTCTCCGAGGACGCCATGCGTGCAGTGCCCATGAGTCTTCGTGAAGGCTCCTATGCAATGGGCGCAACGAAACTGCAAACCGCGCTGTTTGTCGTTTTTCCAGCGGCTCTGTCCGGCATCGCGTCCGCCTACATCCTCGGAATTTCCCGTGCGGTTGGCGAAACAATGATTCTGGCGGTTGCGGCGGGCATGCAGCCGTCCCTGAGCTTCAATCCCCTGGAGCCCGCGGCGACCATCACCTCCTACATCGTGCAAGTGGCGCTTGGCGACCTTCCGCACGGCAGCATTGGCTACCAGACGATCTTCGCGGCAGGGCTGTCGCTACTGGTCTTGACCCTCTGCTTCAATCTGGCCGGCCACTGGCTGCGCAAGCGTTTTCGAGAGGCGTACTGAACACCATGAACAGACCGCTCGACCCGGCGGCCGTCCGGGCCCTGATCCGACGTCATCGTCGCTGGGATGTCGTCTTTGGCCTGCTGGGCTTGCTGTCTCTGGGGATCGGCATCCTCACCCTGCTCACGCTTTTTGTCGACATGGCGATGACGGGTATTCCCCGCTTGAATGCCGACTTCTTCACCTCGTTCCCGTCACGCCGCGCATCGCAGGCGGGCATCCTGTCCGCCTGGGTGGGCTCGATCCTGGTCATGATGGTCACGGCCATCGTCGCCGTTCCG
>JBDLRB010000225.1:0-7361 GCA_039800205.1 Pseudomonadota bacterium | reverse complement strand
TTGCACATCATCGACACATAGTCGAGTCGGTCCATGTAGGGAACCGACTGAATGAACGTGCGCGTCTCTGCGAGCTTTTCGGTCGCCCGGTGCAGCAGGCCGATATGCGGATCAGCGCGTTGCACCACCTCGCCGTCGAGTTCAAGCACCAGCCTCAGCACACCGTGCGCGGCCGGATGCTGCGGACCGAAGTTGAGCGTGTAGTTGCGAATTTCAGCCATGACCTGTGCCCGGAAGCCCCTGCCTGTCTCAACGACCCTGCGCGTAACCATCCTCGCGAATGACGCGTGGGATGATCTCGCGGGGTTCGATCGAGACGGGTTGATAGATCACACGTTTCTGCTCGGGGTCGTAACGCATCTCGACATGCCCCGAGACTGGGAAATCCTTGCGGAAAGGGTGACCGACAAAACCATAGTCGGTGAGGATTCGGCGAAGATCCGGATGCCCCTCGAAGACAATTCCGAACAGGTCAAAGGCCTCGCGCTCGAACCACCCGGCCGCGGGCCAGACGTCCGTGATCGTCGCCACAACGGGAAAGTCGTCGTCGACACCGAAAACGCGCACACGCAATCGCCAGTTGTGGCGGAGCGAAAGCAAATGCGACACCACGGCAAACCGGGGCCCCTCATGAAGCCCATCGCCATAACCGCTGTAATCCACCCCGCACAGATCGATCAGGGTCTCGAATGAGAGCGTGGCGTCGTCCCGCAATTGGCGGCAGACCGTCAGGTAATCGTCCGCCGCAACGCGAAACGTGAGCTCCCCAAGCCTCTGCTCGAGCGATACGATCCGATCTCCGAACGCTGATTCGAGGGTAGCCTTGAGTCTCTCGATTCGGGTCATGACAATTCCAGGTGGGAGACGGACACTCAGCGCGCAATGGTGTAGGTGCGCCGGATCTTGCTCTGAAGCTGCAAGATGCCGTACATCAAGGCTTCGGCGGTGGGCGGACACCCGGGCACATACACATCGACCGGAACGATCCGGTCGCACCCTCGCACCACGGAATATGAGTAGTGGTAATACCCACCCCCATTCGCACAGGATCCCATCGAGATCACCCAACGAGGCTCAGCCATCTGATCGTAGACCTTGCGCAGGGCGGGCGCCATCTTGTTGCACAGCGTACCCGCCACGATCATCACGTCGGACTGGCGGGGACTGGGACGAAAGATCACGCCGAACCGGTCGAGGTCATACCGGGACGCGCCCGCATGCATCATCTCGACGGCGCAACAGGCCAAGCCGAAGGTCATCGGCCACAAGGAACCCGTTCGCGTCCAGTTCACGAGCTTGTCGATCTGCGTCGTGACGAAGCCTTGATTCAGTACACCTTCGATGCTCATGCCAGACCGCTCCGGATGAATGCGCCCGCCGGGATCACTCCCAGTCAAGCGCCCCCTTTTTCCACTCGTAAATGAAACCCACGACCAGGATCGCCAGGAAAACCATCATTGCGGCAAATCCAGCGAAACCAATCTCACCGAGCGAGACTGCCCAGGGAAAAAGGAACGCGATCTCGAGATCGAACAGGATGAAGAGGATCGCAACCAGGTAGTAGCGCACGTCGAACTGCATCCGCGCGTCTTCGAACGCTTCGAACCCGCATTCGTAGGGGGAGAGTTTCGCAGGATCCGGACGCGAGGGCCCGAGCAACTTGCCGAGCACCATCGGACCCACGCCGACGCCGATGCCCACCAGGATGAAGAGCAACACAGGCAAGTAATTTTCGAGAAACACGACAGGCCCATCCCCGAGACGTTTGGTGCCGGCCTCAGGGCCGGTCGACATGCACAGCGTCTGCTGTGTCAGATCCGTCTGATAGCGGATTGCTTCAATCTGGTGCCGACGGCGAGACTCGAACTCGCACAGCTTTCGCCACTACCCCCTCAAGATAGCGTGTCTACCAATTTCACCACGTCGGCTTAGCCCGAGATTGTAACCGTTTTTACTTAGGAATGTCGGCGGGTGCGGACGATTTTTCGCCCGCCGCAGGGACGGTACGCGTCTCTGGCACATCCGGCGTGGCAGAGGGCGCGCTCTCCATGACGCTTGCGGGCGCCTGCGGACGCTGGTAGCCCACAAACGCGAGCCCGAGCGTGACCACGAAAAAGACGGTTGCCAAGGCTGCGGTTGCCCGACTGAGAAAGTTTGCCGAACCGGTCGCCCCGAACAGACTGCCGGACGAGCCCGAGCCGAACGCGGCCCCCATGTCCGCGCCCTTGCCATGCTGAATCAACACCAGAATGATGACCCCAAGTGCAGCCAGGACCTGCACGATTGCCATCAGATTCGCCCACCAGCTCATAGCCTCTACTCCGTCATGACGCGGATCGATCAGTGGCGCGCAGCCGCTCGAACGATCGCAAGAAAATCGTTTGCAACCAGTGAGGCGCCCCCCACCAGGGCACCGTCGATATCAGGCGCAGCCAGCAATGCCGCCGCGTTGGCCGGCTTGACACTGCCGCCGTACAGGATCCGGATCGAATCCGCAGCCACACCGGATGACCCGAGGGTCTCGCGAATCAGCTGGTGCACTTCGACGGCCTGCGCGGGTTCGGCGGTGCGCCCCGTCCCGATGGCCCAGACCGGCTCGTAGGCGATCATCACCCGATCGGCGGACACCCCCGAGAGCTGAGACAGAACCGGGTCGAGCTGGCGACGTACCACCGCCGAGGTGTGACCCGATTCCCGTTCGGCGAGGGTCTCGCCCACACACACGATCGCACCCAACCCCGACTGAAGCGCCCGAGCCGCCTTGGCAGCGACCTGCGCATCGGACTCGCCGTACAACACGCGCCGCTCGGAGTGCCCGACGATCGTCCACTCGCACCCCACGTCGCGCAACATCTCTGCCGACACCTCACCGGTGAACGCGCCCTCCAGCTGTTCGGAGACATCCTGCGCACCGAGTCCGATCGAGGCCGGCGACAAAAGAGACGAAAACTCGGTCAGGTAGGGGTAAGGCGGACAGAGAATCACTTCGACTGGCTCGGCGTCCGCCCGGTGTCCCGCTCCAGTGACGCAGGCATCCACGATGGAACGGACGAGCGCCCGCCCGACGGCCGCTGACCCGTTCATTTTCCAGTTCCCCACGACCGCTGGGCGTCGATTGGACATACCACCCTCAAAAAGCCTAACCCGCTATGGTATCAGTCGCAGGGAACAGCACAAAACGAGGGGTGTGAAATGCGCATTCCCTCTGTGCGGGACCCTGAATTGGAACCGTCTGGAATCGCTTCGTGGCCCGGACTCAGGCCTTGCGGGGAGAACGGGGGCGCCCCGTCGTCTTGCGAGCACCCCGTGGGCGTGATGCCGAATCGTTGGCACTGCCCGCGATGCCGGCCCGGGTCTCCTTGAGCCGTACGAGCCGGTCAATCTGTGCCAGCGATGTCAGATGCGCGTGAATGGGGCCAAGATAGCGAAGCCGACGCATCTCGAGAAAGGTCTGATCCGACAGCGCGTCCAGGCGCTCTTCGTTGATGACATGACTGCCCGCGATATCGCGAGTGTCCGACCCGACACGCACGCGAAGATTCAGGGGTTTCAGCAGATCGTGCCGAACGACCCAGTCGCAAAATGCCTGCGTGATCGTGTCCATCTGCTGCAGCTCGCCCAGAAAACGCTTGACGTGCTCGAGCGTCTCGGTGGCCGCCCCCTCGCCGTTGAACAGGGGCATCCCTTCGGCATCCGACAGCAGATTCGCGCCTTCGTCGACACAGATTGCGAACTCTCCCTGTACGGCCGTCGAGGCGAGCGCAAACGGATAACGGCGGATGATGCCCGGGATGTAGGCGCCCGGTAACCACGCCGCGCTCTCGGCATCAACACACAGATTCTCGCTGGCCTCCAGCCCAAGGAGCGCGACCGGCTTGAAGGCGCTGCGATCACCTTCTTCGATGAACACGATGGGGTAGAAAGCGGTGGCGCGCACGAATTCGTGCATCATCAGCGAGGCCACATGAAACTGACGTGCAAATTCGAAACGCTCAACCGGGCGGATGCGCTGGGTGGCGTGACGTTCGCGGGTGACCGGAACCAGATTGGCAAACATCGGCGAAAAGACCTTCTGAAACGTGAATCAACGCGTGTCGCGCACAAGGCGAACGCGGAGTTGCTTGGCCGTGGCGTTTGAAACGATCGGCTCGGGCGTGACTGTACCCGATGCGAAATTGACCTGGAACACGCTCGTGAAGGTCCCGCCAACCTCACCGTCCTCGGCCTTCTGCGTGGCCGTGAAGCCCGTCGACGTCCAGTAGCTGATCCCCTGTGTTTCGGGGGTACCGTCCTCGGTGTCCTGCCTGAGGATAGACAGACTCGCATCGGTACTGATCCGGATCGGGTCGACCCTCACACTGTGGTCCAGGAGCGACGCCAGCTCTGCGCGATTGGGCAGCCGCCAATCGTTATGGCCGCCCCAACTGACCCGGTTCGCATCCGCGACGGCCTTCAGCGCATCCGCCCAGGTGTACGCTCGCGCCACACCCCCACACGGCACGCTGGCGTTTGCACCAGGCGTTCGACCAAGACTGCAGACCGCCCAACTGAGGCCGGTGGCTTCGTCGCTGACCGTCGCATCAGCGGTCGAACCTCGGTAACTGGCTGACCGCGACGCACCCGATACCCAGATGCCAAAGAGCGCGCGCGCCTGATCTGGAATCGAGATCGCACCGGGCTGTGCGAACGACACGAAGAGCGGACTGCCATTCACGCTGGACGATGACCAGAACCCAGAGTCAAACGCTGCGCCCCGGGCCAAGTTGGGAAAGAAGCCCACATTCGCCGCGGGCTCATCCGCACTGCGACCGCTGTGAACGAGCCCCATCAGCTCGTTCGCCGCGGGAAGGCGCCAGCTCGCCGCCTGCACGCCGCAGGCCGCGGTCGTCGGTTTGTTCCAGTTGCTTACTTCCCCATACACCTTGGCACCGACCGGCTCATCAACGATCATCCAGACCAGACCGGTGACGTTATCCCTCGTACACTGCCACTGCGTGGCGCCCTTACCCGGTACGGGATTGGCTGGGCACTGCCCGGTCCCCGCCACCTCGCCATTCGTACAGATACGGGTGTAATCGAACCCAGTGGTGAGCGAGTCTGTACTTCCCAGGCGACGCAGCGCACTGGCGACCGCGGCCGCATCCCGTCCCTGCCCGACATCCTGCAAGGCGCAATCGGCATTGTTCACACAGGCTGTCGCCCCCGTATCGTTCAACCAGGTTCGGGCACAGAAGAGCTGACGCGAGGCAACCTCCTCGCCCATGGTGACCGTCGATGGAATGACTCGGCAGAGCTGATTGACCGGATGCCGGGTCACCTGGAGCTCGAGACTGGTGCCGTTGGGCACGAGCGCCTGATTTGACACCACGAACCGAGTGGCTCCAGGCGCCACCGTGATTTGGTCCTGAACAAGCGTCCCGTCCAGTGCACGGAGCACCTTCAGCTCAACATTTCCCCCGACATCATTCGACAGGGCCTGCAGCCCGGTCGGCGAGAGCTGTACCGCAAGCTGCGGAACAGGGGGCTCTCCCCCCCCGCCGCCACATCCGGACAAGCCCGCAATCGCCACCACGGCCAACCAACGTCGGATCACCGATCGTTGAGCCGGCCCGCCGATCGAACCGGCCGAAGCCGCCCATTGACCATCAGATCTCAAGTTCATCTTCGCTCCAGGTCTCGAAATTGCCGCCGCCGACCGAATCCATGCCGAGTGCGTCGGGTAGATAGCTGCTGCTGCCAAGCAGCCAGGCGTTTTCAAGCCCGGCCACATCGCCATAGGACAGATCCGCTTCCAGCGGGTCGAACAAGGTGTCGAGCGGGCTTGCCTGTTCGAGAGCGTACAGCGCGCTGCCACCAGTCGTCACCCGCACATAGTCATTGGACGGTCGCTCCAGGTAGGCACGGGTCGCGCCATTGAGTGACTTGAGTGCGAGATCGGGCTGAATGACCGCCTGGCCGACCGCTCCAAAACCGGACAGCGAGGTCAGCGTCGGGTTGGGCGTTGCGGCGGGTTGCAGCAGCCACTTCGTCCCCGATGCGGCATCGACCAACCGGGCATCCACCGTCCCGCGACCCTTGGACACCACAAGCTGACGATAGGCCCCGTCCCGATCGGCCGCCTGGTAATGCTCGACCCCATCCGGGGTGCGGACCATATCGACGCGACCATTCGGGAGCGTCACCCACACCTTGTCTGCTTCAGCACGCAGGGCGCGGTCGGTGGACGTGACATTCGAGCCCTTGCCGTAGAAGGTGACGGAATCGAGCACTTGACCCGTTGTCCGATCGGCCAGGTTGACCAGGGTGGGATCCAGCGAGCGAATCCGACCCTCCAGACTCTGGACGTTGATCATCGTATCGGCGCGGACCTCGGTCAGGGTCATGTTGCCGTCCGAACGCAGGTCGACGTACAGACCCTCAAGCCGCGCACCACGCTTCATCTCGATGGTTTCACCGAACACGGAGACCGCTCCGGTGATCGACAGCGTGCCATCGATCACCACAGGACCGGCCGTACCATCGGAGTAACCGATCTGCAGATCGAAGCGACGCGCTGCATCAGCCGCTCCCATCGTGTCGCGGGAGAGCGCGGCCAGTGACGTGCGATCGATGTTCAAGCGAGTCGCTCCACCGACCGATGAGCCCATATCGATCCCGATACTGGACGCCCGATCGAGCGGACGCAAGACCAAGGTGGGCATTGGCCCGTCGGTCACGCCCGTGACCGATCCCGCTCCGCCATCGAACTCGATCGCTTTGGCCTCAATCAAGGTGTCACCGGCCACGCGCACTGCGCCCTTGAACTGAACCCCTGCATCCGCCGCCATCCGCAGGCTGGTACCCAGCGTGGTGAAGAGACTGCCCGAGGAGACCTCGAGGCTCTCACCGTGCACCGTCCCCTGAACGACCACATTCACCGGACGAGTGGTGTTGGCCACTTCGATGACCAAGGGATCGGCGAAGCGGTGGGGCTGTGCCGTCGGTGCACCCACGAACACCGCACCCGTTTGGCTGGTGCTGCCCAGAACCAGGCGTCCGAAGTCCTTGATCCGATCGGCAAACGTGCTGGTGTCCGCATCGACATGTAGACCGGCCACGGGGTTGAACAGATCACCGACGTACATCGTCGTGTTGTCGTCGAGCGGCCTGATCCGCGCATCGCCCCCAGTGCCCGAGATGGTCAAGCTGTCGTCGATATTCACCGACTTGCTGGCCCGCATTTGCAGGGCCTGTACACCCGCCCCCGCCGTTGTGCTCAAAACGCGGCCCGCTGCGGTACCCGCCAGCTCGAGGGAACCGCCCGCATCGGACCGGATATCGAGTGAGCGAACGGTGACATCGCTGGCCAGCGCAAACCGGCT
>JBDLRB010000224.1:0-4702 GCA_039800205.1 Pseudomonadota bacterium | reverse complement strand
CCCGAGATCCTGGCGGCCCTGCATCGGGGCAGCGTGATCCCTGCGCACCCGCTCGCGCTGACGGCCGAGCGGCAACTCGACGAACGCCATCAGCGCGCGCTTACCCGTTATTACATCGAGGCCGGCGCAGGCGGGCTCGCAGTGGGCGTCCATGCCACCCAGTTCGCCATTCGTGAGCACGGCCTCTACGAGCGTGTTCTCGGCCTTGCCCAATGCACTGCAGCCGACACACTGAAGGCTCTCGGTCGCACTCAGCCGCTCCTGATGGTCGCCGGACTGGCCGGGAACACCGCTCAGGCCATCAGCGAGGCGCGTACGGCGGTCAGTCTGGGATACACGTTCGGGCTCTTGTCGCTCTCCGCATTGCGGGGCGCTGATCTTGATGCCTTGATCGATCATTGCACGGCCGTTGCCGCCGAGATCCCGCTGGTGGGCTTTTATCTGCAAACGGCTGTGGGGGGCATTGATCTGCCCGTTGCCTTCTGGCAGCGTTTTGCGGCAATCGACAACGTGGTCGCAGTCAAGGTCGCCCCGTTCAACCGATACCGTACGCTCGACGTCGCGCGGGGTATCGTTCTGGCACGAGCCGAAGACCGCGTGACCCTGTACACGGGAAACGACGACCACATTGTGCTGGATCTGCTCACCCCCCTCGCCATTCGGCGGCCCCAGGCCGACGGATCGATTGAGGAGGTTCGTTTGCACTGTCGCGGCGGTTTGCTGGGCCACTGGAGCGTCTGGACCCAGGCAGCCGTGCGCCTGTTCGATCGAATCGCCGAGGCGCGGCGGTCCGGGCAGATCGACGAAGACCTCCTGGCGCTGGATGCCCGGGTCACTGACTGCAACGCCGCCCTGTTTGATGTAGCCAATGGCTTCGCGGGCTGCATCGCAGGCTGCCACGAAGTCCTGCGCCGACAGGGGCTTCTCCAGGGCAGCTGGTGCCTGGACCCTGCCGAGGTCCTTTCGCCCGGCCAGTCCGCCGAGCTTGATCGCGTGATCCGCGAACACCCCGACCTCACCGACGATGCGTTCGTGCAGACGGGGCTTGCACGCTGGTTGGCCGACTGAGGACCCACGAATGAATTCAATCGACACGCCCTACGTGCGCTGGACTTTTGCGGTGCTGGCCCACATCGGCCTGGTGTTGGCCTGGTACCTGTTCGTCGAAATCGGACAGGTCCCCAAGTTCGTCATGCCCTCGCCCCAGGCCACGCTCAACGCCTTGCTCAATCCCGACTATGGGTGGTGGACCAATATCCGCGTCACGGCAACCGAAATCTTTGGTGGCTACCTGCTGGCCCTGGTCGCCGGGGTGATGCTTGCCCTGGTCTTCACCTGGTCACGCACACTGGAAGCCCTATGCCTGCCGCTTCTGGTTACTCTGAACATGATCCCCAAGGTCGCACTGGGTCCGTTGATCATCGTCTGGTTCAAGTACGGCGTCTTTCCGAATACGATGATGGCCTTCTCCATTGCGGTTTTTCCGATCCTGCTCACCACAGCCAGGGGGCTTCGGGAAATTGAGCCCGACCTCCTCGATCTGGTTCGATCACTGCGCGGATCGAGATGGCAACTGTTTACCAAGATCCAGTTGCCGGGCGCCTTGCCCTATATTTTTTCGGGCATGAAGGTCGCCGCCATTCTCGCGGTGGCCGGTGCCATCGTGGGCGAATTCCTCGGCTCCGACAAAGGGCTCGGCTACCTGATGCTTCAGGTCCAGGTCACACTCGACACACCCGCCATGTTCATGGCGGTCATTCTCATCACTTTGATCGGTATGCTTTTGTACGGGCTGGTCATGCTGCTCGAACGCCTGCTGGTCGCACGCGATGCGAGGCTGTCATGAGCGTCGAGCCATTCATTCGCCTGCGGGGCGTACGCAAGGTCTACCGCACAGGTTCGCGCGAGCATCTCGCCATTTCGGATGCCAGTTTCGATGTGATGCCAGGCGAACTCGTTGCGCTGGTCGGTCCATCCGGGTGCGGAAAATCCACCCTGCTGAAAATCCTCTCAGGACTTCACCCCCATGATGGCGGCGAAGTTCAGATGGGCTCGCCGAGCTACCCGTTCGACCCATCACGCGACGTCGGCATGGTGTTTCAGCAGCCGCTGCTGCTCAAGTGGCGTCGCATCCTCGACAACGTCGTGCTGCCCGCCGAGATTCTCGGATTGCCGATGACGGCCGCACGCGAACGGGCACGCGACCTGCTCGCCCTGGTCGGACTGTCTGGCTCCGAGGCCAAGTTTCCCTATGAGCTCTCGGGCGGCATGCAGCAGCGGGCGGCCATCGCACGGGCACTGCTGCACGACCCAAAGCTTGTGCTGATGGATGAGCCGTTCGGTGCGCTCGACGCGCTCACTCGCGAGAAGATGAACCTTGAACTCCTTCGCATCTGGAAAGAATCAGGCAAGACGATCATCTTTGTGACGCACGGCATCTCCGAGGCCGTTTTCCTGGGCACGCGGGTCGTTGTGTTGACGGCGGGTCCTGCACGCATGGCGGACAACTTCGAGATCGATCTGCCCCATCCCCGTACACTCGAAATCAAGACGCGAGAGGATTTCGGTCTCTACACTCGACGCATTTACCGCCTGCTCGGCATGGAGTAGGCGCCTGCGGGCGGTCAGTTTCGGATCAGATACCCGAGCACCACATCCGTCATGTGGCCCAGTCGCTCGGCCTGCTCGCGCGCACCCAGCAGATCCCGACCAAAGATCGTTGAAAGCGTAAAGCGGTTGGACAGATAGAAACAGGACAATGCAGCGATCGAGATATAGAGCTGTACCGGATCCACGCCTGCCCTGAAGACGCCCGCCTGTCGGCCCCGCTGCAGTACGCCGTCAATCATGTCGACAAACGGCGAATGGATGGCGCGAATTTCCCGGCTCTTTTTCAGGTGTTGGGCCTTGTGGAGATTTTCACTGTTGAGCAGGCGGAGAAATTCCGGATGCGACAGGTGATAGTTCCAGGTGAACGCGACCAGCTTTCGGATCGCATCGACTGGATCGGACTGCGGCAGTTCCAGCACCCGTTCGGCATCCCGGATGTCGCGGTACGCTTTCTCCAGCACGGCCAGAAACAGCGACTCCTTGTTGCCAAAGTAGTAATACAGCATCCGCTTGTTGATGGCCGCCCGCTCGGCAATACGATCCACACGCGCACCCGCAAGACCCGAACTCGCGAATTCTTCGGTGGCAGCCATCAAGATCGCCTGACGGGTTGCGTCCGCATCACGCACACCCGCCTTGCCCGGACGGGCGCTGGATCGGCGACGGGTACCGGACACGGAGGTTGGGGAGGCAGTCGGCGGCATCGTTCAGCGGGAAGCGGCGCAGGCGCCGATCCGGTAGGGTAACTCAATCGCCGGACGCGCCCCGCCTTCCATCGATCAGGACGAAACAGATCCGCGCAAACGCCCCGGACCGATTGCTCCAGGCGTGTGCCGTACCTCGCTGGATCAGCACATCGCCCGCACGCATCAATTTCTCGCCCTCTTCCATCACGGCGTAGATTTCACCCTGCAGCACGATTGCATAATCGACCGATTCGGTCGTGTGCATTCCGGGGTGAGCCGCGTCGGGCGGCAGGTGACGCCCATCCGGAAAGAGCTTGGAAAACATGGCCTCGAACATCTTCTGGCGTTCGACCGGATCCGCCGGCTCAGGCGGGTAATCGATGATTCGAATCAGGCTGCCCATCGGCGGCGGGGCGAGGCCAGCCACTTCGTTCACGCGATCCGGGTCATCAATCGCCGCAGGCGAATCAAACAGCGCCCAGAGATTGCTGACCCGGTAGCCCGGACGCTCCTCCACCGTGCGAACGCGGTGCGGCGGTCCATCTGAGATGAAGGTCGAACGGCCTTCGGCCGTGTGTCCCGTGACCAGGATACGCGGCAGAGGTAAGTGAGTGGACACGGCGAGGATCCTCGGTCAATTGAAAAAAATCAGGGCGTGCGGATCGGGAAGGCAGGCGGACGAGCAACGTGTGGAGCACGGATCCGGTTTCGCAAAACGCCCAGACCGGAGACCTCGAGCTCGATGATATCGCCGTCCTTCATGAAACGGCCCAATTCGTTGCCACAGCCGCCTCCGACCGTTCCCGAGCCGAGCACTTCGCCGGGATAGACCGTTTCCTCGAGCGACGCATAGGCGAGCAACTTGGCAAAGGAATGGTGCATGGTTCCGGAGTGCCCGCGCGACCACTCCTCTCCGTTGACCCGCGCAAGCATGGTGAGCTTGTCCGGATCGACCTCGTCGGCCGTGGCAATCCAGGGGCCCAGCGCGTTGCCCGTATCAAAATCCTTGCCCTTCGACGGACCCAATGAGCCCGGCATCTCAGCGTACTGCACATCGCGTGCCGAGAAATCATTGAAGATGCAATACCCGAAGACGTGGCTCGGTGCATCCTCGACGCGGATATTCTTGCCGCCGCGGCCGACAACCATCGCGATCTCAAGCTCGTAGTCGATGGTGACCGAGTAGGAAGGCCAATGAACCTCACTCTCGGGGCCAACCACGCTGAAACAGTTGCCCTTGTAGTAAATGGGACGCTCGTACCAGACCTTGGGAATCTGGATCAGAGCGGGGTCACGGGGCTCGGTCTCGATACCAAAGAGATGGCGGTTCGCACGCGACTGCCGAACGTGCAACTCGAAACTGAGAAAATCACGCAGCCGCCTCGGCACGGGAATTGGCGCGAGCA
>JBDLRB010000223.1:0-2717 GCA_039800205.1 Pseudomonadota bacterium | reverse complement strand
TTTATCGTTGTGAAGGACGAGCCCTCGTCGATTGCAGACGCCTATGGCGCAATCAAGGTCCTGACCAGAGATCACGGACTGGATGAGATTTACCTGGTCCCCAACATGGTTCCCAGCCAGGCCGCGGGCCGAATCCTTTTTCAGCGAATCAACGAGGTCTGCGTCAAATTTTTGGGACGAACGCTGCGCTATCTGCATTCGATCGAAGCGGATGAGCAGATCGGACAGGCTCATCGCCATCACCGAAGTGTGCTCGAGCACGCACCGGGCAGCGCCTCGGCGAGAGACTTCCGACTGCTGGCCGAAGCGGTTCGACATCTTGAGCCCCTCGACGGGCCGACGGGCAGCCTGCAATTCTTCATGGAGCGCTTTTACGCGCCCCGGATGTAAGGAGCCCGACATGGCCAGTCGCGTGACGCTCTATAACCAGGTTCGTCAGGAGGGCAACGATGCCTTGATGCAGTACGTGGGGCTCGTCAAGCGCGTTGCCCTGCACCTGAAGGTGCGTTTACCCCCGATGATGGAGCTGGCGGAACTGATTCAGGTGGGCATGATTGGATTGCTCGAGGCCTCGCGAAGTTACGACCCCTCAAAAGGCATCGACTTTGAAGACTTTGCCTACAACCGGATCCGGGGGGCCATCATTGACGAGGTGCGGCGCATGTCGACGATGCCTCGATCGGCCATTGCCAACCTGAAGCAGCACAGTGAAGCCTCTCAGGCGCTGGCCAATCAATTGGGACGCGCGCCACGCGAATCGGAAATTGCCGCATTCACGGGCAAGGATCTCAAGGACTATCAGCAGGAAGGCAGCCACGCGCAGTGGTACGAGACCGTTTCAATGGAGGCTGTACCCGAGGAAGCGCTCAATGTGGCGGCACACTCGAGCTGGGAGCCCGAAACCCGCGTCTCTGAAGCACAAACGATGAGTGCGCTGCAATCCGCCATTACCGACTTGCCCGAGCGGGACAAGCTGATCCTGTCACTATACTATTCCGAAGGCATGAACCTGAAGGAGATTGGAGCCACCATCGGGGTCAGCGAATCGAGGGTCAGTCAGATCCTGTCCGGGAATGTGAAAAAACTTCGTTCCAAACTGGGCCTTGATTGATCGATCACCATCCAACGGGCGCTCAATACCGTGATCAGTTTATTTGGAAAAAAGCCGTCCAAGCGTGACGAGGCGCGAGCCACCGCGAAGGCCGAGTACGAAGAGGCGCTGAACGCCGACGTCGCGACCCGAGCGGGCCGAGCGGTGGTCGTCCGCGCCGGAGCACGGGCCAAAGCTCATCTCGACAAGACGTTCATCAGTGGTGCCGAAAAAGCGGACGCCTACGATACGGCTCGGGCACTCGCCATCGCACGCGGAGAGGATGCCCCTGAGCGACCTCATGCCGACATGTACCAGACGATCAAATCGATCAAGGGTGACCTGTTGGTGTTCATGCCCGTACATTTCGCAGAAAAGGTGTTTCGGGCGGGAATGCAGTATCAGTTGACAGAAATCGGTGCGCAAGAAGCGATCGAAATAGCACAGGACGTGGCCGACATGGTGAGCCGTGAGCTCCAGCTCGACCAGGCCTTCGTCGCACTCGAGTTTTTGAGGGAGGAACTCGCTGCCGAGGGAGGCGGCGAGGCGGCTGAGACGCCCGAATCCGAGCCGGAAGAAACGCCGCCTCCTGCGCCCGACCTGCCGCCGCCAAGGGGACGCTGAGTATGGCTACATTCCTGCTGATCACGATTCTGGTCTCGATTGCGGCGCTGGCCGTACTGGTCATCTATCTGATCGACAGGATCAATACCCTGCAGCGTCTGACGCGCCTGCTGCAACCCGACCCCGGACCGATCGTCGCTGACCCCCAGAAGGATGGTCCCTTCGGGGATCTGTCGGGCCAGAGACTTTGGGAGGCGCTGAACGGCGCGCCGACAGAGGGCTGGGATCCGACGGCGATCGAGCTGATCCGCAATCGTTATTCGCTGGTTCTGCGAAAGCACATCGAAGACCTGTTTCTCGAGGGCGTGATCGATGGCCGCTCGGGAAGACAGCAAATTCCGTCCTCGACCCGACAGGTCCGAACGCTCCGAGGCACCGTCGAATCGTGGATCCCGGTCGAGTCGGCCATGACCATCTACAAAGCCGGCTGGGACAAGAGCACCGCACCCGCCGAGGCGCTGCCAACTGTCAGGATTTCGCTTGATCAGGCCGCCGAAGGTTTGTACAACATGGTGGCGATCAAGCTGCCTCGCCCCATGTCCGAGCATTTGATGCCGACCGAGCCCCAGGAAATCCCCGCCCTTGAAGCACCGGGCATGGCAGCGAGCGGTCCAGGTGAAGGGGGTGCCCCGATCGCACTGGGAATGAGCGGGACAACGGCCCCATCGGCCGAGGCGACGGGTGAGGCCGCAGTCTCGCCCAATCCAACGATCGCTTTGCCCTCGGCAAAAACCGAACCGGCCGTACCGCCCAAAACGGCACTTGGCGCTTGACCGCGTAAGAGGCGAAAATCGACCGCGTTTTGCTGCGGCCCATCAGCCCTCAAAGTGCTCCGACTTCTGCATCGATATCGGCCGACTCGGCGACAACCTCGCGCAAGCACTCGCGCATGATTTTCTTTTCGTTGAAACTGAGTGGCCGTACGAAGCGCTCGCGGGTCTGCAGCAACAACGCGCGATCGACATCCTGAGGGATACCCGGACTGACCTGCAGCGCCGCACGC
>JBDLRB010000222.1:0-12040 GCA_039800205.1 Pseudomonadota bacterium | reverse complement strand
TCCATTAGGCGATCACAGCCTGGCTCTATTACGGTGATCACGAACTGGCTCCATTAGGCGATCGCGCTCTGGCTCCAATCAGGCGATCACGAAGTGGCTCCAATGTGGCGGTCAATGACAGTTGGCTCGGTCAAATTCAACTTTCTGACTCGCCTCGAACTCGACGGGCAGAAAGTCGTCCGCGAGGAGCGGTTGTTTGCGGAACTCGGCCAGTGGGTGCGCGATGTGCGGCAGGGGCCGGACGGGCTGCTTTATCTGGTCAACGACAGTCGCAACGGGAGATTGGTGCGGCTGTTGCCGGGGGGCCAGTGAGTCGCGGGCTGCGACGCCGAGCCTATTTCGGGATCGTCACTGCCGATACGATGGGTCGATTCGATCGAGCATGCGCAGCATGGCCGGCCAGATCTTGGCGGGCGCTGCCCGGGAGGGCGAGTCGAACACGGCAGCGACCTGCTCGCCAACCTCGATCGGAGGTTCGACCAGCGCCTCGCCGAGTGACAGCATCGTGACCTGTGCCTGGCATGCGCGCTCCAGGTAGTAGAGGGTATCGAAGGCTTCGCTGATCGTTCGACCGCAGACCAGACTGCCATGATTGCGCAAGAGCATCACCATCCGATAACCGAGAGAGGCCTGCAGCCGCTTGCGCTCGTCGTCATGGAAATACACACCCTCATAGTCATGAAACGCGATTCGTCCGGTGAAACGCATGGCCTGCTGGGTCAGAGGGAGCAGGCCCCGCTGCATCGTCGATACGGCGAGGGTTGCCGCGGTATGGGTGTGCATCACGCAGAAGACGTCGTGTCGGGCCAGGTGGACAGCACTGTGTATCGTGAACCCGCCTGGGTTGATCCCCAAACCCGTTTCGTCACGCAGGATCCTGCCTGACGCATCCACCTCGACCAGGCAGGAGGCAGTGATTTCCTCGTACAACATGCCGTATGGGTTGATCAGAAATTGATCCTGCGTGCCGGGTACGCGAGCCGAGATGTGGTTGTAGATCAGGTCGGTCATGCGGAAATGGTGGAGCAGGCGATAGCTCGCGGCCAGATCCACGCGGACCTGCCATTCCGCCTCGCCGATCCCGGCAAGGGGCACCATGGCAGCTTTCGAATCACTCGGGGTATTCATCTCGATGCTCCTCGGTTGGGACGGCTTGGGCCGGTGGGCTCGCGGCGCCGGGAGTTGCTGGCAGTCGCTGAAGATGGGCGCGGGCCTTTCAGACTGTCCACTTCAAAGACGGAACGTGTGGACGGCGCAGCCGCATTTCGTCGAGTCCCGAACGGATAAACCGTGCCGCCGATCCGCTGAGAGAGGACGCGAGCTGAGGCATGCAGGATGTCCGCCAGGTCGGCCTCGTCTTCAGCGCTGACAAGATGAGCGGGAAAGGCAAGGCTGAGGGCAGCGACCGCGACCGTGCCTTCGCCAAACACGGGTACGGCGATGACGCCCAGCCCCTCAGTCGTTTCGCCTCTCTGAGTCACATAACCGCGTAGTCGCCCGTTGTGAACGAGCTTGCGGATCTGTGCCCGATCGGTGAGCGTGCGCGAGGTCATGGTCCGTGGCTGGGCGCGGGCCAGGGCTCGGTCGGCTCGCTGCGGCTCCATGAAGGCGAGCAGTACCCGCCCGGCTGCGGTCGAGTGCACTGGCAACCAGGTGCCTGCCCGCCAACCCGTATCGATGAAAAGGGGCCCCTCTATGCCCAGCAGATAGAGCACGTCGTCACCGTCAAGCACCGACAGGCGTGCACTGTGGCCGGTCTTGCCGACCAACTCCCGCATTGCGGGTATGGCCTCGCGGCAAAGTCGATCGTGGGTCACGAAGCGAGAGCCGAGTGCAAACATCCGCGCTCCGACCGCGTAGCGCCGCGATTGCTGGTCCTGAATCAGCAATCCTGCCTCGGCAAAAGCTGCCAAAATCTTGGAGATCTGACCTTTGGAGATGTCGCAGCGTTCCGCGAGTTCGCCGACGCCGAAATCGCGTTGATCGCCGCCGAATTCCCTCAGCACCCGCAGTGCGGTTCTCAGGGATTTCATGCTCTCGGCTTTTTCGGCGGGCGAACTTGAACTCATGGTCGTTGGTTTCGGCAAAAGGTCTCAGGGGTCAAACGCTGGGGGCTCAGGCTCAGGCTGTCTTGCCGATACCGTCGCGTTCCAGTTGGGCCGCATGGTCGCACAGCTTCCAGCCGGTCTGGCCCCAGGTGGTGATCCCGCATACTGCCATGACCTGCATGCAGGCCTCCGCAAGCTGGGCAGTTGTCAGGCCGGCCTTCATCGCGGCAGCCAAGTGGTTCTTCGCGCCATCGAGGTTTCCTGTGACGACGTCGAGCAGCACATAGATCAGCTCCTTGGTCCGGATGTCGAGCGCAGCCCCGTCTTCGGGTGCTCTCATGATGTAATGTCGCGTTCGGGTATAGCCAAGCAGTGCCTCTGGCGCGTAGTCGGCCATGGCCCGAATCGGCTCCGGGATGTTGCCGAGGGTTTCCATGAAATGCGCCTTGACTTCGGCAATTTCACGATCGATTTGCTCACTGGACATCTTGGTCATCACCACGCCTCCTCGAGAAGTTGCAGAACGGCGCCGACCGAATCGGTGCGCCGCGGGTTGAAATAGAGCCCCCGATCACTCATGGTGTCTTGGGCGATTGCGGGTAGCAGCGCCCGATCCAGGCCGGTGTCGCGGAGCCGCACGGGTACCTGAGCGAGCGACTGCATCGTTCGGATGGCAGTCAGTGCAGCTGCCGCGTCGACGGAAGCGTTCGTGCCGTAACGCTCGGCATCCATCGCTGCACCGATTCGCGCAATCTGGGCCGCGGCCACCGGGATGTTGTAGGTGAGACAGTGCGGCAGCATGACGGAGTTGGCGACGCCATGCGACAACCCCCCGCGGGCACCCAGGCAGTGACAGATGGCGTGATGGATGCCGACCCGTGAATTCGAGATCACCATGCCTGACAGGTGGGCCGCTGTCAGCACGCCGCTTCGCGCTTCGACGCTTGTCGGATACGCGACCATCTCGGGGAGCCATTTTGAAAACAGCGCGATCCCCTGCAGCGCCAGAGCCTCTGAAATCGGATTGCGCAGCCGCGAGTACAGCCCCTCGGCACAGTGTGCAAAGCCGTTCATCGCAGTGGTGGCCATGATCCCCGATGGCACGTCCAGCGCAGCAACAGGGTCCAGGATGATCAGGCGACAGGCCAGCGTCTTGTCCCAGAACAGGAGTTTGCGACCCTGGCTATCCTTGAGCCCCAGACCGGGCGTGACTTCAGCCGCCGAGGCCGTGGTCGGGATCGCGATGATCGGCAGCTTGGGCGCGGGCAGCGGCTTGGGCGTGAACTGGTCCGGCGGAATGAAGCGGGAAGCGTGATTCTCGATCCTGCCACCTTCGCCCATCAGGATCGCGATACCTTTGGCGCTGTCCGAGGCACTTCCCCCTCCAAGTGCGAGCAGTCCGTCCACCCCGGCGCGCTTGGCGCGATCCGCACCTTCGGTCACGAACACCGTCGACGAATGCTCGGGGACCTGATCGAGCAGCACGGCGATCCGCGGACCGAGGACCTGCAGTACCCTCTCGAACAGACGGCTGCGTCGCGTGTTGGGCCCGCAGATCAGCATCAGCCTGCCGCAGCCCAGTTCGTCGACGTAGGTCGGCAACTGATCGACCGCACCCGGTGCGAGGATCACTCGCGTCCCGGTGTTCTGGTAGTCAAAGCCCCCGTCGGCGCGCATCGGTGGCGCAGCCAGCGCAAGCTCGTTCGGTGCGTTCATCATCGTTCCTCAGCAGGTCGCGGCGACATTCGCCAAATTGATGTCTTCAGCAACGACCTGTCCGCAGGGCTCGCCGCTCAGCGTGGTCCGGTGCATCACGCGGGATTCGCTGTGATCATGATCTGCGACGGCCTGATGCAGGGTGCAGCGGTTATCCCACATCACGAGGTCGCCCGGCCGCCACTGATGCCGCATCGTGTATTCGGGCCTGACCTGATGTTTGAAAAGGAATTCCAGCAATGCGTCGCTCTCGTCACGGTTCATGCCGATGATTTGTGTGGTCACGGCCTCCGATACGTAGAGCGCCGGGCGCCCTGTCTCGGCGTGGATGCGCACGACGGGCTGTGCGATCCGCGGATTGGCCCGCTTCATGTCCTTGATTTGACCCTGATCGAGGTTCTTCAGGTCCTTGGTCTTGGAGAACAACTCGTGCACGGCGCTCAGGCCCTCGAGGAGCTTCCGAAAGGTGGAGGAAAGGGTCGAGTAGGCCAGCGTCTGATTGGCCCACATCGTGGTTCCTCCTACGCGGGGTGCCTTGACGCAGCGAAGCAGCGCACCCGTCGAGGGCCGGGCGGTGAAAGAGAGATCCGAGTGCCAGTGGCGGGCAGCATTGCGGGTTTCTGAAGGCCGCCCCTGAGCGTCGGGCTCGTTGGTCAGCAGGAAGATCTCCGGGTGATCAGGCAAGCGGTAATGCACCAGCGGATACTCCTCAACCGTTCCGAGGTATCGGGAGAAACGGATATGCTGTTCCGGGGTCAGGTGCTGATCGCGAAAAAGCAGAACCTGATGTTCCAGCCAGGCGCTGCGAATGCGCTGAACGCTGTCGGCCGACTGTGGCTCTGCGAGGGAGACCCCGCGGATTTCGGCGCCGATCGCGCGGGTCAGGGGAATGACTTCGAATTTCATCTGACGAGTTCTCCAGAGGGGGGCGATACGCGCGGCGCCGAAGGGCTCGAGCGCTCGGGCGTTGAGTGCGCCGTGGATGGGCGCGTGGACTCGAGCAGCCTCAGGCAGGCGGCGAGGGTGCGCGCGCGCACGGTGTCGATGCCGCAAAGTTCGCCGAGTTCGATCAGGCCGCCCAGAATCGCGTCGATCTCCATGGGTCTGCCTGCGAGGCGGTCCTGCAACATCGAGGGCCGTGCCCTGCCGACCGAGCGTCCGCGCTCGAGACGATCATCGAAGCTTTCGGCCATCGTGACACCCAAGGCGCCGGCCACAGCAGCGCATTCCTTCATCAACTCAAGCGACATCGCTCGGCCCTCCGGGTGCGCGGTCATCGTGCTCAGATCGAGTCCAGTCAGCGCGCACAGCGGGTTGGCGAAAATGTTTCCCATCAGCTTGGTCCACATGGTTTGCCGGACATCCGTCGCCGAGCAGTTGATGCCGGACCGGGTCAGGATCTCGACAAGCCCAAGTGCGAGATCGCCGTCGCCGGGATCCAGTGCGCCCAGCGTCAGCTTGTCGCTCGCAGTCACGATGTGTCGAACGACACCGGGCGAAGTCACCTCGGCGGACTTGAAGGCGAACATCGGAACGACCCTGTCCACAGGCAGCGCTCCCGCGATGCGTCCGTCCGGATCGACTGATCGGACCGGTCGACCCCTGAATTCGGCCGGGCCTCCGCGCTGGAAGTACCACCAGCCGACGCCGTTGTGCACGGGAACCACGACGGAAGCCGCGCGAGCCAACCGGGCGATCGCATCGACCAGTCCGTGGACCTGATGCGCTTTCAGCGTGACGAACAACAAATCCGCCGGCTCGGCATGGTCGATCTCTTGGTAGACCTTCACCTGGTACTGTGCGCTCGAGCCATCGTTGCCCTCCAGGCGAAGGCCCGAGTTCTCGAGCGCTCGCGCATGCTCGCCCCGTGCGACCACTGCGACCCGATGTCCGGCTCTGGCGAGCAGACCTCCCAGAAATCCACCGATCGCCCCTGCGCCTACGATCAACACGGACTGCATTTCGGCTCCTATTTGCCGCCCCAGCGCTCGGTCGCCGAGGCGTCCCAGAACACCACCTTGCGGTGGATCCAGTCGGCGACCATGAACAAGCAAACGCCGATCACGCCAAGTAGGATCAGGATGGCAAACACCCCTGGCGTGTCGAGTTGAAACATCAGTTGGCTCATCAGATAGCCCAGTCCGGCTTCGGCGCCGACGAATTCGGCTGCGATCGCGCCGAGCAGCGACAGCACGACCGCCGTTTTCATGCCGGCAAAGATGAAGGGCGCAGCGCTGGGCAAACGAACCCAGCGGAATTCGGCCCAGGTCCCGCCTTTCAGAGAGCGTATCAGCGCGATCCGGTCCGGCTCGACCGAGCGCAATCCAACGATCACATTGACCAGTACCGGGAAGATCGCCACGATCATCGTGATCAGGATCTTGGACTCGATGCCGAAGCCCACCCAGATCATCATCAGCGGTGCGAGCGCGATCTTGGGCATGGTCTGAAGCGCGAGCAGGTAGGGATAGAGCAGAACCTCGGCGATGCGCGAGAGCGCGATGGCCGCTCCGAAGGTGATCCCCAGGGTGACTCCCAGGACGTACCCTGCGACCACCTCCTGCCCGGTAACCAGCAGATGCTTCTGAAAGATGCCGTCGCGGAAACCACCCCACAGCGCCTCGATCACCTCCGCCGGCGCGGGGAGAATCATCTGAGGAATCGCGAAGACCTTCACCGAAAAATGCCAGGTGCTCAGGATCACCGCCAGCAGGACGATGGGTCCGATCACTGCAAACAGTCGCTCACCTTTCATCAGTGCTGCTCCTGGGCATAGAGGTGGCCGCGTACTTGCCGCGAATACTCGACAAAACGTTCGGAATCCAGCGCGGCAACCTGTCGGGGACGGGGCAGGTCGATGGCGATGTCCGCGACCACTTGGCCAGGCCGCGCGCTCATCACCAGGATGCGGTCAGCGAGGAACACCGCCTCGCTGATCGAGTGCGTGACGAACAGCACCGTCTTGGGTTGCAGCAGCCAGATCCGCTGCAATTCGGCGTTCATCGTCTCGCGGGTCAGTGCGTCGAGTGCGCCAAAGGGCTCGTCCATCAGCAGAAGCATGGGATCGTGGATCAGTGCGCGTGCCATCCCGACGCGCTGCTGCATGCCGCCGGACAGTTCGGAGGGGTAGCGATCGGCAAAGTCCTTGAGTCCGACGACTTCCAGCAGGTCCATCGCACGACGCTGCCAGGCATCATGATCGCCACGCCTCTGAACCCGAAGGGGCAAAAGCACATTGTCCAGGATGCTCAGCCAGGGTAGCAGCGTCGCGCTCTGGAAGACGAAGCCGATGTCGTTGCGAGGTGCTCCGACCGGCTCGCCGCCGATGCGTGCGGAGCCGCGCTCGTGGCGGACCAGACCGGCGAGCACCTTCAGTAACGTGGATTTGCCGCAGCCGCTGGGCCCCACGATCACGCAGAACTCGCGCTCCCGGATGCGGGTCGAGATCTCCTGAATCGCCGTCAGTTCGCCGCCGTTGCGGGTGCGATAGCGGACAGAGAGCTGATCGATCCGAATCAGGTCGGGTGGAGCATCCAACGGCCTCGACTCAGCCTTCGGTTCGATGGCGGTCGGTTTACTTGGGGTTGGGGAAGCGTCATGCATGGACTTGGGCGACTCCCAGTGGGGGTAGGTGCGGTGGCGCGGAGGCTCAGCGATCGACCCGGTACCGGTCGAGCTTGTCCGGGTCGAGCTCGACCCCGATACCCGGACGCTGGCTGACCGCAATCCAGCCATCGTCGATTTCGATCGGCGTGGTCAGCAGGTCGGATTCGGTATTCAGGTGAAAGGCCAGCTCGGCAGGGTGAATCGAAGTCGCCTGATGCGCGACGGTGAATTGCAACGCGGCTGCAATGCCCAGCGTGCTGTCGCCCTGGCTCGCGATGACGTTGCGCACGCGGCCGGCGGCGCATTGAGCCAGTATGTCCCGACTGACTCGGTAACCCGTACGCGCGGTCTTGATGGCGACAATCTGCACGTGGCCATCGGCCAGCTCGCGCTGTACTTCATCGGGTGTGCGACAGCTTTCGTCGCCCATGATCGGCACACGGCTATGCCGTGCGAGAAAGCTGCGCCCAGTCCGGTCGCTGCGGTGTACAGGTTCTTCGGCCCATAGCAGCCCCACCTCGTATCCCGCATCCAGGACGCGAACGGCGTCGGGGCCTGACAATCCTGAGTTGCCATCGACATAGAGCATGGCCTCGGGTAGCGCTGCGCGCAGCGTGTGCAGCATCCGGACGTCCTGCTTCGGGTCGATGCCGACCTTGAGCTTGAAGCAGAAGATGCCGTGGCGGGCCTGCATGGCGAGGGCCTCCTCGGCCATCGCCTCAGGGGCCGCGTAGCTGCAGATATGGGTGACCGGGACCCGATCGGTCCAGCCGCCAAGCAGCCGGTGGCAGGGAATCCCGAGCGCCTGCCCCATCAGGTCATGCAGCGCGATATCGATCGCACCCTTGACCGTATTGTTGTGCTCGACACCATTCATGATCGACCAGGCTCGCTCGATCGCGAATGGATCGAGTCCGATCAGTGCAGGTGCAAACCACTGCCTCACCGCGGCGGCCATGCTGGCTTGGGATTCGCCATAGAAAAAGGGCCTGGAGGGGGCTTCGGCTGTGCCGATCAGTCCCTGGTCGGTACGGATCGTGACAAGCACATGTTCGGTCACGACGAGTCGGCCGCCGGCAAATCGGACCGGATGCTTAAGCGGAAGCGAGAAGGGGATGCAATCGATTGCGACGATTTTCATGCTGGTCATTCCATTCGCATGGCATCGAGCCGGTTCCAGTCGAATTGCAGCCCGAGCCCAGGTCGGTCAGGAGCGATGATCGTGCCGTCAACTGCGGAGACGGGCTCGGTGAACAAGGGATCCCACCATGGGACGTACTCGATCCAGTCCGCATTGGGGACTGCGCTGGCCAAGTGGATAGATACCTCGTGGAACACGTGAGGCGTGACCGGGGTGCTGCAGGCCTGAGCGAGCGCAGCGACCCGCAGCCACTCGCTGATCCCGCCAACCCGCTGTAGGTCCGGCATCGCGATATCGATGCAGCGTCCCTGCAGCAGTCGGGCAAAGCCAATCAGACCGTAGTCGTTTTCGCCTGCGCAAATCGGGATGTCCAGTGCGGCTGCGACCTTGGCAAGGCTCGCATGGTCGTCAAAGGCGACCGGATCCTCGATCCACTCAAGATCGAAGCGTTCGAGCGCTCGCCCCGCGCGGATCGCCTGCTCAGGCGTCCAGCCCTGGACCACGTCGACCATCAGATGTACATCGGGCCCGATGGCCGACCGAATGGCTTCGACGCGTTCGATATCGTCGTTGAGGCGGGGCTTGCCGGTGCGCATCTTGATCGCGCGAAACCCGCTCGAGACATAGCGACGCGCCTCCTCGACAATGGAATCGAGCGAATCATTGAGGAAAAGCCCGCCCGCATAGGCCCGCATCGGTTGGCGCGTGCCACCCAGAAGGCGCCAGAGTGGTTCGTTCAGGGCGCACGCCTTGATGTCCCAGCAGGCCACATCCAGAGCAGACTGGGCGATTGTCACGACACCCGAGCGACCCATGAAATTGTTGTCATGAGCAATCAAGCTGCCCAGATGGGTCGTTTCGCGAGGATCGCGGCCCAGTACCAGCGGTTCGAGCGTTTG
This sequence comes from Pseudomonadota bacterium, assembly GCA_039800205.1. Lineage (GTDB taxonomy): Bacteria > Pseudomonadota > Gammaproteobacteria > Burkholderiales > Burkholderiaceae_E > SYIM01. Next base: position 2,630 of record JBDLRB010000222.1, on the reverse strand, counting down.
GATTGCACTTTTGAGGGTGCGGGCCCGGCCGATGCCGAAACACCAAAGCCACGCGATGCCGCGCAGGCCCTGATCGGTCTCGACGGTGACGAGCACATTGTCGATCCCCGTGATGTGGTGGATGGGGGTGATCACCGGCTGCTCGAAGGGCAGCCGGACGATCGCGGTGTCGATTCGGGTGACGCGCAAGGCCGTCATCGGTCCATCCGGTATCGTTCTATGGTGTCCCAGTCCGGCGAAAGGCCGATACCCGGTCGCGCCGGCGCGCGTACTTCTCCGTCGATGCACACGAGCGGCTCCTGCCAAAGCCAGGGCCATCCCGGCCAGCATTCGACTGCCACGGCCGAGTCTGTCGCGCACATCATCTGGATCTGGTACTCGGGGTGGACATGGGCCCCCATCCGGATGCCCGCCGCCTCGGCATGCGAGGCGATGGACAGCCAAGACGTGATCCCGCCGATTCGCTGCAGATTGGGCATCAGGATGTCCGCCGACCGGCGTTGGATGGACTCCAGCGCGGCGGCCTCCCCGTAGAGGTTTTCGCCCGATGCCAGATCGCAGGTGATCGCCGATCGCACTCGTGCATGCCCGTCAAGGTCACGGGCCGCGATGGGCTCCTCGATCCACCAAGGCGAGCACGACTCGATCGATTCGGTCCAGCGAATCGCCTCCTTGACCGACAAAGCCTGATTGAGGTCAGCCGCAATCCGCAAGCGCTCGCCAAACGCCGCCCGAAGCGCCAGCATGCGCTTGCGATCGAACGCCGCATCGCCCCGACATTTGATCTTGACCGCGCGGTGTCCGTGGTCGATCAATTCCTCGACTTCGGCGACGAGGTCATGGTCGTCGAGTGCCAATGAGCCGCAACTCGCATACGCCGCAACACTTGGACGCGCGCCCCCGAGAAGCTGCCACAGTGGCGTCTGGCTCCGTCGGCCCAGATGGTCCCAAAGCGCCATGTCGATCGCTGAGAGCGCAGCGATCGAGGGTCCGCCCACGCCGATGAATTCCAGGGCTTGTAACAAGGCCCGGCGGGACGCACGAATCCCGACCGAGCCCGCACCGGTCGCGGCTGGTGAGATCGCGCAGATGGCCGCAACGATGGCCTGGGCATCGCGGGGCCCGAACGCGAAGGCCAGGCCGTAGCCGGTACAGCCGTCCTGGTCGCGCGCGATCACCAGAATCGGGTCGACGCTGGCGATGACCCCTACGGCCGCATGAAAGGGCCGCTCGAGTGGCACATGCAGTGGGACGACCTCGATTGAGGCCATCCCCCGGATGGCGCTCGATTCGGTGGGTGCGAGCATCGGTGCGGAGCGCTGACGCGAGCGGTCGAATCGGTCGGTTATGTGATCAGAGCTTGAAGTTGCGGGCCTTGTGCCGAACGGCTTCGACATCGAATTTGTTGATGTCGTTGATGAGTGCGTTGGTGTAGATCGAAGAGGCCTGAACGGTCGGACTTACGCTGCCGATCTGCTTCAACATGTCGAGGTAAGTCGCGACATCGATCTCGTGCATGTAGCCCCACTTGTCTCGCTTCACCACCATGTTGTCGATGCGCATGTTGTTGAGGCGTGCCAGCACCGAGCGCTTCCCGAGTTCGAGGGCGGCGGCCTGGTCGACCCCCTTTGGACGGATCTCGGGATAGCGCCGGAAATGGATCGCGGCGGCGGCGGTCGGATTCTCCAGGGCAAACACAGTGGCCTTGGCATGGGCGCGTCCAAGTCGTACCAGAGCATCACGACGCTTGGCCAGCGTCTCTGGGGTTACGACCAGCGCAGTCTGGAAACTGATGCGGTCCGAAAGCGGTGAGGTCAGTACTCTCAGCTTGTAGCGCGCGGGGTTGACCGATTCGATTGCGGCATAGACGCTGTCATACATGGCCAGAGCATCGACCTGCTTGGTCACCCAGAGTGCTGCGGCAGCCTGGGCGCCGTAGCCCACATCGATGAAGTTGACCTCCTTGTCGGGGTCGACCCCGGCGTCCTTCAGAACGGCCTTGACGATGGGGATGGTGGCGGTGGCCTGTCCGATGACACCAAGCTTCTTGCCACGCAGATCGGTCAGCTTGCGAATCGGGCTTTCGTCCGGCACCGCCGGCATCTGGAAATTCTGCGTGATCATGTTGTAGAAGGCCACCAGCGGCGAGCCCTTGGACACTGGCACCATCAGACCGACCGAGGTGCCCGCGTGGACCACGTCGGCCTGACCCGTTATGACCAACTGCGCGCCCAGCGCCGACCCGCGGGCGGATTTCAGCGTGACTTCGATGCCTTCTTCCTTGAAAAAGCCGAGTTCAAAGGGAATCGAGGTCTGAGTGGCGGTGCCCGGCTCGAAGGTGGCCGACGACACGACCCAGGTCAGCTTGTCTGCCGCCTGTGCCCAGACCGGCGATGCAGCGAGGGCCCCGGCGCCCACGGCAGCCGTACCGGCAATGAAGTCACGACGGTTCTCATTGATTGTCATTGCAGTCTCCTGTGTTGATTTAAAGTTTCTGATACAGAAACAAGGTTTTCTTTTCTTGATCAAGCTACACCAGCAGGCGCACACTGTCAAAGCTTGTTGATCAAAAATTTTTCGGTGAGGAGGCTCCCCGCCATGAGTGTTCCCAGCTACCGTGAACTGCTCGG
>JBDLRB010000221.1:0-14385 GCA_039800205.1 Pseudomonadota bacterium | reverse complement strand
GCCCGGTGCCGGAGCAGCTCGGCGCTGAGTCCTTACTCGGCCCGTAAGCCGTATTTGTTGATCTTCTCGATCAAGGTCGTGCGTTGGAGCCGGAGCAGTCTTGCTGTCTGAGAGATATTTCCATCCGATCGCGCAAGGGCCTGAACGATCAGGGTTCGCTCGATCTCCGCAAGATGCTCCTTGAGATGTAATCCCTCATCGGGCAGTTCAGTCTGACCGGCTGGGCTCAGGGCGGTCGAGGATGATTCTTCGACCATCATCACAATCTCTTCAACCGATTTCACTCCGACCGGAACGATGGCGTCTGAGGGGGCCTCCAAGGCAAGGGCTTCCCCGACCTGAAGACTCAGGGCAGAGTGGGAGCGATGGACTTCCGGCTCGAGGAGCTCATCCAGATCAGCCGCCGGCACGCCGGTGGCGGGTTGCAGGTCGGGTGCCGACGGTAAAGCGAGCTCCTCGGATTCTCCGCTACGCGATTCGCGGATGGAGAGCATGTGTTCGGCGAAGGGGCGCATCCCTCGCGGCAGCATGCTCAGGGGGACCGCGGCCAGTGACAGGCGCGAGCCAGGGTAGAGGACCGTCAGCCGGTCAATCAGGTTCGACAACTCGCGGATATTCCCCGGCCAGTCGTAACACTGGAAAACGTGCGCCAACTCGTCGGTGAGGCGAATCGGTCCCTGACCTGTTGGGGCGAGCCGTCGTGCGAAGTGATCGGTCAATGCGGGAACGTCTTCAATCCGGGCACGCAAGGGCGGCATTTCGATCGGCAGGACGTTCAATCGATAGAACAGGTCCTGACGAAAGTGCCCGGAGGCGATCTCGCCTTCGATATCCCGGTGCGTGGCTGCAACGATCCGGACATCAATCGGAACGGGCCGGCTGGAACCGATTGGATCGATCGCTCTTTCCTGGAGAACCCGAAGTAACTTGACCTGCATGTCGAGTGCAAGGTCGCCAATTTCGTCCAGGAAAAGCGTGCCTCCGTGTGCGAGTTCGAATCGCCCGATGCGGTCCGCCAAAGCGCCGGTGAAGGCCCCTTTGCGATGGCCAAACAACTCGCTCTCGATCAGTTCCTTTGGGATGGCCGCACAGTTGATCGGAACGAAATTGGATCCCCTACGATCCGAGAGATCGTGGAGCGCTCGAGCGACGAGCTCTTTCCCCGTCCCACTTTCGCCGAGAATCAGGACGGTGGATGCCGAGCGCGCCACCGCCCGGATCAAGGAGCGGATGGCCTCCACCGAACCACTCGTACCGATGATCGCGTCCAGGCCTTTCAAACCTTCAACCTTTTCGGGAATGAACAGTGCCGGCATGCCCCCATGCCCACACAAAAACTCCCGGAGTATAGACGCATATCACCCTGTTCCGCGGTGTCGCTCCGGGCTGCGGCCGCTTCGCACGGTACTCAAGTCGGCCGATCTGCGGTCGATTCATGCTGTAGCGGAGTTGTCACCTGGCATTGGTCCGCATCGATTGACGTTCCCGGGAGCAGGTTATGCCGTTCATTCGTCCCCTCTTTTTGCTGGTCGCGAGCGTTGCCTTGTCGGGTTGCGCGGGCTTTCTGTCGTGGGCGGAGAAGCCTGCGTCACAGAAGGAGGCGGTCGTGAAGCCAGCCGTTGTCGCGGCACCGGCTCCTCGCCCTGCGCCCGCCCCACCGCCGGCTGCAGAGCGTCGTCGGCCCATTCAGTCGACGGGCTATGCGGTCATCAGCATCCAGCCCCATTCACTGCCTGCACAGCAGCGCTTGCTTGCTATCCGCGCCGCACGGCTGGATGCCTATCGAGGGCTTGCAGAGCAGGTGTACGGGCAGTTTCTGGATGGCGCGACAACAGTTGCTGATGCGGTGCTCCGCAGCGACCGCGTCCGTGCCCGGGTGGAGGGCATCATTCATGGCGCTGAGGTCGTCAGCATCATGCCTGTTGGACAGGATACCTACGAGCTGACGCTGTCGCTCGAGCGTGACGTCGTGCGGGAACTCCGCGCGCTCTTCCTCGAAGAGACCCGCGCCCAGGTCCGCTGAGTCAGCCGACAGGTTCGAGCGGGGGGCATGCATGGATCACTTCAATGACAGGAATGCTCAAGGTCTAGGCGTGCCCGGCACGCTTGCTCTGCTCGGGTGTACGGTCGCGAATGGGGCGTTCGTGCTCGGTCTCATCTGCATGGTGGATTCGGTATGGGCACAGCAACCGGCCGAGGGCCCTTCACGAAGCGAGTCCCGGGTTGACCGAATCCGCGATCGCCTGGTGGACCGTGCCATTGAGGCGCCGGTGCGCATCAGTTCAAACGCGTGGCTGGATGAATCGGGGCAGTTCCGGCATGTGACCCGCCTCTATTCGGAGATTCGCAGTCGAGCGCTCGCCGATCTGGGCGTTGAATCGGACCGTACGAGATTGGAAGTGGGGTTGGGCGGCGTTCAGAGTGATCCATCGCCGGGCGCAGGTCAGTCCGCGGCCGAGACCCCAGTCGCCACGGTTACGGCCCCCCCTCCAGGCGGGCAGGGTGCCTCCGGTGAGTGCAGCCGGACCACTGACGGACTCCGACGGTTCGCTCGCATTCATCCGGCCTTGCGTCCTCACGATGGTTCCCAAGGCCTGGACTCGCTGAGCCGGGTCGCCCGAATCGCCAGCGATACCTTGCTGCAGAAAGGTATGTCCCAAGGGCCTCTGCAGCCGATTCTGCTGGATGGGGATCCCTCCAGTTCCTATGAGCATCGCTTGACCAGCGACGGCCGTTTCGACATTCCCTATCGGATCGACATCACTATCCGTTCTGCCGGACCGCTTGAGACCAGCCTGCGCCCGGGCGCTTTCCTTTCGATGCGGGAGGTCATCATTGAAATGGGACTTGTTGAGCGGGCCAGTGGCAGACGCTTGGCCGTGCGCCATGAGTCGATCATCCTGCCGGGCCCGCGTCCCGAAGTCGGGCGTTCGATTCCTCCGCCCGATTCCGACGCGCTGATCGAATCGTTCGTTGAGCGTTGGTACCAGGATGCCGAAGCTGCGGTGTCGTGTGAGCCCTTGCGCGTGGCCGGGAGGCCTGAAGGGCGCAGCGTTTTCTCCATTTCAGTGGGGGCTCGGGCGGGTGTTCGGGTGGGCGATCGATGGCTTTTAATCGACGCGGCACGTATTCCTGCGCGGACCCTTGAGCCGGGTGCCCTGAAAGGGGTGCAACTTGCCGAGGTCGTTTCGGTCGGTCAATATCGTTCTTCGTTGAAACTCGAGACGCCTGAGGGCACGGCGTCGGAAGCTTCGCCCCCAGACAGAGGTGCACAATGGATCGCCGTTCCACTTTGATTCGCGCGCGCTCAAGCGGCGTGTCCGTACGCGTCGGCCTTGCGGGCCTTTTGTGTCTGACCGCAATGATGGCGCAGGCCGAGTCGGCCCCGAAGTCGGCCCCTAGGCCACAGGCCGCTTCAGTGGCGGCGGGTCCTGCGCTTGCTGGTGCGACCGCCTCCCTCGGACAGCCAGCGGGGGCCGCTGGAAGCTGGCATTACATGGTTCGGAGTGGCGATACGCTTGATCGAATCATCGCGCAGACTCAGGCGGCGAGTCCGTTTTCGCTGACTTTCCTGCGCGATGCGTTCGCTCGGATGAACCCCGCCGCGCTTCCGAAGGGTCCACGAGGGCCGCTCCTTGCAGGTTCGCTCCTTGTCGTTCCTGATGCTGCTGCGCTGAGGCGAATCGCATTCCCTGAGTTGGAGCAACCACGCTACGCGCCCGCGACGACCCCAGGACCGACGGCACGGACCGAACCTGCCCTATCGGCCGAGCGGCAGCAGGAACTCGAACAGCGCAACTGGATTCGATTCCCCTGAGCGGTGTCGCGTGGTCGCGCCCGAAGCGATCGGCCCGTTGCAGCGCTACGCTGCACTGGTTGCTGAGCAGCCGATCATTCGCCTGGCTGAGCCCCTTGCGCGCGAACTGGGATTGCGGGAGGGGCAAATCGTACAGGCCAGCCTCCAGACTTCCGTTGAGGGTGTAGCCATCAAGCTGGGCGAGCGGTTGTTCATGCTGCCCCCTGGCTGGCTTAGATTTGCCACAGGTGACATGCGCGGGTTCCAGGTTGTTCGGTTGCCCACGGGGCTTGGTCTGAAGTTACTACCCCCCGGGGGAGGGGCGGGGCCTGCGCCTCAAGGCTCCGTGCCCTCCGCGTTGGTGTCATCGCCCTCCGTGACGGGCGGCCCGCCCGCCGCGGCGGCGCGTGTGTCCCAGGCTCTTTTGACGCACATAGATGGCGTGCTCACGAAGCCCGCCTCGTTCGAATCACTGACCCAATTGCTCAGACCCGGTACGCTGGATGGGTTGCTCTCTTCGACGCCCGGCCTGCAGCGATGGGCGACTGAATTGTCCTTGCTGCGACTCCGGACCGATCGACTCGATGCGATAGCCCTGCAGCAAGCGATCCAGGCAAGTGGTCTATGGTCTGAGGCGCTGTCGGGAAATTCGAGGTCCGCTGGGCAGGCCGATCTCAAGACCCTGCTGCGGCAGGTGCTGCGAATGCTTGGCCCGAATTCCTCCCGAGCCGAGGAGGTCAGCTCCGCGCTCGACGAAATCGAACGAAGCCAGGTTGAGACCCTTCATTTTCAAAGTGACCATCGCCTCGCTTTTTCGGTCATGTTGCCGTTCGCCGATGCCGATCCGGTCTGGCTGCGCTTCGAGAGAGAGCCGCGCCGTTCGGCCCAGCAGCCGCCGCGATATGTGATCGATCTCCACCTTCGTCCCGCGCATTCTGTCGATCTGTGGATCAAGTCTTCCATTGCAGGGCGAAATATCGAGCTCACGGTCTGGGCCCCTGATCGGCGCTTCGCGGCGCTGGTCGCGCAATATAGCGACGAGCTCGCTGTTGAGCTCGCCGATGCTGGGCTGACGCTTCAGAGCTTCCGACTGATCGAGACGGCCCGTCCGGGCGAGGCAGAGGGGCCGACGGCGTCCGAGCGGCGCGCCCTCGATGTCAGGGCTTGATCTATGAAACGAGGTAAATCCGCAATTGCCCTTGAATATGGGGGCCAGACCCAGGCGCCCATCGTCGTTGCCAAGGGAAGTGGCGATATCGCCGAGCGCATTATCGAGGAGGCGCGTAAGCGGGGTGTATTCATTGCCGAAGATCCGAAGCTTCTCGATCTGCTCGCGCAGCTTGAGATGGATCAGGAGATTCCGGTTGAATGCTATACCGCGGTGGCCGTTGTGCTGGCCTGGGCCTACCGTCTGAGAGGCGAACTGCCAACGAGGTGACGAGTCAGCGCCGTTCAGGCTTGACTGTAGGCATTGCTCCGGGGCGATCGGCGGATTTTCCCCAGACGGTCGTAGATGTCGACGGACGCCGACAGGTTGTCCGAGCCGACCAGTGCAGAAAGCGCGCCCTGAATCGCTTCCCGCTTCCTGAGAATCAGGAGTTCATTACGGCGATGGAGATCCCGGCAGTCGAGCATCATCGTCCGGAATGTGTCCCACGCCGCCAGCCAGTCTGATGGTAGGGGGAAGGCTTGCTCGACCAGGCTTCTGTGAACGGCGATCACCTCGGACAACTCGGCCAGCAACTGGGCTTTGGGTACCTGCAATTGCTCGAATCGCGTCAGCGACTGATCTCTCAAGGCAATGAACTCTTCCTCGAGGAGGCGGTGCAGACGTTCGCTCGCGCTTCGCGCTGCAGCCAGTCGATCCAGGTCAAGCGCTTGCATCACTGATCCGTCGAGCGTCCGACCGGCCCGAGCATCGCTTCGAGTGCGAGAAAGCTCTCAGCGATGCGCTTCGGATCAACTGCGTACTGACCTTCCGAGATGGCCTTGCGAATGGATTCGACCTTGGCTGCATCAAAATCGGGTGCGGCCATGGCCTGGCGTGACGCACTGCCGACTTCGCTGCGATCGCCCTGGACGGGGGAAGGGGCGGACTGCTGGGTGCTGCGTTCCGATTTGCCCGCGGCACGACCCTCGCCAGACAGCGGGTACAGTGAACCGGATAAGTTATTGATTGGGCTGGTCATCAGGCTTCCTTTATGGAGCAATAGCGGTTTTCCACACTGACGGATTCGTCCGGAGTTGGAAAATCTTTAGCATCATAGCGCTCGCGCGCTGCCCAGGCCCATCGCGACGCCCGCCAACGCCTTGCCGGAATCGGGATTTCTGAGCTTGACCTGTTCGCCGACTCGAGCATCTTCCAGTGCTTCGACCTTGACTCGGATCTCGATCCCAGAACGATTTACGGTCAGCATCACAAGTTGCCCCTTCTTGATGACTGCACTGCGGCGAATCTGACTGGTCCGCAAGATGTCGCCGGAGCGAATAGGGGCGATCAGTTCGGCGTGTTCAAGCCCCTCGGTTGAAGTCAGGTGGTCCGGCGGGATCTGGCGACGATCGCGCTCCACGACCTCGAACGCCGACCCGTGGAGCTTCTCTCCCCGCAGCAGAGGACGCCGGGCCACCAGCACCATGCGGGCATCGATCAGGTCGTCCTGTGTGAGTACCTGTCCAGCAGGAATCGGTCGGCGAACGCTCAGGTTGTTGGCTTCGGCCGCAGGAAGGGCGCCCGGTGGGGCTAGACGGCGAGCAAGCCTCTCCTGACGCAAGGATCCAGGACTGACCCGATCGCCCGAATTCAGCGGCGCGAGTGTTCGAACGACCGTAATGACCTCGTCGAGGTCACGGCTTTCGACGGCCTCCCCAGCAGCGAGGCTCCTGCTCAGCGCCCGGCCGATGGCCAGGTTGGGGTCCGTCACACCACCGGGCTGACCCTTCATCATTCGGGTCGACAGGTCGCTGGCCTGAATCACATGGCCCTGCGGCAAGTCGCGTGATGTGGTCAGCAGGGGTGTCAGCGCCACGACGGCGGTTCGAAGGTAGAACTGTCGTGGCGGCTGACTGCACCGGGCTCGGACCGTTGCCCGGCTCTGAAACGGAAAGTCATACTGATAGCCGGATCCGCAGGTCGACGGATCGACGCGACTATCCAAGGCTCCGATCTCAACGCTGTCTGCGCTCTGTCCCATTTGCTCCGCCACCCAGTGACGGACCTCGGTACGGAGGGTTTCGCGTGCCAGGGCCGCGGCGTCCGGCGGGGTGAGCGTGGGCGCAAGCGGCGCCTCCACTCGCTGCGGGCGTAGCCCTCGATCCTGTGCCTGCGACACCGACACAGTAAGGGCGCAGACGAACGCGAAGGCCACGGCAATCAGGCGTCTGCTGGCGTGTGACGGGTGCGTCCATGCGAGCTTGGTTCTGTACATTGCGGGCTCCATCAGGCGAATCGGTTTTCGGACTGGGCAGTTGTCGGCATTTCGACGCATTCCCCGGTGGGCACGGTGCTTGCATAAACTGGGCCAGTTCAAACGGCTCAATGCAATGGAACCTGCCCGACTCTCGAAGAGGCCCCTTGAGGGCGTGATCAGCAGACATCCGCCACAACGGACCGGCGGTCCGTCGTCAACTGTGCCTCGGGCGACTTCGCCTGAGCGGTTCTCGACCGTCGTTTCCAATGCAGGTGCGGGTGCGGTCGCGCCCGGCTCAGTCAGCGCGCAGGCGGGCGCGCGCCCATACGTCATTCAACGCGGCGATACCCTCAGCCAGATCGCGTTGAATGGCTTGAAGGCTTTGGGTCGACCCCACACCGCAACCGATGTCGCAGACGCGGTTCAAGCCCTCGCACGAACGAACGGCATCGCCAATCCAGATCGAATCTACGCGGGCGAGCGCTTGGACCTCAAAGCACTCGATACCCTGCAATCTCCGTCCCGGTTTGGTCCGCAGATCAGCCCGAACCGAAGTGATGTGGGGGCCGCAGGGGCGAACCGGGTGCCCGAGCCCCTCTCGGCGACGACCCCTTTCGCAAGGTCGATGTCCAAACATCCTGTGCTCGAAAAGACACTGGACCGTGCGGTCCAGAATGGCTACCTCGGGCGCGGCGAGCGCGCTGCGGTTCACGATCGAATCGTCGGTCTCGCCAACAAGTATCGCTTCTCACCGGACGACTTTGCGACGATTGCCTTGATGGAAAGTGACGGGCTGAATCCTCGCGCAAGTAATGGCCGATGCTTTGGAATCATTCAGTTTTGCGGCGGGCCGGCGGCCGGGGCTGCAGCGGTTGGGATGGCGGACGGCGCGGATCGTATTGCCGAGCGACCGGTCCTCGAGCAACTCGATCTGGTTGATCGCTACTTCGAGCATAACGGCCTGCAGCGTCTGCCGCAGGTTGGGTTGGTCGATCTATATTTGACCGTACTCACCCCCGCGGCCGTGCGCGAGCGCTCGTCTGCCGCCCCATTGCCCATTCCGGGAACACAGGCGCGGATGCTTCATGAGAACCGCGATCGAAGTCAGCCCATTACCCGAACGTCCATCCTGAACGGCCTGATTGCCCATGCTCGACACATGTTGGTCGGGCGCGCGTCCACCCCAGATCCCGTTCAGACCGGCAATTCACCCGGCAAGAATTTGCCGCTTGCCGGCAACCCCGGGCTCGGGCCGAATCGCCGACCCGGCTGACCAGATTGGGTCGCCCCGAATCCGCAAGCGTCTGGAGTCGTTGGGATGGGTTGGACGTTGGTCATCTTGAGTGGCCTTGATGAGTATCGGTCGTATGGCACGTCGCTTGCTTGTTTCGTCTTGAAGCTGCGGATCGCTGTCGGCGATTGGTCAGCAAATGGCCTCGGGCCTGGAGAGAATCATGAACTTGTTTGAGAACGCATTTGGGATTCACGAGCATGCGCTTCCTTTGAGGAACAAGCGCATGCAGATGATCTCGGAAAACATTGCGAACGCAGATACCCCGCACTTCAAGGCCAAAGACCTCGATTTTGCGAAGGTGCTCGATGCACAGCGATCCGCGCCGATGCAGGCGACCCATTCCGAACACTTCAGGATTGGCGCGCTGCCCAATGCAGATGGCGTGTTCTACAGGACCCCATTCAACGCCTCAGCCGACGGCAACACGGTGGAATTGACCGTTGAGCAGGCCCGTTATGGCAAAGCCGGGGGCGACTATCAGGCCACGCTTTCATTCCTCGAAAACCGTGTGAGCGGAATCCGCAAGGCATTGCGAGGGGAGTAATCGATGATCGAGAACATTTTCGGCATTGCGGGGACTGCGCTTAACGCGCAGCTGGTCAGGATGAACGCAACGGCCTCCAACCTCGCAAACGCGGGAACCGTCGCAGGCACTGAGCAAGAGGCATTTCGTGCCAAGCGGCTGGTGTTCAAGGCATTGGTCGACAAGGAATCGACCAATGCCGGTGCCCCCCATGTGGGCGGGGTGAAGGTCGATCGGATCGTCGACGATCCGACACCGACTCGCAAGGTCTACATGCCGGGCAATCCGCTCGCCGACAAGGAGGGGTATGTCTACGGCTCCAATGTGAGCGAGGTGATGGAAATGGTGGACATGATGGCCGCCGCGCGCGCCTATCAAAACAACGTCGAAGTTGTGAACACCGCGCGTGAGTTGATGATGCGCACCCTCGAAGTCATCAAGGCCTGAGTAAGGAGATCGCAATGGCCTCTAGTGTCACAGGCGCTGGAAATTTCGTGTCGACGCTTCCCAAATACTCGGAGCTCAAAAAGGCATCAGCGACGGCTGGGCAGGCTGAGCAGATGGGGCAGCAGGCGTTCCTTACCCTGTTTACTGCCCAACTTCAGAATCAGGACCCGCTTGACCCGGTAAAGAACGAGGCGTTTGTTGCGCAGTTGGCTCAGTTCTCCCAGCTTGAGGCGACCACCAAGATGGCGGATTCCCTGCAATCCATGGCGACCGCCCAGAAGTCCGAGCGTCTACTGGCTGGGACCGGGTTGATCGGCAAGAAAGTGGCCGCTCCCAATGGGCTCGCGCAGCTTCAGGAAAACTCGAGCATCAGCGGCAACATTGGGGTCCCGAACGGAGCCGACAAGGTTCAGCTTGATGTGTACGACAAGCTGGGCCGCAAGGTCTTCACGCAGACCCTTGGGCGACAGATGCCGGGCGATGTCACGGTCAAGTGGGACGGCTACAACATGAGTGGCGAGCGAATGCCTCCCGGACAGTACAAGGTCATGGCCACGGTAAACAGCTTTGGAACCGTCACCCAGGTCCCGATCAGCACGCCGGCAACGGTGAAGGGCGTGTCCTTCAGTTCGGCCACGGGTGATCTGGTCGTCGAGGTTGAAGGGGGCGGTTCGGTGCCGCTCGCAGAAATCAAGAAAGTCGATGCCTGATCGAGCACCGATCGACCCCGTACCCAATTTGAAAGAAATCCCAGGAGTCTGAACCATGTCCTTCTACACCTCCCTGACCGGTCTCAACGCGGCGACGGCCCAGCTGAGTGTGACCAGTAACAACATTGCGAACGTCGGTACCACCGGGTTCAAGCGCTCGCGCGCAGATTTCGGCGACATTTTCGCGACTTCGCCGCTGCAGAAGGCCTCCTCGGTGATCGGACAGGGCGTTGCGCTGAAGTCCGTCACACAGGAGTTCAGCCAGGGTAACGTCCAGTTCTCTGCCAACTCCCTGGATGTCGCAATTACCGGGGATGGCTTCTTCCCGCTGAAGTCAGCCGATGGCTTGCAGGATATCTATACCCGTAACGGAACGTTCGTGCTCGACGATACGTTTGCCGTGGTCAATACCGCAGGCCAGGCGCTGATGGCGGCGACGGTCGATTCGAGCGGCAAGGCCGATCTCGAGAATCTGCGTAAGCTGTACATTCCGCGCGCAACCACCGGTGAGGCCCTCGAGACGACCGAGGTCGACCTCAGTCTGAATCTTCCCGCGGACAGTCCCCGGATCACAGAGCCCTTCGACCCCCTCGATCCTTCTACCTACAACCTCACGACGGCCGTGACGGTTTTCGACTCCGGCGGCAACAGTTATCTCGCGACGGTGTACTACGTGAAAACGCAGGTCGCATCCCCCGAGGACCCCAGCAATAAATGGCAAACGCATGTCTATATCGGCGAGAACAAGCTGGGCGAGTACCTGATTCAGGCCACTGACAATAGTGGCGAGCGTGTCTTCGTCAACAAGTATGGTGAGATCCGTCCGGAGAGTCAGATTCCGCCGCAGGACATTTCGCGGGGTGTGTCCAAGCTCTACAACATTGATGATCTGAAAAATCCCGAGCCCTCGACCCCCGCCACCGCGAATGGGGCGCCCCTTCGATCAACGCTCGTCAACGACTGGAAGACTGGACTGACCGCGGGTAACCTGGTGCTGCCGAAACCTGCAATCGATCTTGCCACAGTGGGCGGCGCTGCAGCCCCGATTGCAGGAACCTCCTACAAGTTCGAACTCGGTACCGCGGGCAGTAGCTTCGTGCATACCGCGGCTGCTGGCGAATCCTGGGGCGATGTGTCGAGTGCGATCGCCAAGAAGATGAACGCCCGGGATCTGGATTTGCGAAGCGTGTTCCGGGGCGGTGCGCCCGCGACCGGAGAGACCTATCGCATCCAGGTCGGGTCGAAGAACTTTGACTATCAGGCTCAGGCTGGAGATACGTGGTCCACCGTGATGACGAATCTCACGGCACTGGTTGATGCGGATGCGGACATCGTTGCGTCCTTTGATGCGTCGCGCTACGCGCTGGCGGTCAGCTATACCGAGGGCAACGCAACGACCTTTGGGACGAGCTTCAACGAGGTGTCTCTCCGTGAGGGGCCTGATCTGCTCGTGCAGGCCGCTGCAGGGCCGCAGGTCTCATCCACCGCTGAGGGGCTTCTGACCATCAACAAGGATCCCAAGTACGGTGACTTCAAGGTGAGCTCCGGAGAGGTCGTTCTCGCCGAGTCGATTGGGGGACTGAAAATGTCGCTCAAGGTTGACGGATCCGAGCAGGAAGTCGATCTGACGGACCTGATGCTCGCAGCGGATCGCCTCAACACCCCGATCACTGGGATCGAGATCGCGCGTGCGATCACAAATCAGATCAACAAGGCGTTCGGCGACGAGCGTTACTTCGATTTCAGTGCATTAGCGGGAAACATTTCAGGTGATTCCAGCCGCGCAGGGCTGTTCAAGGTTGCCGTCGGCGCTGCGGGGTCGTCGGATCAGGTGCCCACAACGGACTTCATTACCGTGGCGATTGATCCCCCCGAAGGTGGGTCGTTCAACCGTATGACGATTGAGCAGGCCGAGGCACAGATTCGTAGCGCCATCGACCGAGAAATCAGTGCCAAACAACAGGCTGCACTTGCGCAAACCGATCCGGAACTGCGTCAACTTCAACTGGCGAATGTCAGCCGTCTCGAGGCGCTTGACGTGAGCTACGACCCGGTCAATCGAAGCTTCGCATTCAAGGCCCAGGCTGAGGAGAAGGTCTACCTGAGCGCAGCAACCAATGCGACCAACGAACTCCTTGGGCTCTCCGCCAACATTTCGGAGGTGGATCTTGAAACCGGTCTGTACGGCGCGGATGTGCCCCCGAACGGCGCGAGCATTCTCGCCGCAAAGGATCAGCGCTTTGGAATCAAGGTCAGCTTTGACGATACCAACAGTCGATTTACCGTCGCATCCGGCTCCACCGGTGACACGTCGAGTATCTCAATCTCGAAGGGAAGCGCGCTGGTCAAGGAGTTGTTCGGGTTTCCCGCGGGGGACGAGCCCGCCATCTCCGTGGACACGTCACGCTCGCCCTTGCGCGGCATCGAGTCTCAGCCAGCGATCATTCGGGGGTCCCCAATTGGCCTGAATGTGGCTGGCAAGTTTTCGGTGGATGACACCAACAACAAGTTCGTTGTCACGGTCGACAACGTCACGGGTCTCGTCGAGATGCCCGTCCGCTCCGAATACACGATTGACTCATTCCGGACCGAACTCGAGCGACGGATCAACAGCCTGCAGGATAGCCAGGGTCGATCCGTCAACGGGGTCAAGGTCAACGTCGAGCGTAATGCGGTCGGTCAGAGTTTCTTCACGTTCACGACGGGTACCACCGGTGATGACTCATTCCTGAAGATCAGCTCCGCCGCGGTCTGGGGAGTCTCAGGCGATGTCAGCGCCCGGGGCTCGACCAGCCGCTGGTTGAATCCGCCGCAGGCTTCGTCGCCCGACGGGAGGGCGCTCTATGTGGACCGTGAGGGGCTTGAGACGGTCAGCTCGGCGGGATTTGATCCAGACGAGGCCCTGAATCTGTGGTCACCGATCTTTCTGGATAAGGGCGAATTGACCTTTGACACGGCCGGTAATCTGACTTCACCCAAAACGCCGATTCGATTCAAGCCGGAAACGATCGGCGATACCGGCGCAACGCTTGAATTTTCAATCAGTTACGACGGCTCTACCCAGTACTCGACACCGTTCTCCGTGCTGGCTCAGGGTCAGAACGGACGTCCTGAAGGCGACCTGATCGGCCTGGACATTGGGGATGATGGACTGGTCAGCGCGAACTACTCAAACGGCACACAGAAAAACCTGGCAAAGATTGTGCTAGCTAACTTCACAGCACCGACGGGTCTTCGACAGGTCGGTGAAGCCAGCTACCTGGCAACGTCCCAATCCGGCGCAGTCACGCTGGGCGAGGCCGGCACCGCTGGCTTCGGAACGATTCGGGCCGGTGCGAGGGAGCGAGCCAACGTGGATCTAACCCAGGAACTGATTGAACTGATCTCGGCACAGCGAAATTTCCAGGCGAATGCGAAAGCAATTGAAACCAACAACACTTTGACTCAAGCGATCATCAACATCAGAAATTGATGAACGTTGACTGAGTCCTGCCCACCTTGATGAGACCCATATGGACCGTTTGATCTTTACCTCTCTGAAATCCGTCACCGAACAGCGGGTGCGGCGGGAGATGTTGACGAACGAGCTGGCCAACGTCTCGACGGTTGGATTCAAGCGCAGTTATGAGAGCGCGATCCGGGCGGTCAAGGTTCAGGGGCCGGGCTTTGATTCTCGGTTCATGCCGAACCTGGTCCAACGCGATGTCATCAATCTCGAGCCAGGCGTCCGGATGGTGACTGCCCGCAAACTCGATGTCGCAATGGACGGCAGTACGGTGATGGGTGTCACGGCAAAAAACGGCGAGTTGGCCTTCACGCGTCGGGGCGATCTTCGCGTGAGCCCGACCGGGGTGCTGGAGAACAGTGAGGGCGTTGCGATTCGCGGTCAAAACGGCCCGATCAATGTGCCTCAGGGTTTTGATATTGAGATTCTGGTGGACGGAAGCCTATTCGCCCGTGATCCGAATAACCCAGAACAGCCCGCGCAGCAGCTCGATCGAATCCTGCTGCGGGACGCGAGTGCGGTGCAGCTCGGACGACGCGAGGACGGCTTGTTCAAGCCTTTGCCGCCCTTCGCCGGACCCGATGGCGACTTTGCTGCTGGCCCGGTTCCGGCATCGCTCAGTACCGGAATGCTCGAGGGCAGCAATGTCTCGCCCGTCGAGGGCATGGTCCGCATGCTGGATCAGAACCGGTCATTCGAAAGT
>JBDLRB010000220.1:0-37969 GCA_039800205.1 Pseudomonadota bacterium | reverse complement strand
CCACGGGCAAGGCCAAGTATCTCGAGTTCATCACCCTGGCCGACCCCAAGCAGATGCCGGGCCTGCGCAGCTCGGTCATCGATTGGCCCTACACGGAGGGCTTGCGGCTCGATGAGGCCATGCATCCGCTCACTCTCCTGGGCGTTGGCCTCTACGGACAGGTGCTGCCCAATCAGAACGGCGCGCCCATTCGTCTGGTCGTCCCCTGGAAATACGGCTTCAAGAGCAGCAAGTCGCTGGTGCGAATTCGCTTTACCGAGCAGCAGCCCGTGACCAGCTGGATGAAGTCCTCGCCCTCTGAATATGGCTTTTTCTCAAACGTGAATCCGGGAGTTGACCACCCGAGGTGGTCTCAGGCGAGCGAGCGTCGAATCGGTGAGGACGGGTTTCTGACTCGAAAGCGTCCGACCCTGATGTTCAACGGCTATGGTGCGCAGGTCGCATCGCTTTACGCGGGTATGGATCTGTCACGGTTCATCTGATCCAGACGATCATCCGCCCGTGTCCACGTCGCGGACCGCATCGCCGGTGCTGCTTGCCCGGGTTCGGGGGCTGGTCTTCGTGCTCGCGGCCCTGCCTGCGCTGCGTCTGGTGCTGTGGCCGGTTCTTGAACTGGCCGGCGCGAACCCTGTGGAATTTGTCACCCGGTCGAGCGGAACCTGGTCGCTGGTGATGTTGTGCGCCACCTTGGCGCTCACCCCGCTTCGTCGCCTGACCGGCTGGCCGCACTGGATGCGTCTGCGACGGATGCTCGGGCTCTTTACGTTTTTTTATGCGAGCCTGCATCTGCTCACCTGGGTGTGGCTGGACCAGTGGTTTGATCCGCAGGCGATGGGGCGGGACCTCCTGGATCGGCCGTTCATTGCGGTCGGTGCGGCCGCCTTCGCGCTGCTGTGCCCCCTGGCGCTGACCTCGAGCGACGCGATGATCAGACGGTTAGGGCGTCGCTGGGGGCTGCTGCACCGCCTCGTGTACGTGATCGCGGTGCTGGCGATCTTGCACTACGCCTGGCACAAGGCGGGCAAGAATGACTACAGCGAGGTCATGGTCTACGCGCTGGTCGTCATTGGATTACTCGGGATGCGCGGCTGGTGGCGGTGGGGGCGCCGCGTCTGGGAGGCCCGGTCCTCAACGGGCGTCCGGGGGTAGCCTGCGCTCGAGCGCGAAGAGCGATTCGATCGACTCGCGTTCGCGGACCAACCAATGCCGATCGCCCTCCACCAGCACCTCGGGTGGGCGGGGCCGGGTGTTGTAATTCGAACTCATGGACATCCCGTAGGCACCGGCCGACATCAGCGCGAGGATATCGCCCTCCTGCAGGACCAGGTCGCGTTCCCGGGCGAGCCAGTCGCCTGATTCGCAGACCGGGCCGACGATGTCATACGACAGGGCATTGCCCGAGCGCGGCTGGGCGGGCAGGACCTGATGCCAGGCGTCGTAGAGCGAGGGCCGCATCAGATCGTTCATGGCGCAGTCGACGATCGCAAAGTGGCGATCGCCATTGCGTTTCAGATATTCGACACGGGTCAGAAGCGCGCCTGCGTTGCCCACCAGCGCGCGACCGAATTCGAACATCAACTGGTACTGGTCTCCGCGGGGGTGACGCTTGAGTCGGTCAAAGACCGCGCCCAGCAGCTCATCGGGCCGCGGAGGCGTTTCGTCACGATACCGAATACCGAGCCCGCCCCCGAGATCAATATGCGACAAGGGGATTCCGGCTTCGTGCAACTGATCGACCAGTTCGAGGACCTTGTCGAATGCGGCCAGGAAGGGCTCGAGCGTGGTGATCTGCGAGCCGATGTGGCAATCGATGCCAACCACATCGAGATGCGGTAGCTGGGCGGCGCGCCGGTAGACCTCGAGCGCATCTTCGTGAGCGATACCGAACTTGTTTTCGCGAAGGCCCGTCGATATGTACGGATGGGTACCCGCGTCCACATCGGGATTGACGCGAATGGAGACCGGCGCTTTCATGGCGAGGCTGCCCGCCACGGCATCGAGTCGTTCGAGCTCGGCCGCGGACTCGACATTGAAGCAGCGCACGCCTGCGCGCAGCGCGTCGTGCATTTCGGCGGCGGTTTTGCCGACCCCCGAAAAGACCGTTCGCCCCGGGTCGCCACCGGCCGCGATCACGCGCTGCAGTTCGCCGCCCGACACGATGTCGAAGCCAGCCCCGGCGCGGGACAGCAGTTCGATGATGGCGAGGTTGGAGTTGGCCTTCAATGCGAAACAGACCAGGACGTCGCGCCCCGCGGCGGCCTGCCGAAAGGCGTCCCAGGCATCGAGAATGGCTCGTTTGGAGTAAACGTAGCAGGGGCTGCCGTACGCGGCGACCAGCTGGTCGACGGGGATCGACTCGACGTGGAGGCGACCATTCCGATATTCGAAAGGGTTCATTGCGTCGCAGGGGGGCGCGACTGGGCGCCGTCAGAGGATGGGGGAGGGGACTGGGGGTTGGACGAGGGATCGCGCCGACGACGCGCCGCGGGTCGTGGCTCAAGGGTCAGCGGGCCCTTGGTTCCGCAGCCGCCCAGCAAGATCAAGGGCAGCGCGCTTGCCGCTACAATCATGGCCCTTCGGGCGCGCTCCCCCGTTCTCATGCAGGGCAGTCTAACATGGGTGAAGAAGCATTCCTGACCGCAGTTGAAACGACCCTGGATCGCATCGAGGACACCCTTGATGCGACCGGGCTTGACCTCGATCTGGGTCGGGTCGGCAATGTGCTGCAGGTCGGTTTCGACGATGGCTCGAAGATCATCGTCAACGCGCAGACCCCGATGCGGGAACTGTGGGTGGCGACCCGTAGCGGCGGCCATCACTTCCGCCTGGAGGCCGACCACTGGCTGGGAACGCGGGCAGAGGGTGAACTCTTCGCCTGTCTGTCGAGGTGGGTGAGTGCGCAAGGCGGACAGGCGGTGGTGCTGTCGCCGCGCTGAGCCCAGCCCAGGGCGTGCGCGCTCGCCCGAGCCGCGCGCGTGTGGTTTGGCCTAGCGTCCCTGATCGATGATGCCGGTCGTGACCCGCTTCAGGGGTGGGCTCGTCTGCGCGGGCGGGGCGTAGTAAAACTCCCCGTCCAGGTTTTCCAGTCCAGCAGGTGCCCGACGGACGGCCGGCGGTACGCCTTTCAGGGCCTGGCCCATGTAGTCCATCCAGATGGGCAGTGCGAGGCCTCCGCCGGTTTCGCGTTCGCCCAGTCGCCTGGGCTGGTCGTAACCCACCCAGACCACGGTGGCCAGCGTCGGATGGTAGCCCGCGAACCAGGCATCGTGCGCGTCGTTGGTGGTGCCGGTCTTGCCGGCGAGATCGTCGCGTTTGAGGGCCTTGGCCCGTGACCCGGTGCCGTCTTCGATGACCGAGCGCAGCACGCTGTCGACCATGAAAGCGTTTCGCGCGTCGATTGCACGATTGCGCTCGTCGCCCGCCCGGGTGGGTTGGGCCTCTGCGATGGTTCGACCCTGCGCATCGGTAATCCTGCTGATCAGGTAGGGCTCGACACGGAATCCGCCGTTGGCCAGCACTGCGTAGGCACGACCCATCTGCCACGGCGTGGTGGAACCCGCGCCCAGGGCCATGGTGAGAAAGGCTGGGTGCCGCTCGCGGTCGAAGCCGAAGCGGGCAATGTACTGCTGGGCATACTCGGGACCGATCGCGTCAAGGATCCGGATCGAGACCATGTTTTTCGAGCGTGCCATGGCCTCTCGGACGCTCATCGGTCCGTCGAAGCGGTTGTCGTAGTTGCGCGGCTCCCAGAGCTGGTTGCCGGTGAGCTTCGGGTCGATGCGGACCGGCGCATCATTGAGCACCGAGCCGGTCATGAAGCCGCGATCGAATGCGGCTGAAAATATGAAGGGTTTGAAACTGGATCCGGGTTGCCGCCACGCCTGAGTGACCCGATTGAACTTGTTTCGGGCGTAATCGAAGCCGCCCACCATCGCCCGAATGGCGCCGTCCTCGGGACGGATTGCGATCAGGGCGGCTTCAACCTCAGGTAGTTGTGTGATCGCGAACTGACCGCCCTTGAGTGGCTGAATCCGTACGACCGCTCCGCGGCGCAGGCGTCGCGCAGCCGGCGCAGTGTCGCTGAGCGCCGAGGCGGCAAATCGCAGACCTTCGCCCCGGATCGTGATGGCCTTGCCCGCTCCGGGCGAGACGATGACCCGATCAGGGCTGACCTGAAGCACAACAGCGGCCGGAAAGCCTTCGACCTCGTCTGCATCATCGATCGCGTCGTTGATCTGTTCACGCGCTCGCGCCGCGTTGGTCGAAAGCTCGATCTGGCGCTCGGGACCGCGGTACCCGTGTCGACGGTCGAAGACCAGCACCCCGTTCCGGACGGCCTCATTGGCCGCGCGCTGTTCGGCGGCCACGATCGTCGTATGAACGACGATCCCCGCACTGTAGGTGTCTTGCCGGAAGAGTTCCCATGCGGCTTGCCGGGCGGCTTCCGCGACGTACGGGGCCAGGGTCAGGCGCTCGGTTCGGGCGCTGGCCAGCTGAAGCGGCTCGTTGAGCGCGCTCTGGTAGTCGTTCTCGGACAGGAAATCCATTTCCCGCATCCGTCTGAGAATGTAGCGCTGGCGCTCGGTCGCCCGTCTCGGATTGACAAACGGGTTGAAGCGCGACGGCGCCTTGGGCAGGCCCGCCAGCATGGCGGCCTCGGCGACGGAGAGCGCGCTCAAGGGTTTGCCGAAATAGGTTTGCGCGGCCGCAGCGAATCCGTAGGCCCGCTTGCCGAGGAAGATCTGGTTGATGTAGAGCTCGAGAATCTGTTCCTTGGACAGCGTATCCTCGATGCGCAGCGCGATCAGAACCTCGACCAGCTTTCGGGTGTAGGTTCGTTCCGGTGACAGGAAAAACTCCCGCGCGAGCTGCATCGTGATCGTCGAGGCGCCCTGCTCGGTGCCGCCCGAGCTGAGATTGACCAGGGCCGCACGGGCCACGCCAATCAGATCGATGCCGACGTGCTCGAAGAAGCGGGAGTCTTCTGCGGCGACGATTGCGTTTTTCATGGCTGCAGGGACGTCCGCAATCGGCACGAAGGTCCGCCGCTCCTCGCCGTATTCGCCCAGCAAGACCCCATCCGCGCTGAGGATGCGCAGCGGAATGCGTGGCTTGTACTCGAGCAAGGCGTCGAGCGGAGGCAGTCGATCGTTGATCAGGAGCGTGGCCAACACCGCCACGGACAACCCGGCTGCGGCGAGCAGAAAGGGTGCGACCAGCAGGGTGACGAGAACCCGCTTCCAGCGCGGGCCCGTACGTGTCTTGGCTTTGGAGGCGGGGCCGGTCATGGGCGAAGCCCGCATGGGGCATGCACTTCGGTGGCAGGGCCTCGAATTATACGGGTCGGTTTTCTGATTTAATCCTGCCGGTGCGAAATTTGATCCTTGTTGGAATGATGGGCTCAGGCAAGTCGACCGTTGGTCGACGGCTGGCGGCCGCGCTCGGCCGGCGTTTCGTCGATGCCGATATCGAACTCGAGCGCCGCTGCGGCGTGCCCATTCCCACGATCTTCGAGCTCGAGGGCGAGGCGGGTTTTCGCCGCCGCGAGGCCGCCCTGATCGCGGAGCTCGTCATGCCGGCCTCGCTGGTCCTTGCGACCGGGGGGGGCGCAGTCATCGATCCGAACAGCCGGCAGCTGATGCACCAGCACGGTCATGTCATTTTCCTCGAGGCGAGCCTGGCCGATCTCTGGTATCGCCTGCGCCGGGACCGCTCCCGCCCGATGCTGGCCGCAGCCGATCCGCGCGCGCGGATCGAGTCGCTGCTGAAGCAGCGCGAACCCTGGTACCGCGAGGTCGCCCATCAGACCGTGATGACGGGTCGACAGGCGATTGGTCGAACGGTCGCGGAAATCGTTGCGCATCTCCCCCAGGAGCTGCGCCCGGCCCGATCGCCCGATCGGCCGCCTACCTCTGCTGGCGATCAGCCGGAGTCCACGTGAATATCGAACGCATCCAGGTCGATCTGGCCGAGCGAACCTATCCGATCCTGATTGGCCCGGACCTGCTCGCGGGTCATCCCGAGCTGACGGCGCTGATTGCAGGCCGCCAGGTTGCCCTTGTCACCAATGACACCGTGGCGGGTCTGCATGGGCACACGCTCCAGGCGGCGCTCGCCGGGGCGAGTCAGCTCATCGAAGTCCGCCTGACCGAGGGCGAGGATCACAAGAACGGGCAGGCGCTTGATCGCATCTGCACCGCCCTGCTCGAGGCCCGGTTCGACCGTCATTCAGTGATCGTGGCGTTTGGCGGTGGCGTGGTGGGCGATGTGGCCGGCTTTGCCGCGGCCATCTACCAGAGAGGGATTGATTTCGTTCAGGTGCCGACCACCCTGCTCGCCCAGGTCGACTCGTCGGTGGGGGGCAAGACCGCGATCAACCATCCGCTGGGCAAGAACATGATTGGCGCGTTCCACCAGCCTCGGCTGGTTCTGGCGGATACGTCCGCGCTCTCGACGCTGCCGGCCCGGGAGGTCTCCGCCGGTCTGGCCGAGGTGATCAAGCATGGCGCGATCGCCGACCTGGATTACCTGGCGGCGATTGAGCGCGACATCGTGGCGCTTCGCGCCTGCGACCCCGCTGCGATGACGCGCGCAGTGCGGCGTTCCTGCGAGATCAAGGCCGAGGTGGTCGCCGCCGATGAGCGCGAGGCAGACCGAAGAGCCATCCTCAACTTCGGTCACACGTTTGGCCATGCCATCGAGGCCGGAGCGGGGTATGGCCACTGGTTGCACGGCGAGGCGGTGGGTTGTGGCATGGTCATGGCGGCAGATCTCTCCAGGCGTCTTGGACTGATCGAGGCGGCCTTCGCCGACCGACTGACCGCGTTGATCGCGGCTGCGGGCCTGCCCACGCGGGCGCCGGCCTGGCCGCCCGAGCGGTACCTCGAACTGATGAGTCACGACAAGAAGGCGAGTCAGGGTACGCCCCGTTTCGTGCTCCTTGATCGACCGGGACATGCGGTCCTTCAACGGGTCGCGCGTGAAGCGGTCGTTGCAACGATCGCCGCGTGTTCACACGGGGCTTGATCGGACATTCCCCGGCGCGTTGCTCGTGATGCGATTCCGCAGTGCGGCAGCCGCGATATACTGCAAAGTTCGTGTGCAGAAAAGCAAGGCAGATGTTGCGGCGCGTCAACGATAGGCATCCGTTGATCGCCAGCGGCTGGCGTGACGCAGTGGTGCAGGCGCTCGGGGTGTCCTGAGGGCGCAGGCCCGCGGTGATCCTCCGGCAGCGGGACAGGCTTCCGGATCCCGGCGGCCCCCGACCGCCAGGCTTGAGTGCACGAATCTCATGCCGTTTCGACTCATTCTCGTCGCGGATCCTCCAGAGCGGGTTCGCCATCGGATGCATGCGAGCGGCCGGCGCATGAAGCGAGTTTGCGGAGTCAGCTGATGAGTGTTCCGAGTGATGTTTCGGCCGCGCAGGGCGCCTGCGCTGATCTTCGGTCCCTGCCGGGCCGTGAGGGTCTGTACGACCCGGCCAACGAGCACGACGCGTGCGGCGTGGGTTTCGTCGCCCATATCAAGGGCAAGAAGAGCCACCGAATCGTCGAACAAGGCTCGCAGATCCTCTGCAACCTCGATCACCGCGGTGCAGTGGGTGCGGACGCCCTGATGGGCGACGGTGCGGGCATGCTGATCCAGATCCCCGATCTCTTCTTCAGAGAAGAGATGGCGCGTCAGGGCGTGAGCTTGCCGCCCGCGGGCGAATATGGCGTCGGGATGGTCTTTCTGCCCAAGGAGCATGCCTCGCGCCTAGCCTGCGAGCAGGAGATGGAGCGGGCGATCCGAGCCGAGGGCCAGATCCTGCTGGGTTGGCGCGATGTGCCGGTTGATCGGGACATGCCGATGTCGCCCACCGTCCGCGAAAAGGAACCGGTCATCCGCCAGGTGTTCATCGGTCGCGGCCCGGACGTGATGGTGACCGATGCGCTCGAGCGCAAGCTCTATGTGATCCGCAAGACGGCCAGCCACGCCATTCAGAATCTGCGCCTGATGCATGGTCGCGAGTACTTCGTACCCTCGATGTCGGCGCGCACCATCGTCTACAAGGGTCTGCTGCTCTGTAATCAGGTGGTGCAGTACTACTGCGACCTACGTGATCCGCGCGTGGTGTCGGCCTTCGCACTGGTTCACCAGCGGTTTTCCACCAATACCTTCCCCGAGTGGCCGCTCGCCCATCCCTACCGGATGGTTGCGCATAACGGCGAGATCAACACGGTCAAGGGCAACTACAACTGGCTGAGGGCACGCGAAGGCGTGATGCGTTCGGCCGTGCTGGGCGAGGATCTCGCCAAGCTTTATCCGATCGTCTACCCGGGGCAGTCCGATACGGCAACCTTCGACAATTGCCTGGAACTGCTGGTGATGGCGGGCTATCCCATCGCGCAGGCGATGATGATGATGATCCCGGAAGCCTGGGAGCAGCATGCGCTGATGGACCCCAAGCGCCGCGCGTTTTACGAGTTCCATGCGGCCATGATGGAGCCCTGGGATGGTCCGGCGGCGATCGCATTCACCGACGGCCGGCAAATCGGTGCGACGCTGGACCGGAACGGACTGCGTCCGGCGCGCTACTGCATCACCGATGACGACATGGTCATCATGGGTTCCGAGGCAGGCGTGCTGCCCATTCCCGAGAACCGGATTGTCAAGAAGTGGCGTCTGCAGCCGGGCAAGATGTTCCTGATCGATCTCGAGCAGGGCCGGATCATTGACGACGCGGAGCTCAAGGCGCAGCTGGCCAACAGCAAACCCTACCGCGAATGGATCGAGGCTATCCGCATCCGGCTCGAGGCCTTGTCCGGTCCGGCGCTCGACGCGTCGACCCACGTGACCGAAGAGGCGACTGAAACCCTGCTTGATCGACAACAGGCCTTTGGGTACACCCAGGAAGACCTGAAGTTCCTGATGACACCGATGGCCATCGCCGGCGAGGAAGCGGTCGGGTCCATGGGGAACGATTCGCCGCTCGCGGTCCTCTCTTCGCGCAACAAACCGCTGTACAACTATTTCAAACAGCTGTTTGCCCAGGTCACCAACCCGCCGATCGATCCGATCCGCGAGCAGATGGTGATGTCGCTCGTGTCCTTCGTTGGGCCGCGGCCCAACCTGCTCGATCTCAACAACATCAATCCGCCCATCCGGCTCGAGCTGTCACAGCCCATCCTCGACTTCGATTCGATGGAGCGCATTCGTCAGATCGACCGCCACACGGGCAACAAGTTCAGATCTTTCGAGATTGACATCTGCTACCCGGTCGCCTGGGGCGCCGAGGGCATCGAGGCCCGGCTCGCCTCGATCGCCGCGCAGGCCGAGGATGCGGTCAAACTGGGTTACAACGTGCTGATCGTCTCTGATCGCAAGATTGCAAAGGATCGGGTGGCGATTCCAGCGCTGCTGGCCACGAGCGCGGTGCATCAACACCTGGTCAATCGGGGGCTGAGGACCTCGACGGGCCTGGTTGTCGAGACGGGCTCCGCGCGCGAGACCCACCATTTCGCGCTGCTCGCGGGCTACGGAGCCGAGGCCATTCATCCGAATGTCGCGCTCGAGACGCTCGCATCGCTCGCACCGACCCTGGGGAACGATCTCAAGGCCGACAAGGCGATTGCTCACTACATCAAGGCGGTCGGCAAGGGCCTGATGAAGGTGATGTCCAAGATGGGCATTTCGACCTACATGAGCTACTGCGGCGCGCAGATCTTCGAAGCAATCGGCTTGTCATCCGAGGTCGTCGAACGTTACTTCACGGGCACGCCCAGCAATGTCGGCGGCATCGGCGTGTTCGAAATCGCCGAGGAAGCGCTGCGGGTTCACCGGTCTGCGTTCGGCGGCGATCCGGTCCTCGCCCAGGCCCTCGATGCGGGCGGTGAGTATGCTTACCGGATCCGGGGTGAAGATCATATGTGGACGCCGGATTCGATCGCTCGCCTTCAGCATGCGACACGGTCAGGCAACTTTTCCACGTATCAGGAATACGCGAAGCTGATCAACGATCAATCGGTGCGTCACCTCACACTGCGCGGCCTGTTCGAATTCCGGTTTGAGGCCTGCCAGCCAGTTGCCCTTGAAGAGGTGGAGCCTGCGTCTGAGATCGTCAAGCGCTTTGCCACCGGAGCGATGTCGCTCGGTTCGATTTCCACCGAAGCCCACGCGACGCTTGCGATCGCAATGAACCGGATCGGCGGCAAATCCAACACGGGTGAAGGCGGTGAGGATGAAATGCGTTACCGCGCCGAGATGCGTGCCGGACATCCGGTCGTACAGGCGGGTCAGACGCTTGCCTCGATCATTGGTGCGGACCGCATCGAAAAAGATATCGAACTGCGCGAGGGCGATTCCCTGCGCTCGCGCATCAAGCAGGTCGCCTCGGGTCGGTTTGGTGTGACGGCCGAGTATCTGGCCAGTGCCGATCAGATCCAGATCAAGATGGCCCAGGGGGCCAAGCCCGGTGAGGGCGGACAGTTGCCGGGTCATAAGGTGTCCGACTACATCGGTAAGCTGCGTTACTCGGTGCCGGGGGTCGGACTGATTTCGCCGCCGCCCCATCACGACATCTATTCGATCGAGGATCTCGCCCAACTGATTCACGATCTGAAGAACGCGAATGATCGCGCTTCGATTTCGGTCAAGCTGGTCTCCGAAGTCGGCGTCGGTACGATCGCTGCGGGGGTGGCGAAGGCCAAGGCCGATCACGTGGTGATCGCAGGGCACGATGGCGGCACGGGTGCGTCTCCGCTGTCGTCGATCAAGCACGCAGGCACGCCCTGGGAGCTGG
Organism: Pseudomonadota bacterium; assembly: GCA_039800205.1. Lineage (GTDB taxonomy): Bacteria > Pseudomonadota > Gammaproteobacteria > Burkholderiales > Burkholderiaceae_E > SYIM01. Next base: position 27,189 of record JBDLRB010000220.1, on the reverse strand, counting down.
GCCTTGCAGAAACCCAGCAGACGCTGGTGCTCAACCGCCTGCGCGGCCGGATTCGCGTCCAGGCTGACGGTCAGATTAAGACCGGGCGCGATGTGGTGATCGGCGCATTACTGGGTGCGGACGAGTTCGGCTTTGCGACGGCACCCCTGGTGGTCGAGGGCTGCATCATGATGCGCAAGTGCCATCTCAACACCTGCCCGGTCGGGGTCGCCACTCAGGACCCCGTGTTGCGGAAGCGTTTTCAGGGCAAGCCCGAGCACGTCGTCAACTACTTCTTTTTCGTCGCCGAAGAGGTCCGTCAGTTGATGGCGCAATTGGGTATCCGGCGCTTTGACGAGCTGGTCGGGCGCTCGGATCTGCTCGATACCCGCAAAGGGGTCTCGCACTGGAAGGCCCGCGGTCTTGATTTCTCCAGGATCTTTTTCCAGCCGCAGGTCCCCGCCGATGCGCCTCGACGCCAGGTCGATGTGCAGGATCACGGTCTGGAGCAGGCGCTCGACCAGCGTCTGATCGAGTTGTCCAGGCCCGCAATCGAGCGGGGCGAGAAGGTCTCGTTCATCCTTCCGGTGCGCAACGTCCACCGCACCGTCGGTACGATGCTCTCCGGGACCATCGCCCGTCGCTACGGGCACGACGGTCTGCCCGACGACTCGATCCACGTGCAGTTGAACGGGACCGCCGGCCAGAGTTTCGGAGCGTTTCTCGCCCGAGGCGTCACGATCGATCTGGTGGGCGAGGCCAACGATTACGTCGGAAAGGGCCTGTCGGGGGGCCGTCTGATCGTTCGTCCCACCAACGATTTCCGCGGTCGCTCTGACCAGAACATCATCGTGGGCAATACGGTGCTGTATGGGGCGATCGAGGGCGAGGCGTTCTTCAGCGGCGTGGCGGGCGAACGTTTTGCCGTCCGGAACTCCGGCGCAACCGCCGTCGTCGAAGGCACGGGGGATCATGGCTGCGAGTACATGACGGGCGGCACGATCGTGGTCCTGGGTCAGACTGGCCGAAATTTTGCCGCAGGGATGTCCGGCGGGATCGCCTACATCTACGATCCGGGCAAGCGCTTCCTCGACCACTGCAACGTTTCGATGGTGGCGGTCGAGCCCTTGATGACCACGGCTGAACAGCTCGAAAAGACCGAGCCGGCCACCTGGCATCGGGGCGAGTGCGACGAGATCATCCTCAAGGGCCTGATCGAAAAGCATTTCCGGCTGACCGGAAGCGAAGTCGCCCGCGCGGTGCTCGACCACTGGGAGCAGGCGCGTTCCGCCTTCGTGAAGGTCTTCCCGCATGAGTATCGAAGGGCTCTATCGACCAAGATCGCGGCGACGGCCACGCGCGCCGATCGTGCGACGGCCTGATCGGTTCGCGGGACGTTCAAACGGGTCATCAATCCGGACACATTTTTTGTGATGGGTGCAATCAGATGGGCAAGGTAACGGGGTTTCTGGAATTCGAACGGCTTCAGGAAGCGGCCGAAGAAGCGGGTGAGCGACTGCGGCACTACCGAGAGTTCGTCCTGCATCTGAGCGATCAGGATGCGGCGCGACAGGGCGCGCGCTGCATGGATTGCGGCATCCCGTTCTGCCAGTCCGGTTGTCCGGTCAACAACATCATTCCGGATTGGAACGATCTGGTCTACAACGGTCGGTGGCGTGAAGCGATCGACACGCTGCACTCGACCAACAACTTTCCGGAGTTCACCGGTCGAGTCTGCCCCGCGCCCTGCGAGGCCGCCTGCACCCTCAACATCAACAACGATCCGGTGGGCATCAAGTCGATCGAGCACGCGATCATCGACAAGGCCTGGGAGATGGGCTACGTTCAGCCTCAGGTGCCCGCGGTTCGGACAGGCAAGCGCGTGGCGGTGGTCGGTTCCGGACCAGCGGGTCTTGCCTGCGCACAGCAACTCGCCCGAGCCGGCCACGACGTGACCGTCTTCGAGAAAAATGACCGGATCGGTGGGCTGTTGCGTTATGGCATTCCAGATTTCAAGCTCGAAAAATCGCATATCGATCGCCGTGTCGAGCAAATGCGTGCGGAAGGCGTCGAATTCCGGACCGGGGTTCTGGTGAGTGCTGCACCCTGGGCCGCGCCCGTGACCAATTGGGCGAACGAAACCATCTCCCCGGGGCAGTTGCTTGAAGCCTACGATGCCGTGGTGCTTACGGGCGGCTCGGAGCAGCCGCGCGACCTCCCGGTTCCCGGGCGCTCGCTGGCAGGCGTTCATTACGCAATGGAGTTCCTGCCGCAGCAGAACAAGATCGTGGCCGGTGATGCTCTGGATACGCAGATCCTGGCGACGGGCAAACGCGTTGTGGTGATCGGCGGCGGCGATACGGGCTCCGATTGTGTGGGTACGAGCAATCGCCAGGGCGCCGTGTCGGTCACCCAGTTCGAATTGATGCCGCAACCGCCCGAGCAGGAAGACCGCGCATTGACCTGGCCGGATTGGCCGTACAAGTTGCGGACCTCTTCGTCTCACGAGGAGGGCTGTGAGCGTGATTGGGCCGTGACCACCAAGGCCTTCGTCGACGACGGTCAGGGGCGCGTGCGTGCGGTGCTGGCCGCGCGGGTCGAATGGCAAAAGGACCCAGTCAGCGGAAAGATGCAGATGGCTGAAGTGCCGGGATCCGAATTCGAGGTTCCGGCCGATCTGGTTCTCTTTGCGATGGGCTTTGTCGCACCGGTCGGTACCGTGCTTGAATCCTTCGGCGTCAGCCGCGACGCGCGGGGTAATGCTCAGGCAAGCACTGAGGGAGAGGGGTGCTACGCGACCAATGTGCCCCGGGTGTTTGCCGCGGGGGATATGCGGCGGGGTCAGTCCCTGGTGGTCTGGGCGATTCGCGAGGGCCGTCAGTGCGCGCGCTCGGTCGATCAGTTCCTGATGGGTGAGTCCGACCTCCCCCGCTGAGGGCGGCTGTCGAAGTGCGATCCAAACAGGGATGAGCCGTGGTCTCTCGACCGGCCAGGATGTTGTGGCTGGATCTGATTCGCGTGATCGCGGCTCAGTTGATCGTCCTCCATCATCTGGCGTTTTATGGCCCGATCGCCGAGCGGATCGGGCGAGACATGCCCGGGCTGATCGAATGGCTGTCCGATTATGCGCGAGTCTCCGTACAGGTCTTCCTGGTGATCAGCGGCTTTCTGGCCGCACGTGCGCTCCACCGGTATCGCGCCCTCGATGCCGGGGGCGTCTGGTCAGCGATTGTGCGTCGTTATGTGCGGCTGTTCATCCCCTTCTTTTTTGCGTTGCTGGTGGCCAGCCTGGCGTCCATACCCGCCCGTTTGTGGATCGGTGAAGGGGACTGGATTTCAGCAAAGCCCGATTCCCTCTCGATCTTCGCGCATGTAACGGGGCTTTTTGACTACCTCGCAATCGAAGCGCTGACGGTCGGCGCGTGGTACGTGACGATCGACTTCCAGTTGCATCTTCTGTTGTTGCTCAGTCTCTGGGGGGGTCAACGACTTACCCGGACCGAGGCCGGCGCGTGGCGACTCTGGTGGGCTTTCGTGCTCGGCTTGGCCCTCGTGTCCTTTTTCGGCCTGAGCCGCAATAGCCAGTGGGATGTGACCCCCTTTTATTTCTTCGGCTCATTCGCGCTGGGCCTGGCTGCCGAGCGGCTGTCGCGTCTCAAGAGCGACGTCAGTGCCTTTGAGCGGGGGGTGGCCCTCGCCATACTCGGTGCCGCGAGCCTGTCCTTCGCGACCGACCCAGCCGTCCGACCGGCGGTTGCACTGGTGAGCGCAGTCGTGATCGCAGCCCTGGCGCGCGGGCTCGGTGCGCCGCTACAGCCGTTCATGGAGGGCTTGCCGGGGGGCGCGAAGATGTCACGCGTGCTTGCGGCGTCGGGCCGGAGCGCCTACTCGCTCTTCCTGATTCACTTTCCGCTCGCGATTCTTCTGAATGCGATCTTTGGGTATCTGTTCGGCGACAGCCTGCACGCGGCTGCGGTGCTGGCGGTACTGGCCTGGCTGGGCGCGATGCCTTTCGCATGGTGGATGTACCGCTGGGTCGAACGCCCAGTGGTCGAGCGCGTGGGGCCCGCCTGAGGGCCGTCCGCGTGCTCGTTACACGCCCGATCGGGCCCCCGACCGTCCGGTCCGCTTACGCGTCCGTTGAGGCGACGGACCGACAGCGACAGAACACCGTTGCATTGATGCTCATCACGATTTCGCCGTGTTGATTCACACATTCCTGTCGCAGCCGAAGCAGCCCACGATCGGGCTTGCTCGCCGATCGGCGCGTGTCGATCACCGTCAGGCGCACGCTCAGGATATCGCCTGGCCGAACCGGTCGCGGCCAGTGGACTTCATCGAGACCGGGCGAACCCATGCTGCACAGTGGGGAAATGAAGTGTTCGACCAGCAGATTCATCATGATGCTACCGGTGTGCCATCCGCTCGCGATCAAGCCCTGGTAGAGGGATTGGCGAGCGGCTGAGGGGTCGACGTGGAAGGGCTGGGCGTCGTAGCGGCGGGCGAAGTCGATGATTTCGGTTTCGGTGACCGGGTAGTGGCCGAACTCGAAGTGCTCACCCGCGCGGTAGTCTTCGAAGTAGCGCTCTTTCAATGGCATGGACATGCGTTCGCTCCAGGGGGGTGTTCGTGCGGGAGAGCGGTCGACCCGCTCCGTTCGCCGTTTGTATTCTGAGGCCTTGCATTCGATCATGGATCCTGTTCGCATTGATAAATGGCTCTGGGCCGCCCGTTTTTTCAAGACCCGGGGTCTTGCACAACAGGCGATCGAACAGGGGCGCGTCCGGGTCGGGGGGGCGCGGGTCAAGGTTGCACGGGGCCTGCGCGAGGGGGAATCTGTCGAGATCGAGATTGGTGATCTCAAACGGGAAGTGATCGTGCTCGAATTGTCCGAACAGCGGGGGCCTGCGGTGCAGGCGCAGCGCCTCTACCGCGAAACGGAGGCGTCGGTCGCGACGCGTCTGGCCCAGGCCGAGCGCCGCCGCCTGGCGCCAGAGCCGTCGCTCGCGTTGCACGGTCGCCCCACCAAGCGGGATCGACGCGATCTCGATCGATGGCGGGAGGGCGCATGATCGATCGCCCCCGGAGATCGCTCCTCCTCCGTTCGGGTGCTGCGGCCTGCGGCGTCGGGCTGATGCGCTTCGATGCTGTTGTGAACGCAGCCGATCTGCCCCGATGGAGGGCCTCCGAGGCGGCTCGGCATCTGGATGGACGACCGGCCGTCCTGCTCATGCGCCATGAGCTCACCGAGCCGGGAATCGGCGACCCACCCCATTTCAAGCTGGGAGACTGCTCGACCCAGCGCAATCTGTCCGCGCAGGGACGTGATCGCTCCCGTGAGACGGGTGCGCGTCTTCGTGCAGCAGGCATCCATCCCGAGCGCATCCTGAGCAGTCGGTGGTGTCGCTGCCTGGAGACTGCGCGTCTGGCGTTCGGGCAGGTCGAGCCGTGGCCGGCCCTGGATTCGTTTTTTGCCCAGCCCGGGCAGGCGGACGCTCAGCGTGAACAATGGCTGGCCGGTCTTGAGCGCGTCCAAGGCGGTGCGCCATGGATGCTGGTGACGCACCAGGTCAACATCAGTGCCTTTCTGGGGCAGTGGACCGCCATGGGCGAAATCATCGTGGCGCAACGTCTGGGCACGCGATGGCAGCCTGTGGCACGAATCTGAAAGCGGTGAGCGCGTTGCGCCGGGCGCGCTGATCAAAGCGGACTGCTGCGTCGATCGACGTCCATGGAAAGCGCCTCGCGCAGTTGCGAGGCGAGCTGGACCAGTCGGGGCGCGACCTGGTCGCGCAGCTGTTCGCCCGACAGCGTGCTGAGCGGCGCGCCACAATTGAGCGTGAAGCGAATGACGCCGTGGCGGTCGAACACCGGGACGGCCGCCGTGTGATAGTCCGGGTGAAAGATTCCGGAATTGATCACATAGCCGCGCGATCTGAACGACCGTAGCGCGCGCTCGAAGGCGACACGCGCGTGGGCCCAGCGCTCCGGATCCTGTTCCCGAAGGGTCGAGGTCAAGTGTTGGCATGATGCCGGATCGAGACCCGCGAGAAACGCCCAGCCAGGACCGGATACAGCGATCGGCACCGTTGAACCGCGTCGCAGATTGGTCAGGAGCGGATTGTTGCCATGACAACGTTCAATGATCATCATCTGCAGGCCCTCGCGGACAGCCAGCCCGCACGCGGCCCGATACTCGTCCGCCAGTGCCTGCATGGCCGGGCGTGCCAGATCGACGATATCCAGGCCAGCGAGCGCGCTGCTGCCCAGGCGCAGCGCGGCAAGTCCGGGGCGCATGCGATCTCCGGCCAGTCTGACCAGGACGCCCAGTTCGATCATCGTGTGACAGAGACGCCAGACGGTGGGTTGCGGCAGTCCCGTTCGTTGAGCGATTTCCGAGCCGGTCAGCTCCGGATGTTCGGCTGAAAAGCAGGCGAGCACGTCCAGGCCGCGAGCGAGGGCCGTGACGAACTGACGATCGCGTGGCCCGTCATCCGTCGGGCCACGATCAACTGAGCGAGGCCGGGCAGTGGTGCGAGGGCTTCGGGGGTCCGGGCCGTTGCGCATGGGTAAGCGCTCATCCTATACTTGGCGGGTCAATTTGCGAGTAGTCTATTTGCAGTGCGAATAATATCAGGGAGGCGACAATGAAACCATATGCCGATTGCCCGAACGGATCGGGGCTGCGCGCGCCTGCTGAAGCGGTCGTGCCGCGCCGCGTAGGGTGGTCCAGTCTCCTCTTCGCAGGTCTGGTTGCCGTGGTGCTCGGCGGTATCGGCCCTGCGGTTCAGGCGCAGGGCTGGCCGAGCCGGCCGTTGCAACTGGTGGTCCCCTTCCCTGCAGGCGGTCCGCCCGACATCCTGGCGCGCACGCTGGCCGAGTTTCTGACCCGCGAAGTGGGACAAGCCGTCGTTGTGAACAACCGCGCGGGTGCCGACACGATCATCGGAACGGACGCGGTGGCCAAGGCTCCCCGAGATGGCTACACGATGCTCGTGCTGGGGGATTCGGGCATCATCAATTCGGCAAGCGGCCGCAAGCTGCCCTACGATCTCAAGGCCGATCTCATCCCGGTTTCGATGCTGTTGTCCGGACCGCAGGTGGTGCTGGTGGCCCAGAACAGCCGTTTCAAGACCCTCGGCGACCTGGTCAGTCATGCCCGGGCCCATCCAGGCAAAGTGTCCTTCGGTTCCTCAGGCTCGGCCACGGCCATCCGCATCTCGACCGAAGTGTTCAATGCGGCCGCCGGGATCGAGACCCTGCACGTACCCTACAAAGGTGTGACGCCTGCGCTCAATGACATGATCGGCGGACAGGTCGACTATGTGATCACCGGCATGAGCGTGGCGGTCCGATCGATCCAGGGCGGCAAGGTCAGAGGGCTGGCGGTCAACGCCCGTGGGCGGGTGGCTCAACTGCCCGATGTGCCGACGGCGCTTGAGCAGGGAGTCGATGTCGATACGCGGGGATGGTATGGCCTCTTCATGACGGCGGGCGCTCCGGGCCAGGCGGTTGACCGGATGCACGCTGCACTGACTCGCGCGGCTCAGGACCCGACGGTGCTCGCGACGATGAGCAAACTCGGTGGCTCGCCGGCCGTCATGAAGCGCGAGGACTTCTCAGCCTTTGTCGATACGGAATTGAACCGGATCGGTGCGCTCATGAAGCGGCTCAACATCAAGATCGACTAAGGGGCGTGTGATGGGCCTGCGTATCTGGCATCAGAGCTTTACGGTACTGGGCGATCTGCCGGATTACCGCCGCCTGCTGGGTGAGCGCATCAGAAAAGTCGTCCGCCCGGACACCGAAGTCGTCCTGCACGGCCAGATCCCCGGCACCTATCCGAGCGATTATCCCGGCACCGATATCCGTTACCGTTCGCTCTACTGGTTGCACGGGTTGCAGTGGATCGCGGCCGCGCTCGAAGCCCAGCGCCAGGGCTTCGATGCGATGGTGCTCGCCAGTGTGCCCTCGCCCATGATTGGCGAGATTCGAACCCTCGTCGACCTGCCGGTCGTCGGCTATGGAGAAACCGCCTTTCACCTCTCGGGGCTGTATGGTCGCCGGGTGGGCATGCTCTTTTTCAATGTGACTCGCGCCGATTTCTGGCCCGAGCAATTGCGCCAGTGGGGCGTGACGGAACGCTTTGCCGGCATCCTCCCGGCGGGGGTGTCGTTCGATCAGGTGTGCGAAGCGCTTGCCCGACGCGAGGCGAGAGCCGCGGTCATCGATGCCGTGCGCGTTCAGGGCGAACGGCTCGCCCGTGAACACGGCGCCGATGTGATCGTTCCTGGCGAGATGCCGCTCAATCTGCTCCTTGCAGAGGAAGGCGTCAGCCAGATCGGCGGCGCGACTGTGATTGACGGCATCGCCACCTGCTTCAAGATGGCCGAGACCCTCAGCGATCTGCGGGCGATCTCGGGCATGAAGCCGAGCGAGCGCGGCTTTTTCAATGAAAAGCCTGCCCCTGAACGTGTCCAGGAGGTGCTTCGCTTTTACGGTCTCGACGGATTGGGACGCCGCATCGTCGAGGACTGATTCTGGACCCGCATTGCGCGGCCGATGCACATCAACTGACCCACCATGGACCGACCGGGATGACCCCCTTCCCCGACCTCAGACGTTTATTCGCGCCCAGGCGCATCGCCTACATCGGCGCGACCGAGGATCTGCGCAAGTTTGGCGGGCGCTGCATCCGCGAACTGCTCGACTTTGGCTTTCAGGGCGAGCTGTATCCGATCAATCCCAAGCGCAGTGAAGTCTTCGGCCTTCAGTGCTACCCCGACATCGAGGCGCTTCCCGAGGTGCCCGATCACGTCGGCATCGTGCTGCCGGCTGAGGCCGTGCCCGATGCCCTGGCCGCCTGCGGTCGCATGGGCATCCCGTTCGCGACGGTTTTTTCTGCCGGCTTTTCCGAGACAGCCACGGATGCGGGGCGTGCACTCCAGCAGCGTATCGTCGAGGTCGCTCGTGCGCACGGCATTCGCTTTGTCGGACCCAATTGCAACGGTCTGGTCAATTTTGTCGATCGTGTAGCGATGACCTCGACCGCATCGATTCGCGGACCTCGTCGCGAGGCGGGAGACATCGGTGTGGTCAGCAACTCCGGGGGGGCCGGGCAAGTCAACGTGATGTGGCGGGCGCAGGAGCTGGGCCTGGGGATCAGCTATCAGATCAGCTGCGGCAACGATGCCGATCTCGACCTGATTGATTACATGGCCTTCATGGTCGAGGACCCGCGGACTCGTGTGGTGTTGTCGATTGCAGAGCGCATCGGCAGTGGCGAGCGACTGGAGGCGCTTGCCGCGCGCGCGGCCGAACTGGGCAAGCCGATTGTGATGGTCAAGGTGGGCCGATCCGAAGCGGGCAGTCGTATGGCCGCCTCCCATACGGGGGCCATCACGGGCTCCGATGAGGTGGTGAGCGCGGCTTTGGATGAACTCGGCATCATCCGCGTGGACGACTGCAACGAACTGTACGAAGCGGCGATGGTGCTGCGTTCGCCGCGCAGGCTGCGCGGTCGGTCGATGACTGCGACTTCGCTCTCCGGGGGCAATCTGGTGATGATCGCTGATCTGGGGGGCGCGCGGGGCATGCGCTTTCCAGAGTTCGCGCCGTCGACGTGCGAGGCGCTGGCCGAACTCCTTCCCGGTTTCGTCGCGGCGAGCAACCCGACCGATCTGACGGCTGCGGCCATCGGCCGCGATGATGTTTTTGCTTCGGTCTGCCGGATTCTTCATGATGACCCCGCGGTGGACATCGTGATGCCGGTCATCACCTTTGCACCTGCGGTCGATATCCGTTCCCTGATGGCGCTCGATAAAGCGTCGGACAAGCCGTTTGCCGTGCTCTGGACGGGTCGTTGCAGCGACGATCCCGAACTCACCCCCGCGCGTCTGATCGCGCAGGATCACATCGTGTTCCGCGATGTCCTGCCGGCCATCAAGGCACTTGATGCGGCGGTACGTTGGCGCGAGGGGCTCGAGCGGCGCGCGGAGCCTGCTCCAGTCAGGCCCGAGGGGATCGATCGCTCGGTCCTTCCCAATGCGCTTGGCGGCGCGGGCGCGCTGGACGAATACCAGTCCAAGAAGCTGGTCTCAGCCTATGGGCTGACGCTTCCCGCAGAATACCTGGTGACGCGTGTCGAAGATGCGATCGAAGCGGCCCAGCGCATCGAGGGTCCGATCGCGCTGAAAGCGGTGTCGCCCGACATCGCCCACAAGACCGAGGCGGGGGTGATCCGGCTGGGCTTGAGCGGCGAGTCGTCGATCCGTGCCGCCTGGGACGAGATCATTGCGGCGGCGAATCGTTATCGGCCCGGCGCCCGTATCACGGGTCTCCTGGTTCAGGAAATGGTCGACGAGGGCGAGGAGCTGTTGCTCGGGGTCACCCGTGACCCGGTCTTCGGCCCAATCGTCACCGTGGGGCTGGGCGGCCTCTTTGTCGAGGTCATGCGTGATGTGGCGCTGGCACGCGCCCCGGTCTCACCCCTCCAGGCCCGGCGCATGCTCGAGCGCCTGCGCTCTTTCCCCGTGCTGAATGGTGCGCGCGGGCGGCCGGTGCTCGATGTCGAGGCGGCGGCCGAAGCGGTGTCGCGGGTGTCATGGCTTGCAGCCGATGCGGGCGAGCAGCTCGTTGAGCTTGACATCAATCCACTCAAGGTGCTTTCGCGTGGTCGGGGTGTGCGGGTGATTGACGCGCTGGCAATCCGGGCGGATGCTGCATCATGACGGCGCACTCCGATCGGCCCGATCTCCCAGGGGCTCCCCTGCCCATCGAACCGGTCCTCATCCACGTGCAGCACGATCGCGTGGCCTGGTTGCGATTGAATCGTCCTCGATCAGCCAATGCATTGAACGAGGCTATGCAGACCGGCCTGGTGGCGGCCTTGCGCGCGGCTGATCGTGATCCCGAAACGGTCGCCGTCGTGCTCTGTGCGGCCGGGGGCCGTGTCTTTAGTGCGGGCGCCGATCTGAAGGAGTTTTCTGATCGACCGGCGCTTGAGGCGCGGCGCCTGCGGCGTGCACTCCTTCGCGATACCGTGCTTGCGCTGTGCGACTTTGGCAAACCCCTCGTCGCATGCGTTGAGGGAAAAGCCGTTGGGGGCGGGGCCATGCTCGCCTTGCTTGCCGATGAGATTCATCTGGGTGAGCGGGCCTCACTCTCGATGCCCGAGATTGGCCTGGGCAGCGCATCGCCCCTTGCACTGAGCATCGTGAGGGCACGCGCCGGTCAGGTGGCCGCGCAGCGCATGGTTCAGAAAGGCGAGTCGATCGATGCATCGCTTGCGGTGCAACTGGGGCTTGCCGATCGAGTCAGTGCGTTGTCCTCACTCGAAGCGGGCGCGGGTGAGGCGGCTCGGGACCTGGGCCGCGTATCGTTGCGGGCCTACCGGCAGAATCGACGCTGGATGTATCGCGCCTTGCGCAGCGAGATCCTTGCTGCGACCGGTGAATTTTCAGACTGGATTGATCAGGACAACGAAGGAGCGTCAGGCGATGGAGCTTGAGATCAATGCCGATATGGCCGAACTGCGACCGGTGCTGCGCCGGTTTGCCCGCGAAAAGCTCGAGCCGATTGCGCTCGAGATCGATCAAACCGGTCAGATTCCGGAATCGGCCTGGACCTTGTTACGGGAGCAGGGCTATCTGGGCATGCGTTTGCCCGAGGCGTATGGGGGCGGTGCGCAAGGAATCGACACCTATTGCCTGGCCTGGGAGGAATTCAGCCGCTCGCACCGTGTCTTTACCATGTTGCTCGACTACACCAGCGGGCTGACGCCGCTGGCCGTTGCCCGATTTGGAACAGACACTCAACAGCAGCGCTACCTGCCGCATTTCGTGACCGGAGAGGCGCGTGCGGCGTTTGCCCTGACCGAGCCTGGCGCGGGGTCTGACGGTGCGGGCATCGAGACCCGGGCGCGCAAGGTCGCCGGAGGTTGGGTGCTGAATGGTCGCAAGCACTACATCAGCGGCGGTCACAACGCGACGGTCCTGATGGTGATTGCACTCACGGATCCAGACAAGCGTGCACGCGGTGGCATCACGGCCTTCCTGGTCGACCGGGGCACGCCAGGCTTCGAGGTGACCCGGATCGACACCACCATTGGCTCCGATGCGATCAAGCTGGGCGAACTGGTCTTCACCGACTGCTTCGTGCCCGACGAGGCCGTTCTGGGCGAGGTCGGCAGCGGATTCAAGGTTGCCATGAGTTCACTCACCAACGGCCGACTGGGGGTCTCGTGCGCCTGCATTGGCACAGCCGATCGCCTGCTCGAATTGTCGGTGGCCTACGCCAAGGAGCGGCGCACGTTCGGTCAACCCCTCTCTGACCGTCAGGCCATTCAATGGATGCTCGCCGATTCGGCCACCGAGATCGCCCATGCGCGTGCGCTGGTCTATGAGGCCCTGCGGCAAGCCTCCGCGGGCAAGGACCCCTCCGAGGCGGCCAGTATGTGCAAGCTCTTCGCCTCCGAAATGGTGGGTCGTGTGGCCGATCGCGCCGTCCAGATTCATGGCGGATCGGGTGTGATCCGGGGGGCGATTGTCGAGCGGATGTATCGCGATGTTCGCCACTACCGGATCGGCGAGGGCGCCTCCGAGATTCAGCGCATGTTGATCGCTCGGAGCCTGTTCAAGTGAGCGCCCGCTCTCAGGCGCGGGTCGTCGGCGTGGGCGAAAGCCCCTTGGGTAAGGTCCCTGACCTCAGTGCCCTCGCGTTGCAGCAGGCCGCCGCGCAGGCTGCCCTCGACGATGCAGGACTTGACTGGTCTGAGATCGACGGTCTGCTCACCACCCCGATTCGGGTCGCGAACTGGGCGATGCCCTGCGGCGTGGTGGCCGAAGGCCTTGGGATTCGTTCGCCCCGCTATCTTGCAACGCTTGATGTCGCGGGGGCCTCGGGGACCGCCATGGTTCATCAGGCCGCCCTGGCGATCGATGCGGGTCAGTGCGACACCGTGCTGTGCGTGGCGGGACAGAATTTGCTGACGCACAGTGCGCGTGCCGATGCGGTCAAGCAGATGGCCGAGGCCGGCTGGGCGCATCCCCAATTCGAAGCGCCCTACGGGCCCTTGATCGCATCGCTCTACGCGTTGGTCGCGCAGCGTCATATGCACGAATTCGGGACCACCGCCGAGCAGCTGGCCGAGGTGGCTGTGACGATGCGTGCGCATGCGGCGCTCAACCCACTCGCCCAGAAGCGCACACCGATCACCGTGAGCGAGGTGCTGGGCTCGCGCATGATCACTTCGCCCCTGCACGTCCTTGATTGCGCGCTGGTGTCCGACGGCGCGGCTGCGATCATCGTGACGCGCGCCGATCGCGCCCGGGACCTGCGACAGCGTCCGGTCCATGTGCTGGGTCAGGGCTACGGTTTTTCGCATGCGTATGTGGGACCCTATGAGCAACTGACTTCGACCGGTGCGAGGGATTCGGGGCGTGCCGCATTTGCAATGGCCGGGATGCGACCGTCCGAGATCGATGTGGCCGAGCTCTACGACTGCTTCACGATCACCGTGATCGTCGAGCTCGAGGATCTGGGCTTCTGTGCGAAGGGTGAGGGCGGCGCATTCGTCCAGGATGGGCGGATCGCACTGGGGGGCGAACTGCCGGTCACCACCCACGGCGGACTGTTGTCGGCCTGTCATCCCGGTCTCGCGGGCGGCATGTTCCACGTGATTGAGGCCGTGCGTCAGTTGCGAGGCGAATGCGGTGAGCGACAGGTGCGCGACGCGCGGGTTGCACTCGCGCACGGCAACGGCGGGGTGATCGGTATTCACTGCACCCTGATCATGGGCGTGGCGTAAGCAACCCTCAATGGAGACATCGATGACCCATCCGATGGCCGCTCTGGCGGACACGCTGACCGCACCCTGGTGGGACCAGGTCGAGCATGGGGTGTTCGCGATGCCACGCTGCGGGGAGTGCGCACGCTGGCATTTCCATCCCCAGCCGCGCTGTCCGCATTGTCGAAGCGCAGCCCTCACCTGGCAGGCGGCGTCGGGCCGAGGCCAGGTGCACAGTTTTACGGTGGTCCATCGCGCGCCCTCGCCGGCGTTTGCGGCCGATGTGCCCTACACGATCGCGATCATCGAAACCGAGGAGGGGCCTCATCTGATGACCCGCCTGGTGGGGATCGAGCCCGATCGTGTTCACGTGGGCCTGCCCGTAAGCGCGCGAATCGGCCCGCTTGCGCCCGAGGGCATGCCGCTGGTCCTCTTTGAACCGCTTGATACGGAGGGATGACGTCTGATCCTCGGCTACACTCTGGCCCCAATGAGCCCAGGCCAATTGAGGATTGTCTGATGTCTGAACGATTGTCTGATTCCATCCGTGAGCCGCAGGTGGTGCGCGGCGCGCCGCCGGTCACCGGAGCCGAGATCGAAGTGGCCATCGTTGGGGGCGGTGCCTGTGGCATGACCGCCGCCCTTGCGCTCGCCCGCGCCGGAATCGAGTCGATCGTCCTCGAGCGTGACGCCCGGGCGACGGGCTCGACCGCCTTGTCGTCGGGCTTTGTGCCGGCGGCTGGGACACGGGCACAGCGCCGTCAAGGCATCACCGACGATCGTCCGGACATCTTTGCCGAGGATGTTCAGAAGAAGGCGCGCGGGACCGCAGATCCGGCGCTGGTTGCCGCCTATACCGGCACGGTTGCTGATGCCGTCGATGCCCTTGAGACCCACCATGGCATCGAATGGCAGGTCCTCGATAATTTCCTGTACCCGGGCCATCGCCGCCACCGGATGCATGCGGTGGCCGAACGCACGGGCGTCTCCTTGATGCACCGTCTGTCGCGGGCGGGTGAGTCGGCGGGCCTGATCGTCATGAACGACAGTCAGGTCACCGAACTCTGGGTCGATGACTCGTCGCGGATCACGGCTGTGGGGGTGAGGCGGCCCGATGGGTCAATCGAACACGTCGGCTGTCGGGCCGTGATGCTCGCCTGCAACGGGTTTGGGGGCAATCCCGCGCTACTCGCCGAGTTGCTGCCGGCGATGAAGACGGCGACCTATGCCGGCCACACGGGTAACGATGGCAGCGCCATTCTGTGGGGTCGCCAGCTCGGTGCCGGCCTCGCCGATCTGGGCGCGTATCAGGGCCATGGTTCCTGGGCGATACCGCAGGGTGCGCTCCTCACCTGGGGGCTGATGATGGAGGGGGGCGTACAGGTCAATCTCCTGGGGCAGCGCTTTCACGATGAAACACTCGGTTATTCAGAAGCGGCCGTGTCCGTCCTGGCGCAGCCAGACGGCGTCGCCTGGTGCGTGTTCGACGATGCCGTGCTTGCGTTTGCCGAGGATTTCCCCGATTTTCGTGATGCGCGGGCAGCGGGCGCACTGCGAAGCGCCGATTCGCCCGAGGCACTCGCGGCCGCCATCGCCTGTGACCCGGCCGGTCTCGCCGCGACCGTGGCGTCGATCCGTCCGGGCACCGACCCTGTGACCGGACGCGTGTTCAAGCGCAGCTGGAGCGGTCGCCTGCATGCCGCCAAGGTCACGGGCGCGCTCTTTCACACCCAGGGGGGCCTTCTGATCGACCCATGTTGCCGCGTGCTGCGTGAGTCCGATCGGCAGCCCTTCCCCAATCTCTATGCGGCTGGGGGTGCCGCGCGGGGCGTTTCAGGCGTTGCCGTCTGGGGCTACTTGTCCGGCAACGGGCTCTTGAGCGCGATCGGTGGCGGACACCTGGCTGCGCGATCGATCGCCGCACACCTGCGCTGATCAGCGCGCCAGGTGCTGCTGCGCTGCTGAGAGCATGGCGACCAGCATGTCCAGACGCTCGTGCATGGGCTTCGGATAGGCGGTGCGGCTGTGGGTCAGTCCGGCGCCCAATGCTGCGGCCGCAATCGTGTAACTCAAGGGGCCGGGATTGATGACCGGCACGGGCAGTCGCTCGCTCAGCCATCCGTGCGCCTGATGCATGGTGGTCGAGCCGAGGATCAGCACGTCGGCACCGTCTTCCTCGATCGCTCGGCGGCTGGCTGCTTCGAGGAGCGGAAAGACATCGGATTCCTTGCCGGATAGCAGGCCCTGATTATCCGGAGTGACTTCGATGGCTCGCACGGAGGCGCACTTGTGATGCAGCCCCAGCTCATCGAGCGCTTTCTGGTAGAGCGGCGCCCAGCGGCGGGCCATCGTGATGATCGAGAATCGGTGTCCGAGCATCAGTGCGGTCAGCATCGAGACCTTGCCGGGGCCGATCACCGGAATGTCGAGGACCGAACGCAGCGCAGCCACGCCCGAGTCACTCATCGTGTCGATGCAAACCGCGTCGAAGCCTTCCTGCTGCGCCGTATGCCCCGCTTCAAAATTGGCGGTTTCGGCCAGGACGAAATCGTGATGGCTCGAGTAATTGGCCGGGCCAGCCTTGACCGGGCGATAGACCAGTTCGATCTCCGGGGGTAGGGCCAGGGACTCGCTTTGCGCCTCGCGAAGCCGCAAATGCTCCGCGCTCATGGCAAAGGGGACGACGACGAGGATTCGACGCTTTGGCGAACGGCTCATGCTGAAGCTCCGGAAGCGGGTGACCGGTCGAGCAACGCGACCCAGTCGGCGAACCGGGTGACCCCCTGACCCAGTCCGAGCGTGGCCTCCAGGACCTGTTCGGCGTGTTGGGTGGGCCAGACCCGCTCACACAGGTCGAGGAACTTCGCGCGCAGTTCTTGCGGCGTGTAGGGCGCTGCATCATCCCCGCGATTCACGCCCACCTCGCCGACCCGGGTGAGGCCGTCTCGGGTGCGGATCTCGACGCGGGCCGGACGCTCGCCAGGCAGCCGGGCCGTCATGGCGGGATCCTCTTCGAGTTGCACGCGCTCTGCGAGGGCAAGAATGTCCGGGTCGCGGATCGATGCCCAGGTGAAGGCTGAGAGCCGGCTGTGACCGTGAACGATGCGTGTGGCCACCGCGAAAGGAACCGAGAACTTGGCGGCCAGGGTATTGCGCGGCCTTGGATCGTCGAGCTCGGCGGCCAGGCTGTAGGACCGAACGGAAATCGTCTGGATCTCCGCGGCCGCAGGCAGGGGGCCGCGTTGTGCGATCTGGTCGATCGCGTCGAGCGTGCCGTGGTTGTAGCGGCAGCACGAGTGCAATTTGAAGTAGTTCTGCTGCACGTGCCAGACGAGCCCCAGATCCTGAGCGACCGCATCCCGGTCGAAGTGATCGGAAACCACCGCACCCAGCAGTGACCCCGGGCCGTCGCGCTCGCCGCTGAACCCGCATTCCGCGAGGGTGAGTGCAAGCAGGCCGTTGTGGTTGCTGAGTCCGGCATAGCCATTGCGAACCAGACCGCCCTCGAGCATCGTGCGTTTGGAGGTCGCGATCGTCATCGAGCTGCCGATATTGATTGTCTCGCGCAACGATTCAGGCGACTGACCCGTCAAGCGGGCGCAGGCGGCCGCAGCGCCGATGGTGCCCCAGGTACCGTGCGGATGCATGCTGCCTCGAAGCCGCGCTGCAGCGCCGAGTCTGGAGCCGATCTCATAGCCCGCAAGGAGCGCCGACATGAAGCTGTTTGCGTCCTGGCCGCGGGTCTGGGCGAGTGCCATGGTCGCGGGGATGACGTGGACCGCCGGGTGTCCGCGAGAGAACCGGTTGCCCTCGTCCATCTCCAGAAAAGTACCGGCCGTGCCGTTGATCAGCGCCGCAGCGAGCGGTGCCGCGTGCTGACCCTGTCCCGGAAGGACCGCAGTGCCCGCTGCATCCGGGCGCAGGCGAGCGCTGAGCGCCCTCAATTCGGGCTCCGCAGAGCCCGCAACGATGGCTGCCAGAGTATCAGCCAGAATCCATGCCGTCTGCTCTCTGAGCACCGCGGGCAGTGTCGAGAAATCGATCTGGGCGCCGAAAGTGCTCAGTGCGTCGAGATAAGCCGTCGAGGGTGAGTTCATTGAAAATCGGTCCGGACAGAGTGGATCGGAGCGGACCCACGCGGCATCCGCTCCCGAGTTGCAATGTTAGACCGATCGCGGGCCGCTCGCCCTCAAGCGGCCCGGACGGTTGGGACGCCATAGGCCCCGCCCCCCGGCAGCGTCAGCTCCAGCGTATCGCCTTCGAGCAGGTCGACCACGCTCTTGGGGTTGGCAACATCCTCGCCGTTGAGGCGGACCCGACCCACGGCACCGGGCGCACCGCCGAGCAGGCCCTTGGCCGGAATGCGGGTGCGATCGGTGAGGAGCGAGACCCGCAGTCGTCCAGGCCAGCGGGACTGGAAGGACACGACCTGACCCGCGCCGCCGCGAAACTCACCCGCGCCGCCCGAATCCTCCGCCAGTCGCTTGCAACTGAAGACAACGGGGGCCAGTGTCTCGGCGACCTCGATGGGCGTATTCGAGATGTTGGCCGGAAAGCCCGCTGCGGGCGGACCGTCTCGGCCCCGCATCGCGCCCATGCCGCCGTTAAAGAACAGGATCGTCGAAAAGGACTGCCCCCGTTCGACATCGACCCCACGCAGCAGGATCGACCACAGGGGGGTGCCACTGTCGGCCTGCACCTGGTCGGGCATCACCGGTGCAAGTGCCTCGAAAATCGCAGCCTGCAACTGATGGCCGATCAGGTGGCGCGCACCCACGGCGGCGGGCGGCTTGGCATTGACGATTGTTCCTTCCGGTGCGATCACCTTGAAATGCCGCGTAAAACCGTCGTTGTTGGGTAAGCCCGGCGAAAGGAGGCACTTGAAGGGAAAGATCGTGTACGCGTATGTGTGGTTGAAGGTTTCGTTGATCCCGTGTCGGACCTGTGGTGTGCTGCCTGAATAGTCCACCGTCACGCCATCGTGGCGGATCGTCACGGTCGCCTGGATGCGCACCGGTGCGTCAAAACCGTCCGATTCCACCGTACCGGTATAGGTGCCTTCGGGGATTCGTTTCAGCGCCTTCAACGCGGCTTCGCTCGACGCATGAAAGATCGCCTCGGCAATGTCGTCGATGCCCTCAAGTCCGTATTCGTCGAGCATTTCGGTGAGCCGCCGTGCCGCCACGCCCAAGGCTGCGACCTGCGCTTCGACATCACCCCGGACCTGCTGCGGCAGACGTACATTGGCTTCGAGCAACTGCATGACCAGCGGGTTGAACTGACCGCGCTCGGCCAGCTTGATCACCGGAAAGCGGATGCCTTCCTCGAACATCTCGTTGGCGTCGGCCGACCACTGGCGACCGCCGATATCGGATAGATGCGCGACCGCGACTGCGTACGCCACCAGCTGCCCTTGCCGGAAGATCGGTGCCGCCATCGTCGCATCGGGCAGATGCCCCGTTCCGATCCAGGGATCGTTGGTGAACAGGATGTCGCCGTCCTGCAGGCTGTTGGCCGGGTGGTCAGCCAGCATGCGTGCCAGAGACAAGGGGGCCGTGCCAATGAAGCCCGGAATGCTGAGGGTCGACTGCGCAATCAGCCGGGCCTGGCGATCGAGCAGTACGCAGGCGAAGTCGTTGGACTCGCGCACGACGGTAGAGAACGAGGTGCGTTTGAGCGCGGCACCGGCTTCGTCGGTAATGGCGATCAGCCGGTTCCAGTAGATTTCGAGATCGATCGGATTCATGATCGGGGGCTCCTTTGAGGGGCAGGTTCAGCCTGCCGTACCAGCCAGGGTCACGCGGATATTGCCGGCCGCATCAAGCCCGAACTGATCGCCCGGGCCGATCACAACCGTCGAGCCCGGCTGCTCGATCAGCGCCGGGCCGGTCATCGTCTGACCCGGTCGCAGGTCCGCCTCGGCGATGACGGGGGTGTCGACAAAACCAGCCCGTTCGGGGAAATAGGCCCGACGCATGCGCGGCTGTGCGCTGGTCCCCGATACCGCCGAATGGGTGGCGCGCTCAGCGTCTGTGCCCAGCAGGGATCGGGGGGCTTCGATCGATACGCTGGCCTCGACCCGCCAGTTCACGATCTCGATCCGCTGGTGCGCCAGGCTGCGTCCAAAGCGGCTGGCGTACGCGTGCTCGAATGCGACCTCGATCGCGCTCCTCGCCGAGGCATCCAGGCGGCCAGGCAGGGGCGTTTCAACCTCAAAGCCCTGACCCAGGTAGCGCATGTCCGCGCTGCGCGCGAAATGAATGGCCTCGAGCGGAATGCCGGACGCGATCAGCTGCGAAGCCAGGCCCGTCTGCATTTCATCGCAGAGGGCTTCGATCGCGGCCCAGTCGATGCCATCCAGTCGCGTGAAGCGGGTGCGCACGGCATCCATCTTGATGGGCGCCACCAGCAGGCCAAAGGCGGAGAAGACGCCGGCGTTGGCGGGAATCAGCATCTTGCGGCAGCCGGCGCGACGAGCGACCTCACGCGCGTGGATGGGGCCGGCGCCGCCAAAGGCCAGCAGTGTGCACTGACGGACATCCCGACCATTTTCGACGGCATGGATCTTGGCGGCGGCCGCCATGTGCTCGCAGACGATTCGATGAATGCCATCGGCCGCCTCGATGACCGACAAGCCAAGAGGTCCAGCCAGGTGCTCGTTGATGGCGGCCTCGGCCAGATCGGCCCGCAACTTGACCGTTCCGCTCAGCGAGCCGCCCGCGTCCAGGTAGCCCATCAGGAGGGCTGCGTCGGTCACCGTCGGTCGGGTGCCCCCCAGGCCGTAGCAGGCCGGGCCAGGGCTGGATCCGGCGCTGTGGGGGCCCACCTTCATCAACCCGGTCTCGTCGATGTGGGCGATACTGCCCCCGCCGGCACCGATCTCGATCAGATCGACCGTCGGCAAACGAACCGGTAAGCCGCTGCCCTTTTTGAAACGCTGCAAGCGTGCGGCCTCGAAGTCGGTGGTGATCGCGGGTTTGCCTTCACGGATCAGGCAGGCTTTTGCCGTGGTCCCGCCCATGTCGAAGGCAAGCACCTCGTCGATTGCTGCGGCGCGCGCGCTGAAGGCTGCGCCCAGCGCCCCGGCCGCCGGGCCCGACTCGAGCATGCGGATGGGCATGCGTTCGCCGAGATCGCGCGAGATCACGCCGCCGTTGGACTGCATGATCCGAAGGATGGCCGAGAGTCCCGCCTGTCGAAGGCCGGTCTCGATCACACCCAGGTAGTGGCCCACCATCGGCATCACGTACGCGTTGAGCACGGTCGCGATCGTGCGCTCGTACTCGCGCAGTTCGCCCAGGACTTCCGAGGACAAGGACACGGGAAGACCGGGGGCGACCCGGGCGATCACCTCGCGGACCTGCTGCTCGTGCGCGGGATTGGTGAAGCTGTGCAGCAGGCTCACCGCAATCGATTCGACGCCCTGATCGAGCAGGGTGCGTGCAACCCGTTCGATTTCGGCGGGGTCGACCGTTCGGGCGATCGCACCGCTTGCTTCGGTTCGTTCACCAATTTCAAGCCGCAGTGCGCGCGGAATGACCGGGTCGGGACCCGGGGCCATCAGGTCATAGAGGTCGTAGCGGAGCTCGCGTCCGATCTCGATCACGTCCCGAAAACCCTCGGTTGTGATCAATCCGGTACGCGCACCCTTGCGCTCGATGACCAGATTGGTGACAGCCGTCGTCGCGCCCACCACCACGTCCTGAATGCTCGATTTGTGCAGCCCATGGCGCGCCAGCATTTGCTCGAGCCCGGCCACGATCGGTTGCACCACCTGGTCGTGATCGCTCAGGACCTTGGTGGTGTGAACCGAGCCCTGATCACCGATCAGTACGCAGTCGGTGAAGGTGCCGCCGATGTCGAAAGCGAATCGAAAGCGTTCGCCCGCATGAGTGTCAGCCATGAGTGTTCAGTCCTTGACCTTGGCCAGCTTGATCCCGCGATCGAAACCCTTCTCGAATTTGCCGATCTCGTAGACGTGCTCGGGGATGCTGAAGAAGCTTCCGTTGGCGCGATCCTCATCGGTTGTGGTGTGCATGCTGGTGGAATCGAAGGGGCAGGTCTGCGTGCACATTTCGCAGCCGATGCAGTTGTCGCTGATCGAGGCGACCTGGCCGGGCCCCTGAGCCAGCGCATCATAAAAGCAGGTCTGAATGCAGATCGTGCACTTGGGATTACGACAGCTCTCGTGGTTGACCTCGCTGTGCATGCGCGGTTTGCGGAATTGCTCGCTGTAGTCCTTCACCGCTGCGCGTGAAGCGATACCGGTCATCGACGCAATGTCCGGATAGCCGTGGCTGTCCATGAACTCTTCCAGCCCGCTGATGATTTTCGGCAGGTACTTGATGCCTTTCAGCATCAGGACCGAGCCCACCTGCACCAGAGGCGCACCGGTCATGATGAACTCGACCACGTCGCGATGATCGTAGATGCCGTTCGAACCGGTAATGGGCATGCCCAGCTCGTTGTAGATCCGGTGCACCCAGCGCAGCGACAAGGGCTTGGCCCAGACCCCGCCGATCCCGGCCGGGCCACCGAGCCGGGGGGTGCCCGTCTCGATGTCCACAGAAAATCCGGTGTACCGGTTGGTCGCGGTGACCGCTGCGGCGCCTGCGTCGCGGACCGCACGCGCGACCTCGAGCAGTCGAGACTGATCCGGAGTGAGCTTGATCACGACTGGAATCTTGACGGCTTCGCAGACTCGGGCGGTGACCTCGGCGGCGACGTCCGGATCCTGCCCGATCATCGAGCCGCCGTGTACGCCAGGCATCATCGCCGGGTGAGGGCATCCGAAGTTGAGTTCGACCATGGGGAGTCCGCAATCCTCGATCGTGCGGCAGATGTCGATCCAGCTCTGCACGGTCTTGCCCCCGGCGCTACCGATCAGGTGCGAGCCGTGGTCGTTCGCATACTGACGCAGCTCCTTCAGGTAGGGCACCCATTCGCGAAAGCCCGTGCTCGAGTACCCCGAGCGGCTGTAGAAGACGTAGTTCTTGTTGACCTTGCCCTTGATCAGTTCGTTGCGCTCATTGAGGATCGCGTACTTGGAGTTCTGTGTCAGACGCGCCATGTCCTCGATGTCGGTCAGGGTCTTGATGATCATGCCGCCGGCACCGGCGTCGACGCATTCGCGGATCACTTCCGGGCTGTTCGTGGTTTCGATCGAGGCGATGACCAGCGGGTTCTTGAATGGCACGCCGCAGAAATTGAGTGACAGATCAGCCATGTGTTCCTCCAATGGATGGTTCGTTTGATTCGGATCGTTGGTGTACTAACCAATTTATCAAAAAAAACCGCGTTCAGGGGTTTCCGATCTGAGCGGGCAGCCAGGAAACGATGCCGGGCCACTGCCAGATGACGAACAGCATGGCGATCATCAGCAGGAAATAGGGCAGGGCCGCGAGGCTCACGTAGGCGATATCGCGTCCGGTGGCGTTTTGCAGCACGAACAGGTTGAAGCCGACGGGCGGTGTGATCTGGGCCATTTCGACGACAAAGACAATGAAGATGCCGAACCAGATCAGGTCGATCCCGGCATGTTTGACCATGGGCAGCACGATCGCCATGGTGAGCAGCACCATCGAAATACCATCAAGCACGCAGCCGAGCAGGATGTAGAAGAGGGCCAGTGCGACCAGCAGCAGCCCGGCCGACAGTCCCAGCGAACCCACCCATTGGGCGAGCAGGGCGGGAATGCCCGACATACCCATCGCGAGTGACAGGAAGGCGGCGCCGGCGACGATCAGCAGGATCATCGTGGTGGTGCGCATCGCGCCGTAGACGGTTTCGACGAAAAATCGCCAGTTGAATGCCCGTTCAAGCGCGGACAGAAGAAAGGCACCGACGACGCCGAAGGCCGCTGACTCGGTCGCGGTTGCAAAGCCTCCGTAGATGGAGCCGAGCACCACGATGATCAGGAGTGCCACCGGCAGCAGATGCGCGGCCGCCCGGATGCGCGCTGCCAGGCGCATCCCCATGTCGTCGGCTGGGATGCTGCCCGGGCGGACCCAGGACCATATCGCGTTGTAAGCCATCAGTACACAGCCAAAGACAATGCCAGGAATCACACCGGCCGCAAAGAGCTTGTTGATGGACACATCCGCCGCGACGGCATAGACGATCATGATGATCGAGGGCGGAATCAGGAGTCCCAGCGTGCTCGCGCCTGCGAGCGAACCGATCACCAGTCGATCCGGATAGTTTCGCTTTCGCAGCTCAGGGATGGTGATCCGGCCGACGGTCGCGCAGGTGGCCGCCGATGAGCCCGAGATGGCGGCAAACACCATCGAGGCGCCCACATTGACCTGCACCAGTCGTCCGGGCATCAAGGCCATCAAGGGGGCCAGACCCTTGAACATTGATTCGGAAACGCGCGACCGATACAGGATCTCACCCATCCAGATGAAGAGCGGCAACGAGGTGAGTGTCCAGGCACTGAGCGATCCGAACACCGTCGTGGCCATGGCGTCGCCCGGCAGGCGCGCCGAGAACAGCATCATTGCGACGAAGGCCGTGCCCATCAGGGCCAGGCCCACCCAGACGCCCAGCGCCAGCAGGCCAAACAGCGCGCCGACGGTGATCAGCACATAGAGCGCCGAGATCTCAGTCACCTCGGCCTCCTGCGCGGACCAGACCGGCATCCGGCATCGCGCGGGTGCGGGCTGCGCAGTACCCCGCATCGAGCAATGCGATCAGGAAAACGAGGGCCCCCCAGCTCATTGCGCTCTGAGGAATCCACATCGGTAACGCGATCAATCCAGCACTGCGCTCATCGAGCTCGATCGAGACCCAGGTCAGACGAGCGAAATACCAGGCCACCCATCCAGCGATTGAGGTACTGAGGCCCCAGGCCAACCACGCGACCACTCGCCGCAGGCGGGTTTCGAGTAGATCGACCAGGAGCCGTACCTGGATGTGGTGCCCGCCGCGAAGGGTGTCGGCCAGTGCAAGAAAGGCCGACGCGCCCATGAAGTAGCCCGCAAATTCGTCGGCCGCGCGGGGGGTGTACGGAAAGGCTTGCCCACCGAGCTGATAGAGGATCATTGCCAGTACGGCGACGAAGCAGGCTGCGCCCAGCGCAGCCGTGCCCCGGTAAATTGCATCGATCACGACCCGCATGCGGGCGCCCTCGGTCGGTCCATCGGCCCGGTGAGCCCGGTCACCCTGGCGTGCTCAGGGCTTGCGGAAGGCGTCGAGGATCGTCTTGCCTTGCGCGCTCGCCGAGGCGCTCCACTCGGAGACGATCTGCTGACCCACCTTGCTGAGGTCGGACGCCAGTTCGGCGCTGGGCGCGCTCACGGTCACGCCGTTCTTGCGCAGCGTCTCCTTGGTCGTCTCGGCCAGCTTGACGCTGGCCGCCCAGCCCGCCTTCTCAGCCTTGGCGGCTTCAGCCAGGATGGCCTTCTGCACATCGGGGGCGAGCGCGCTGAATGCCTTGCGGTTGGCGATTACCATGTTCTTGGGCAGCCAGGCCTGTACGTCGTAGAAATACTTGACCGACTCCCAGACCTTGTAGTCGATCCCGGACTGGGCTGACGACACGAGCGAGTTGATCCGACCTGAGGACAAGGCCTGGGCAACCTCGGGGGCCTGAATGGTGACGGAGCGGGCCTTGAAGAGCTCACCCATCCGGGCCGTGCCCTTGTCGTAGGCGCGCCAGGACAAGCCCGCCATATCGGCCACCCGGTTGATGGGTTTGGGCACGAAGAGGCCCTGCGGCGGCCATGGCACCGCGTAGAGCAGCATCAGGCCCTGGTCCTCGAGCAGTTTTTCGACGACCGGGCGCTGAACTTTCCAGAGCTTGGCGGCGGCATCATAGTTGGTGGCCAGGAAAGGCAGGCCGTCGACGCCCCACGCGGAGTTCTCGTTCGACAGAGTCACCATCAGGAGTTCGCCAATCGGGACCTGACCTTGCTGGACCGCTCGCTTGATCTCAAGCATCTTGTAGAGCGAACCGTTGGCATGCACCTTGATCGCGAGCTTGCCGCCGGTGGCCTTGCCCACGGCCTCCGCGAAGGCGGTGTTGTTGATCGTGTGAAAGTTGGTGGGCGCGTAGCCCATCGGCATGTTCCAGGCCTGAGCGTTTGCGGCCTGGGCAAAGAGGCTTGCTCCGGCGGCAATCGCCGCGGCGGTCAGGACGGTTCTTCGCAGCATGGGGTTCTCCTCGTCGGGTTGGGGGTCAGCGTGTGGTTGATTGTTGTTTGCGTGCGCGTGTCCGCTGAGGCTTGGCCGCAGCCTCGAGCTTGAGCGCATGGCCGTTTGGACGCAAGGCGGTCCGACCCAATTCGTTGTTCGACTCAACGAGACGGGCCAGAAGTTCCATGAACTGTTTGCGCTCGGTCGCCGAGAGTGGCGCAAGAAGCGCCGCCTGGCAGGACTGCATCTGTACATCGAAGCGGCGAATCATCGCGACCCCGCGCGGGGTCGCCAGGCAGAGCTTGCGCCGGCGGTTGGCCGGATCGATCACTCGCGAGACGAGCTTTCTAGCCTCGAGACGCTTCAGGATGCCGGTGACATTGGCGCGATCGAGGCCGAGCTCTTCTCCAATGGTCAATTGATCGATATTGGGGCGGCTGGCGAGGATGCTCAGCAAGCCGTACTGAATGGGCGTGATCGATCCGCCCGCGACCGTTTCGACGAACATGGCCACATGGATCTGGTGGAGCCTGCGGATCAGATAGCCCGGACGATCCCAGATCAGTTGACCATCTGCCGCGAGATACGGTTCACGGGCGTGGGGGCCGCCCGGGGGCAGCTCGTCCATCGCCAGGCCGGCCGAACTCGAGACTCTCCTCACGTATCCGCCCCATTTGCGCAGGGTTTGCAGACACCCCATGCGCGTTGAAGATCATTGGTTTGAGTGCGAACCATCATTGCATGGTGAATCTGAGCGTGTCAACGATCGGCGTCAGCGGCCAGAGCGAACTCCAGATGGAGCCCCATCGCGTGAGCCGCTGGCACGGTCAGCGTCTTGCCGAATAATCCGTCGTGCCAGTCCGTCGCGAGCCCCAGCGCGGCCGCGCGTTCAGTCATCGGGGCTGCAGCCGCAACCCGGAGTGTGACGCCGAATACGCCCGCACCGCCCCGGGTCTCGATGAAGTCTCTGGCTGGGCCCGCCGATGCGGCCTCCAGAACCATCAGGGACTGCCCGGGCGCGACCGGCAATTCGTGGGCCACGCCGCCCAGAGATGGGCACTCACACGCCTGGGACGCCGAGAGCCCCATCGATGAGAAGTGCTCGATCGCCTGAGGGGCATCCGGCACGGCGATCCAGACGGCTCGCCCACCGATCACGCCATTGGGTTGAACGGGAAGCGCCGCCGAGTACGCCGTTTGTGCCGGCCAGGCTTGCCGGTATTCAATCAGCGAGACGGTTTCCCGGCGAAACGGCGCGCGCTCGAAGTTGACCAGCCACCAGCCCTCGG
>JBDLRB010000219.1:0-8045 GCA_039800205.1 Pseudomonadota bacterium | reverse complement strand
CATCCCAGGAAGTGAGGGGCGATCGTGTTATAACAGGTCATCGTTTCTATCTTGAGGAGACATCAATGAGACATGCCCCGAAGCTCTTCGCGGCTGTAGTGGCGGCGACACTGGCTGGCGCGGCCCTGGCCCAGGACTATCCAAACCGATCGATTCGCATGGTGGTGCCTTTTCCCCCGGCAGGCGGAACCGATAACCTGGCCCGCCTGGTCGTGAACAAGGTGTCGGCCGAACTGGGACAGTCGCTCGTGATCGAAAATCGGGCCGGAGCCGGTGGGACCCTGGGCGCAGGGATCGTGTCGAAGGCCGAGGCAGACGGCTACACAATCCTGTTGAGTACCAACAGTACCCATGTGATCGGACCCATCCTGAATCCTGCGATCGGCTACGACCCCCTCCGCAATTTCACGCCGGTGATTTTCCTCGGACAGTCGCCGTCGATCATGGTGGTGCCCAACAGCTTGCCAGTGAAGTCGGTGCGCGAGTTCATTGACTATGCGAAGAAGAATCCCGGAAAGTTGAACTTTGGATCCGCAGGGGTCGGTGGTATTCCTCACCTGTCCGGTGAGCGATTCAAGGCGCTTGCAGGGATTGAGATGACCCACGTGCCCTACAAGGGCACGGCCTTGGCCATGCCCGACTTGATCGCGGGGCGGATCGACGTGTTGTTCGACAGTTTCTCCGCTGGGTATCCCAAGGCGCGCGACGGGCAGGTTCGCGCCCTGGGCGTGTCCTCACCCGAACGCTCCAAGATGGCGCCTGATGTGCCAACGATCTCGGAAGACTTGCCGGGGTTTGTGTCGATGACCTGGTTTGGCGTGTGGGGGCCGGCGGGCCTGCCCGAGCCGGTGGTCAACCGGCTGAACGCTGCGTTCAATGCGGCACTGAAGGACCGTACAATTCAGCAGCAGTTCGCCCGGATGAGCACGGATCCGGGGGGCGGGTCCGGACCCGAATTCGGCGAGCGCTTGCGCGGCGAGTTGCGCGCCTGGAGCAAGGTGATCGCGGATGCAAAGATCAGCCTGGTGAAGTAAGTCCTGAGGCGGTCATACGGGCACCTGGCGTGCCCGCGTGGCCTCAGGCCAGTTTCATCAGCCAGCCGTGGGGATCGGGCGCATGCCCGTACTGCAGATCGGTCAGGCGCTTACGCAAGCGCATCGTTACTTCACCCGCGCCCCGCTCACCGCAATCAACCGAAAAATTCGGGCCTCGGAGCCCGGACACCGGAAAGATGACGGCTGCTGTCCCGCAGCCGAACATCTCGCAGATCGTGCCGTCGCCAAACCCTGCGAGCACTTCATCCAGTGCGATCCGTCGCTCCTCGACCGGGTGACCGTCTGCACGTGCAAGATCGATCAGGCTCGCGCGCGTGACGCCGGGCAGGATGCTGTCCCCCAAGGCAGGCGTGGCGATTCGGCCGTCACGGTAGACGACAAAAACGTTCATGCCGGCCATCTCTTCAAGGTAGCGACTTTCGCAGGCGTCCAGAAAAAGGGCCTGAGGGCAGCCCTGCGCGCGGGCCTCGGCCAACGCTGCAAGCGATCCGGCGTAATTGCCCGCACATTTGGCAAATCCTGTGCCGCCCCGCCCGGCGCGGCTCTGGGTCGTTGACACCCACACCGGTACCGGCTGCACGCCGCTCGGAAAATAGGCACCCGCCGGACTGCCCACCAGGTGATAGCTCACCCGCTCCGCCGCCCTGACCCCAAGAAAGGCTTCATTGGCGATCAAGAAGGGTCTGAAGTAGAGACTCGTCTCGGGTTCGCCAGGAACCCAATCGGCATCAACCGCGATCAACTCGCGCAGACTGTCGATGAACAGCGACTCGGGAAACTCCGGCAGTGCAAGCCGCTTTGCCGAGGCATTGAGGCGCTGCGCATTCATGGATGGCCGAAAGGCATGGATCGAACCATCTGCATGCCGATAGGCCTTCAATCCCTCGAATACGGCCTGCGCGTAATGCAGCACCAGTGACATCGGGTCCAGGTGGAGCGCCTGGTAGGGGTGCAGGCGCGCATCATGCCAGGCACGCCGTGCGTCCCACGCGATCGACACCATATGATCGCTGTGATAGCGGCCGAAACCCGGTGCGGCGAGCAGCCGGGCCCGCTCTGACGCAGCAAGCGGCGAAGGCGCGCGGGTACGCGAGAACGTGGGTGGCAGGATCGCGCTCACGGCTTATTTGCCCAGCAGGTTGCGTTCGACGACCAGTCGCTTCCACTGGTTCAGCTCATCGAGGTAGAACGTGCGGAATGCGGCCGGGTCCATCTCGCTCGAAATGGCGGTTTCGCGCTCGAGCAGTTTGACGATCTCGGGTTCGCGCCCGATCTCGCGAATGGTTTTGTTGAGTGTGGCAACGATCGGAGCGGGTGTGGCACCCGGTGCGTAGACCCCCCACCAGCCTTCGATGCCATAGCCCTTCAGGGTTTCAGCGATCGGCGGCAGATCGGGCAGGAAGCGGGAACGCTCGGCCGATGAAACGCCGAGGGCGCGCAGTTGACCGCTACGCACCTGAGCGCCCGCCGACGCCGCAGTGGAGATCAGGTATTGAATGTTTCCGGCGATCAGGTCGGTCACGGCGCCTGCCATGCCCTTGTAGGGCACGTGCGTGGTGTCGATCTTTGCAACCCATTGAAAGAGTTCGGTTGCCATGTGGTTGAGACCTCCGACACCGGACGAGCCAAAGGTCATCTTGCGGCCCTCACGTCGCGCGGCTGCGACGACATCCGCAACCGATTTGTGCGGGCTGTTGGCGGCGACCAGCAGGATCATCGGGCTGCGCGCCATCAGCGCGACGGGCGCAAACGACTTCTCCATGTCGTAGGGCAACTTGGCCGTCATGGCCGCACCCGTCGTAAACGAGTTGGAGCTGAACAGCAGCACCGAGCCATCGGCCTCGCCGCGCGAGACGAGCTCTGCGCCGATTCGCCCCCCCGCACCGGGCTTGTTCTCGACGATGGCATTGACGCCGAGCTTGGGGCCGAGGCGCTGAGCGAGCGCGCGACCGAACAGATCGTTGCTGGCGCCCGGGGAAAACGGCACGATGATCCGAATGGTCTTGGGCAGCGTGACGGTTTGTGCTCGGGCTGCACCGGGCAGTGCGAGCGTCGAGGCCAAAGCTGCGCTCGCCGTGACAATCGTTCGACGCGAGATTGAATGCTGTTGTGTGCTCATGAGGTCTCCTCCTGATTGAACTGACGGATCGTACAATGATAGAGCCTGTGCGGTCGCAGGCCAGGTGATGCGGTCCCGGTCAGGGACGGTCCATCCGGGCGATCAAGGCGCGGGCCCGGTCGATCAGCGGGCCATCAATCAGCTGGCCGTCGACCGAGAAAGCACCGATACCGCGTGCCAGATGATCGTCTGCGGCGTCGACGACTCGCCGTGCGTGCGCGATTGCCTCGGGGGCCGGCATGAAGATCTCGTTGGCTGCTGCGATCTGGGTCGGGTGGATGCAGCTCTTGCCTGCAAAGCCCATGCGCATGGCGGCCGCACAGCTGCGGCGAAAGCCCTCGAGGTCGCGGATATTGGTGTGTGCGCCGTCCAGGGCCGCCACGCCGGCTTCGGCGGCGGCCATCCTGACCTGCATGCGCACGAACTGCGCAGCGTCATGATCGGTGGGGTCGATCCCGGCCGGCCCGAACAGGTCGCCGTAGCCAATCTGGAGCCCATTGACCCGGGGATGCGCGCAGGCGAGGGCCGCTGCGCGGCGCAGTCCGCGGGGCGACTCGATGTTGACCAGAATACCCAGCGGACGGGTGATCCCCCGCTCGCGCTCGATCCGGTCGAGGAGCTGCGCGAGTTCGGTGATCTCCTCATCCCGCTCGACCATGGGCAGATTGATCGTGTCGAGCGCGGGCAAGGCCACCGCCTCGACATCGTCGCGGAAGTGGGTCGTCGTGCTGGCATTGATCCGGACGATCAGCTGCTTGCCGGGCCGCGCCGTCGCGGCATTCAGAAAGGCCGCCAGATCGGCGCGTGCCTGCGCCTTTCGGCCTTCTTCGACCGCGTCTTCGAGGTCGAAGGACAGGGCGTCGGCCTCACTGGCGAGCGCTTTGCCGAACAACTCGGTTCGACTGGCGGGGACAAACAGCTTGCTGCGCATCGTGGAGATTCCTGCAAGGATCGAGTGTGGGCGATCGGCGAACGCCCGTGTGGCCCGGCGGGTCGGCCTGGAGGGCCGGTATCAGGCTGCGCTGCATTGTACGAAAACCGCTGGCCGGCGCGGCGGCCCAGTGCCAGATGCCGTTCTGCGCTTGACGCACCGAGGTCGGCTGCCTATAGTCGGCCGCGGCCCCTCGAGGGTTTTCACCGATACGGGTTGGGGGCACATCTGGATGCGACGATCGTCCGGATCCGCCCCAACGCGTCCGACAAGCAGGGAGACTATTGATGAAGCGTGCATCCGGCGCCCGATTCGCGGCGCGTTACCTGGCCTGGGCGGCCGCCCTGATGATGACTGGACCCGTCATGGCTCAGGCCACGGAGGTCCCCTCGCAGATTCGTCTGGTCGTGCCCTTTGCCCCGGGCGCCAGCAATGATTTATTCGCCCGTGCGCTGGCCACGCGCCTTGCCCCCCGCTTGGGCACCACCATCACCGTCGAAAATCGTCCTGGCGCGGGCGGCATGATCGGTGCCGAGCATGTGATGCGCGCCGCGCCCGACGGTGCGACGCTGCTGTTTTCCTCCAGTGCCATCACCTCGAATGCGGCGGTACGGCCGAAGTTGACCTTCGACCCGATTGCCGATGTCGCGCCCGTGGCGCTCGTTGCAGTGAGCGGAATGATGATGGTTGTTCCGGCCACTTCCCCGCACAAGACCTTCGATCAGCTGCTTGCAGCCATCAAGTCCTCCAAGGGCCAGATGAGCTATGCCTCGTCGGGGATCGGTTCAATCAACCATGTCAGCACCGAACGCATGCACGCCCTGGCCGGGACGGCGGGCATTCATGTGCCCTATAAGGGCATCAGCCAGGTGATGGTTGACATCGTCGGTGGTCGGGTCGATTACCTCTTGACCACGGTGGCGTCATCCCGGGCCCAGGTCAGTAACGGGCAGTTGCGCGCGCTCGCGGTGTCATCGCCGGGCCGCAGCCCGTTCAATCCGGATTTGCCGCCGATCTCTGACTGGATTCCCGGCTTTTCGGCCGAAGTCTGGTGGGGGGTATTCGCACCGGGCAAGGTGCCCGCGCCGATGATCGGCCGGTTCAATGCCGAGATTCGCGCGGCGATCGCAGACCCCGAAATGAAGGCACTTTTCGCCAAGGAGGCTGCGGTGGCGGGCGAGCTGGAGGTGCCCGCCTTTGCACGCAAGTACCGAAGCGAGATCGAGGTCTGGCGCAAGGTCGTCGCCGAGCGCAAGATCAATCAATGAGCCAGGGCCTGAGCGGCTCGCGGTCGGCGTTCACGAGGATCGGAATCAGAGATGGTCTACGCGGTGAGCAGTACCGAGGCAATGCCTCGCAGAAAGGTGATGAAGTCTCCCGGCAACGGTGCAGAGCGTTGGCGCACCGAATATTTCGGGGCGGTGGGCTCCGGGCAGTTTCTGCCCGGTCCCCAGGCCTTCATGATCGACATGCGCGAGGACGATGAAATCCTGCCGCACTTTCACGAGGTCGATCAGTTCCAGGTCTTCGTGGCGGGCGGCGGTTCGATTGGGCGGAAGGATGAGGGACTTGAACCCGTTACGGTCCACTATGCGGACCGATATACCGGTTACGGACCGATTCTGGCCGGTCCCGGCGGCTCGGCGTATTTCACATTGCGCGCGCGCACAGATCCCGGTCCGGTCTACCTGCATCAGCCCGGCTACCGCGAGCGTCTGCGTCCCTCCGCCAAGCGTCACTTCAGCCAGAAAGCCGCACTCAGCACGCCCGCGGTCATGCAGGCGCGTGCATCGGTCTTGACCGAGCCGGTCGCCGGAGACGCCGCCGTTTCGGGGCCGAGGGCGACCATGATCCGGGCCGGTGCGGGCGTTGCGTTTGATACCGCAGATCCGGCGGGGAGCGGCGGCTATTTTCTGCTGGTGCTGCAGGGCGGGGTCGCGTACGCGGGTCAGGACTACCCGGCCTGGTCGGTGCTGTTCGTGGCGCCGGAAGATCGAGCGCTCGCCCTGCGCGCGGGCGACGGCGGTTGCGAACTGCTGCAACTGCACTTTGATGCGCAAGACCCTGCGCAGGTCGCGACATGACCCTCAGACAGAAAGCCTGGCAGCCTGAGGGCAAGGGGCCGCTCGCGGGCGTGCGCATCATCGATCTTTCCAGAGTGGCTGCGGGCAACATGCTCACGCTGCAACTGGCCGATTTTGGTGCCGATGTCATCAAGTTCGAACCCCCCTCGGGGGACACGTTGCGGGGCATGAAGATCGAGGGCGTCGAGACCTACTGGAAGGTGTATGCGCGCAACAAGCGCAGTGTCGCGCTCGACTTTCGTCGCCCCGAAAGTATCGAACTGATTCGCCAGTTGGTTGCTGATGCCGATGCGCTCCTCGAGAATTTCCGTCCCGGCGTGATGGAGGACATGGGCCTGTCGCCCGAGACCCTGCATCAGATCAACCCCAGGCTTGTGATCGGACGGATATCGGGTTGGGGACACGACGGTCCGTACCGGCACAAGCCAGGTTTTGGCACACTGGCCGAGGGCTACTCGGGGTTTGCTTCGATCAGTGGCTTTGGTGACCGCGAGCCCTTGTTGCCAGCCATCTTTCTGGCCGATATGACCACGGGTCTCCATGGCGCTTATGCGGTGATGGTTGCGCTCTGGATTGTACGGGTCAATGGTGGGCCCGGGCAGGTCATCGAGCTTTCGCTGCTCGATTCGATGTTGTCGATTCTCGGGCCCTTGCCCGCGAACTACAAACTGACTGGCAAGATCAAGCCCCGAACGGGTAGCCGCTCGACCACCAACTGTCCGCGCAACGTCTACCAGACGCTTGATGGCAAGTGGATGGCGTTATCCGCCTCCACGCAGCGCACCGCCGAGCGCTTGTTCAGGGTGATCGGCCGCGAGGACATGATCGCTGACCCCCGCTTTGAGTCCAATTCGGCCCGGCTCAAGAACGTCGAAGAGGTCGATCGGGTCGTGGGCGAATTCATTCGTCGTCGCAATCTGGCCGACAACCTCGAGTTCTTCGATCGCGAGGAGATTACGGTCGGCCCAGTCTATGACGCCTCAGATCTGGCGATTGACCCTTACATCAGCGAGCGAGAAGCACTCGCCGAATATCAGGATCCCGAGGTCGGTTTCATTCCAATGCATGCGGTCACCGCACGCATGAGCGCGACGCCCGGCGTGATGCGTCGCCCGGCCCCCGCAGTGGGCGAGCACACCCGCGAGGTCATCGAACCCCTGATCGGCAGTGAGGCCTACCGTGCCCTGCTTGAATCGGGCGCGCTGGTCGAGTCCCGACCAAAGAAATGATCGCTTTTCATCCTCATCCTCAGAACAATGCACAGGGAGTGTAAGCATGGCACGAGCAGGATTTCCGATTCAATCCCCAGGGGTCTGGCGAGGGCCTGAGATCGACTGGAAAAAGGAGGGCCTGCATGTGCTCTCCGAGACCGAGCTCGCCGAGATCGATCGCGCGCTCGCACATCTGTTGTCCAAGGGTCGGCTCGACCTGCCCGAAATCACGCCTGAAACCTTTCCCTTGCACCGGATGGGGGACTTCATGCGCGCCTTGCCGGCCCGGCTGGCCCATGGGGTCGGTTTCCTGATGCTGCGTGGCTTGCCCCGGCGACAGTACAGCGATGACGACATGCTGCGCATCTATGCAGGCCTGGGCTCTTACATCAGCGCGCCCATGGT
Source organism: Pseudomonadota bacterium (assembly GCA_039800205.1). Classification (GTDB taxonomy): domain Bacteria; phylum Pseudomonadota; class Gammaproteobacteria; order Burkholderiales; family Burkholderiaceae_E; genus SYIM01. The sequence goes on along the minus strand of JBDLRB010000219.1, from coordinate 240 downwards.
TCAGTCCTATCTGGGGGACCTGATCGGGCATGTGGTCGATGTCAGCGATGTCGAGCCCAAGTCCCGAGGCTACCGGAAGGGCGGTGGCCAGCTGATGCACACGGATTCATGCGACATCATTGGTCTGATGTGCCTGCGGACGGCGCTGTCCGGCGGTGAAAGCCGGATCTCAAGCGCCTTGGCTGTGTTTAACGAGATCGCCGAAAAGAGACCCGATGTGCTCGAGATCCTTGAGCGCGG
>JBDLRB010000218.1:0-10572 GCA_039800205.1 Pseudomonadota bacterium | reverse complement strand
CAATGCCCCGATGATACACAGACCCTGCCGGCGCGCCCCTCGATCAACCCGACCCCGGGCGGGCGAGGAGGTCCAGATGCCCGACCGTGAGGGTCAGTTCGCCCCGCTCGATCCGGGCCCTGCGATCGCGGGCCCAGTCGGCGATCATGCGGCGCTCGTCCGGGTCTGGATACACCGCACAGGCCACATCGATCGCCTCGTCGAGCAATCTCCCGATCATCGCCGCATGCGCGTCCGAGCGAATCACCCAGTCGCTGGAACGGTGTTCGACCGTGAGACCGCATGCCCGCAAGGCATCGACCGTCCGAAGCCCCGCCGCCGGGCCCAGTGACGATCCGAACCCCTTGTCGCCCCCCTGGTGAGCGAGGAAAGCCTCGCTGATGAGCGGATCAGTCTCGAGGGCCGGCGACCAGACCCGACGCCCATCGACCGTAAGGGTGGCCAGGACGGGTCGTGGCGATTGCGCCACACGCGCCGCAAACCGATCGACCCAGTCCTGCGATACGAGATCGAGAAAGGCCGTCGTCACGATGGCATCAGCGGACTCGATCGGCAAGCCCTCAAGGGAACCCGACAGATCGAATGCTTGTGTTGACAACGACCACCGCCAGGGTCCGCGCACGATCGAAATCGAATCCTGATTGGCTCGATCGGTCGACCAGTCCTGCGCGTGCGCCCAGGCTTCGATCGCATCGAGCGCGTCACGCATCAAGCGGACATCGTAATCAATGAGCCGCCACGACTGATCGCGCTGGATCAACGGGGCGAGCAATCGAAAATTTGCGCCGGTTCCCCCGCCCAGGTCGATCAGATCCGGCCTGGGGCGATCAGCGATCGCGCGGAGGAATTGGTCGGTCAGATCGGGGTCGCGCGCTGCACGGTCGAAGGGTTCTCGAAGCGCCAGCCAATCCGCGTCAAATCCGCTCATTTCGCGATCCTCATCACCGCTTCGATCCAGGTTCCGGTCGCTTGCTGCCAATCGGGCAAACGCCGGGCGGCCTCGCGCGCCCCCATCGACAGGCTGCGTCTGAGCGCCGCATCCCCCAGAAGCTCGGCCAGTGCCCGACTCAAGGCCTGACGGTCGCCCGGCGCGACCAAGCGCCCGGCCGAGGGGGGCACCACCTCCGGGAGGGCGCCACCGGTGGTCGCGATCACCGGCAAGCCCCAGGCCAATGCCTCGGCAAAGACCATGCCGTAGCCCTCGTGCCAGGACGGTAAGACGAAGAGGTCCGCCTGCCCGTAGGCTTGGTCGAGCCGGGCCCGCGGGACTTCACCGTAAAGACTGACGCGAGATCCGAGCCCCGTTCGAGCAATCGCCGAACGCAGCGCTTCGACCGTCGCCGCATCGCGCTCAAGACTCCCGATGCAGTCCAGCTGCCAGGCGAGGCGAGGGTCCAGAGCAGCCAGGGCTTCGATCAGGAGCAGATGGCCCTTGCGCGCGGTGACCGTCCCCACGGCGAGCAAGCGAACGACGGGATCCGCCGCGTCCAGGGTCCCGTTTCGAAACGGCTCTCCGGCCTGGACCGCATCCGTCCCCGGAGGCGTAATGGCAATTCGCTCAGCCGGCACACCGCAGGAGGACACGGCGCGTGCGCTGTCGGCGCTGGGACAGACGATCCCGCGAAGCATCGGCCATAAGCGCGCCTCGATCTTCGCAAGCGCCTCTCGGGCGGACACGGACAAACCCGTCTCGAGCGACAGCGGGTGGTGGACGAAGCCCACCACGCGAAGCCGATCGGCGTGGCGCGGCAAAGCCTCCTGGAACGCCGGGAGTGCGAGACCGTCGATCACCACGCAGGCCTCATCGGCGCAGCGCGCGCAGGCGCGCTCGGCCTCACGACACGCCTGCTCGTCGGCAAATGGAAATTGACCCGCCAGCTCGATCAGATCGACGGTCCAACCCCGCTCACGCAGACCCTCGACCAGTCGCCGGTCGAAGAGATAGCCCCCCGTCAGCTGATCAATAGGGCCGGGGACGATGAAGTGCAAAGCGGGCACAGGTGAGTCCGGTCGGCTCAATCAAAGACGGGCATCACACGCCGCCCAGGCGACCGGTGACTCGCGAAGGACCACGCGCATCGAATGCAAGGTGCCCGCTGTTCCCGGCCCCAGGTCGCCCTGTGCGATCCGCGTCTTCATCCTGGAAAATATTTCGCCCGCCATGAACTCGGTCGTGGTGTTGCGGCCCGCAAGCTCGGGTAAGTCGTCGAGGTTGCGATAGTTGAACCCGGCGAGGACTTCGCGCAGGACGGTGATTGCCCGCCCGATATCGCACACAAGCCCGAATTCATCCAGTTGTTCGCGTCGAAATTCGATCTCGACCCCGTAGGTTGCACCGTGGACCTGTTGCGCGGGACCGAAGATCTCACCGCGGAAACTGTGCGCGATCATGATGTGGTCCGAAACGGCCAGTGAAAACATCGTCTTTGCTCCTTTGGAACATTCGTCAGTCGTATTGAATCCGGTGGCAGAGCGCACCGTCGGGGTGACGTGTGAGGCGCGCCATCGTCTGCGGCAGGGCATCGAAGGGCGAGACGCCGTCCAGCAAGGCATCCAACCGCGGATCCTCCAGAAGCTTGAGCGCAAGCGCCATCCGCCGGCGGTAGTCCCAGCGGGCCCGCTGGGCGGTCGCGACCGAACCCACCTGGGAGGCGCGCAGCGTCAGTCGCCGGGCATGAAAGGCTCCGCCCAAGGCGACGGCGACCGGTCCCGTGCCGTACCACGACAATTCGAGCACCGTCGCCTCGAAGCCCGCCAACGCCAGTGCGGTGTCCAGTCCTTCGGCGCGCCCGCTGGCATGCACCACGCCATCGCACTCGCCCTGTGCGTCCTCGGGTGATGCATAGCGGCAACCCAGCCGCTCAGCCAGTACTGCGCGGCGCGGATCGGGGTCGATCAACTGCACATCGACCGCGGGCATGCGGGACGCAAGCGCGGCGACCAGCGCACCCACCACGCCGGCCCCCACAATGGCGATGCGGTCGCCCGGGCGCGGTCCGAGGTCCCAGAGCGCATTCACGGCGGTTTCCATGTTGGCGGCCAGAACAGCACGCTCGGAGGGCAGATCGGCGGGTAGCCGATGCGCCGCATCGATCGACACCACAAAGCGGTCCTGGTGTGGATGCAGGCAAAACACCCGATGCCCTACCCAGTCCGCGGGCCCCTGTTCAACCACACCCACCGCGCTGTAACCGTACTTGACGGGCCCAGGGAACTCCCCCTGCTGGTAGGGGCAGCGCATCCGCTGCCACTCCGAGGGTGGCACCCGGCCCGCGAAGACCAGTGACTCGGTCCCCCGGCTGATCGCACTCGTGATCATCCGGATCCGGAGTTCTCCGCGCCCGGCCTCGCGCACGGCTTCCTCACGCAGTTCGCCGCGGCCGTCGCCGAGCGCCCAGAATGCGCGCACGCGCTCAGTCATTGAACACACACTCGATCAGCGTGTCGACCCCCAGCTCGAAGCGACGGGTCACAGGCCTCAGGCTCGCGTTCAGATCGCTGATCTCGGGCAACGCAATCGAAGGGCGCCCCGAACCGATAATGACGGGTGCAATCGTGATCTGAAGTCGGTCCAGCGCTCGCGCCTCGATGAACCGGGAGACCGTTGCGCCTCCCCCTTCGACGAATAACCAGTTGAGTCCTCTCCGAGCGAGTGTCTCCCGAATCTCGACGGGATTCAGCCCTGCGCCCGCACGCGCCAAAGCGATGACTTCGGCCTGCCCGTATTGCCGAGCCGCAGCCCTGCGATCCGCTGCGACCAGCACCAGCGTGTGTGCAGCGCCATCGTGAAACACCCGTTGGCGTCCATCGAGTCTGCACTCCGCGTCGATGATCACGCGCACCGGATTCGTGCCCTGGCAACGTCTGACCGTCAGCTGTGGATCGTCGAAATGAACCGTACTCGCGCCCACCAGCACGGCATCCGCCAATGCGCGCATCCGATGGGTATGCAGGAGATCGGCCTCACCACTCAGCCAGCGCGACACGCCGCTGGTCGTGGCGATCCGCCCATCGAGGCTTTGCGCCAGATGAGCGACTGCGAAGGGACGGCGACGATCGATCGCGCAGAGGGGACCGTAGAGCGATACAAGATCCGAACCGACCGGGAGGCTCGCCGCAGCGCCTCGGCTCAATTCGAGCAGCGCACGCCAGTGCGGGCACTGGTCGCGATCGGGCTCGACCTGGGCGAGCGCCTGCGCGGCGTCCGGAGTAAAGGCATTCATCGAGCAGTACTCCACTCTTGCAGCGTTCGAAAGTCACTGAACACCATATCCGGAGCACTGAGGTTGTGCGTGGACGGTTGCGTCCGGCCGAATCGTGCCCAGGGGCTGCGAAAACGATCGAACTCGAGCAGCGGCTGATGCCTCATTCCCCTCTGATCCGGCAGGGGGCTGATCGCGACCGACGCATCGGCATTATCCGTTGTCACGAACATCGATCTCAGCGCTGCGATTGAGGTTTTGGGGGACAGTCCCTGACTCAGCTCAACATCGAGTCGAACACGGCTGCGCGTGGCATCGGCGACACGCAGGACGCCCTTCAGACCGGCGGCGAACTCCAGGTGAAAGCTGAGATCACCGGGCTCGAACCGAATCGAGCGAAAACGCACGATGGGTCGTCCATCCTCTTCGATGGGCCCGACCATAAATGAACTCCCGTAGGCACTGTCCGCCATCTGCGCGGGCGGCAACGGTTTGGCACGCCAGTACCCATCCGAGGGATAGACCACCAGGATCTCGACATCACGAAGCCCTGGCTCGGCCGGCCGACCGGCGAGTGCGGTGCGCATTCGAAGCAAGTCCTCGGGCGGGGGAGAGGCCACCCCCTTGCGCAGCAGCTGCACAAGGTGCAGACCGCGCTCGGTGCGCCCGCCGACCATGAAGTCGACGACCTCGGGCCGCCAGAAGCTCGAGAAGGTGTGACCGACCAGCCGAATCGAATCGTTTTCGAACAGTACGGTGGTTCGGGGTTGAAACGCGTGGGCCGGATCGCCCGACATGTTGCAGTGACTGAAATCGGGGGCCGTGCTGTCCGAGCCGACCAGCGAAACATAGGGGGGATGCTCTGCGCTGACCGAAAACCGGGTCGCCCCGGCGGCCATCACCCGGACATCGATGTTGTCCTCTTCGGCGCACCGGGTGGGCTGACTGCGGTTGATGAAGTCCGCATCGATCGCACGACCGGGCGCGCCGCTCGTCGCACCCGCAGCCGTCGCCGCCGGTGCCGCACCGAGCATCAATGCAACAAGCATCGCGCCCCGTCCCCCCGCTCGGGACAAACACCGGCGGGCGAACGCGCCAGGGCCCTTCACGCGACCTCCCGGCCGCGGACGGCGACCACCGGCACGGCGGGCGCCTCGGAGAACGGCGAGAACAAGCCCGGTGCCCGTCGGTCGGGCGGTTCGATCTCCTCCGGGATCGAGCACACGCCCAGCCGGCCGATCGCGCGACCGACGGCCGGATGAGCAGTCAGAACCGCGAGCGGAATCGATGCCATCAGCCCCACATAGAACGGCGCACCGATCCACAAGGCACCCGGAGCAACTGCCCAGAGCCAGGCGGCAAAGCCCGCGCCAACCAGCGTATGGAGCCAGAGCCCCTTGATTGCGATCCGCCAGGGCAATCCGTCGCTGTCACGCAGTTGTGTCGTCCACCCAACCTGTCGACCAAAGGGCAGGCCGAGGACAAATACGGTCACCGACACCGCAGCAATGGGGACGAGCAGCAAGGAGAACACCAGTTCCACCAGGGCGCCGGCCAGAATCCTGAGCGCGCCGCCAAAGGATCGCCTCAGTCCGCGATCCATCAGGACCGCGAACAGCGTCGCAAACTTGGGTGCGAAACTCATGAGCAGGGAAATCGTCAGCATCCAGACACCCAGCTCGGGCCGGAACGGTCCCTGACGGATCAGGCCGAACAGCATGAACCCGAGCCACGCGGGCGCACTCAGATACATCGCGATGGCCAGATACAACTGGATGCGACTGACCGGCAGGAGCCCTGGCAGGGAAAGCAGCTTGAAGTACTGCATATTGCCCTGACACCAGCGCAGATCACGTCGAATGAACTCGAGGAGCGTCGGCGGGTTTTCCTCGTAGCTCCCACCCTCGATCGGCATCACGCGCACCTCAAATCCGGCACGGCGCATCAACACCGCCTCGACCTGGTCGTGGCTCAACACATGGCCCCCAAGGGGCGGACGACCCGGCAACACCGGCAGGTCGCACGCCCGTGCGAAGGGCTCGAGGCGAATGATCGCGTTGTGGCCCCAGTACGGGCCGCAGTCGCCCTGCCAGCTCGCCGCCCCGAGCGTGTAGGAGCGCATACCCAGACGCATCCCGAACTGGAAGATCCGTGCAAACGCACTGGGCGATGGCAGACCGGTCACCAGGGTTTGCAGGATGCCCAGGCGCGGACTGACTTGCATGATGCGCACGAGCCTCAGCATCGCCGCCGGTGTCATCGCGCTGTCGGCGTCCAGCACGATCACATGGTCGTGGTCGGCACTCCATCGCTCGCAGAAGTCACGCAGATTGCCCGCTTTGAAACCTTTCCCGCCCTCGCGCCGCCGATAGGTCACCGCGATCGCGTGACCAAAGCGGCTGCGCAGAGATTCAGCGAGCGCCTCCTCGGCCTGCGCGACCTCATCGCGAAAGGTGTCGCTCAGGATATAGAGATGGAAGGCTCCGGCCTGCCCGCTTTCAACGAGACCTTCGAGCATCCAGCTCAGATTGCGCGCGATCCGGTCCGGCTCCTCGTTGCGAATGCAGATTGCGATGGCGGTCGACGTCGTGATGGGTTCGTCACCGCGAATGGAATCGATGTGCGGCGAAACCCGGGACTCAGGGTGACGCGTGAAGGCCATCAGACCCAGTCCGATGACGGCATGCCAGAAGCCGATTGTGGTCCAGGGCAGCGTCAGCACAAAGCAGACGAGCATCAGAACCCCCCAGGCGTCGGGCCCCTCCGGAAAGAGGGTCAGGGTCATCAGGGCGAGCAGTGCGAGCGAGGTCGCGACCACGAGCATGAGAAAGGACAACCGCCGGCTGCGTAGCGACAGCGTCAAACCAGCGCGCCCGGAGGTCGGGTCAAGGGTAGAGGACATGATGGTGTGTGTTCAGAACATCCGATGGGACAGGCTGTCGTGCCTGACGAAACGGTGGTAGATCGCGCCGGCAATGTGCAGGCTGAGCAGTGCGCCAAACGCTGCAGCCCCAACCCAGTGAACCGTGGACAGCACCTTGGCCAGTGCCTCGTCCTTACCGATCGGCGAGGGAATGGGCAGGACTTCGAACAGAGCGAGCGGGAACCCCCAGGCATTGGTCGCCAGAAATCCCGAGATCGGCATCAGGATCAGGAGCAGGTAAAGCAGGCCATGCGAGATCCGGGCGACCGCCCGTACGCTGCGCGGTGTGTCGTTGGGCCACGGGGGCGCGGGCCGCGCGATCCGATAGAGGACTCGCGCAAGGATCAGCGCAAACACGACCAGACCGAAGCTCTCATGGAGGTTGTAGAGGCGCATCTTGAGCGCTTCGTCGGCCGGTCGGAAGTACGCGATCCAGAGACCCATTGGAATCACCAGGGTCATGACCAGCGCTGCGGTCAGCCAATGCAGACCGCGCGAAAGCGGCGCGTAACGCCACCTCAACTCGGATGAGCCGTAGGGTCCATCATTCATTGTGATGCTCCACGATTGTTCGACGCGCCGTGCCTGGCCGCACACCGGCCGCGCCTCGTCATGACCGACGAGGTACGTCCCGGGAGCGGACCGCGATTCGCTCAGTTCGAATCGATGCGGGCGTAGGCAGAGTGGTTGTGAATCGACTCGAAGTTTTCGACCTCGACCGAAAACCGCGCGATCCGGGGATCGCCGGACAAGGCCGCCGCCACATCGCGAATCAGGTCCTCGACGAACTTCGGATTGTCGTAGGCCCGCTCGGTCACATACTTCTCATCGACCCGCTTCAAGACGCCGTACAGGTCGCAGGAGGCCTGCGCCTCGGCGACCCGGATCAGCGATTCGGGCGCAATCGCCTCGGCTGCCACCACCTCGATGGTGACGTGGGATCGCTGGTTGTGCGCGCCATACTCGGAGATCTCCTTGGAGCACGGGCACAGGCTGGTCACCGGAACGACCACCGTGACGCGCGCCTGCGCGCCCTCGGCGGGCCCATCGATCACGACCGACAATTGGTAATCGATCAGACTCTGGATGCCGGAGATCGGCGCCGCCTTGCGAACGAAAATCGGCAGGCTGACTTCGATCCGCCCGCTGTCCGCCTCCAGGCGCGCAAGCATCGACCGATGTAATGCGATCAGACCGGCGACATCGATCGCTTCGCCAGCGCGGTCACGCTCTTCCAGAAGCGCGATGAAGCGCGACATGTGCGTGCCTTTCTGTTGGGCAGGCAGGGCAACCGCCATGGTGAAGGTCGCCACAGCCGGCTGGACGGACTGCTCGCCCCGCCAGTTCAGCGGATAGCGCAGACCGCGGACACCGACGCGTCCAATCGGAATATTTCGTTCGTCGCGATACGCCTGGACGTCAGCAATCGCCGGCAACAGTGCGGAGTTTGGGTCACGGGAGTTCATCGGGCCTCCAAGGGTCCGGTATCGAGGTTTTGGAGCGATCGCATGATTCTCGAGGCCATGCGGATCGTGTCATTCAGACGATCTCGATCTTAGACAGACCCGTTGATCCGCGCGACGATGCACCGATTCCCCACAAGGGAATGCGGTGAAGCAAACACGGATAGTTGAGTCGGGAATGGGGGAGCCCGGGTCCCCAGGGAAAACAGACCGCCCGCTCGCCGCGCCGATCAGGTTCGCGGCAAGGTCACGCCCTGCTGCCCCTGGTACTTGCCGCCGCGATCGCGGTAGGAGGTTTCACAGACTTCATCGGACTCGAGAAAGATGACCTGCGCGCACCCCTCGCCGGCATAGATGCGCGCGGGAAGCGGCGTCGTGTTGGAGAACTCGAGCGTGACATGGCCTTCCCACTCGGGCTCGAGCGGCGTGACGTTCACGATGATGCCGCAACGGGCGTAGGTGGACTTACCCAGGCAGATGGTCAAGACCGAGCGCGGAATACGGAAGTACTCGACCGTACGCGCCAAGGCAAAGGAATTGGGCGGAATGATGCACACCGACCCCTTGACATCGACGAAAGATTTTTCGTCAAACGCCTTGGGATCCACGATCGTCGAGTTGATGTTGGTGAACACCTTGAACTCGTCCGCACAGCGCAAATCGTATCCGTAACTCGAGGTGCCATAGGACACGATCCGCTGACCATTCACCACCCTGACCTGACCGGGTTCGAAGGGTTCGATCATGCCTTGCGCCGCCATGCGGCGGATCCAGCGGTCAGATTTGATCGTCATCAATCGGCTCCTCAGGTCTTTTGCACCACGATCGAGGGAAACTTCTGACTCATATACCGCGCCTGTTCGGCAATCCGCACGGCGACTCGCCGGGCGATCCGTCGATAGATCTCCGCCAGATCGCTGTCGGGCGCGGCCACCACGGTCGGGCGACCGGAGTCCGTCTGCTCCCGGATACGGATATCGAGCGGCAAGCCGCCAAGATACTCGACCCCATACTGGCTCGCCATGCGCTCGCCCCCGCCGGAGCCAAAGATGTGCTCGGTATGACCGCACTGCGTACAGGTGTGCATCGCCATGTTTTCGACGACGCCGAGAATCGGAATACCGACCTTCTCGAACATCTTGAGGCCCTTGCGTGCATCAAGGAGCGCAATGTCCTGCGGCGTGGTGACGATCACTGCGCCCGTCACCGGGATCTTCTGTGCGAGGGTCAGGTGGATATCACCGGTGCCCGGTGGCAAATCAACGACCAGATAATCGAGGTCTCGCCAATTGGTATCCCGCAGCAATTGCTCGAGCGCCTGCGTGACCATGGGCCCACGCCAGACCATGGGCGTATCCGGATCGATCATGAAACCGATGGACGAGGCCTGCAAGCCATGGCCGATCAAGGGCTCCATGGTCTTGCCGTCGGCCGATTCCGGGCGCCCCGTGATCCCCAGCATCGCGGGCTGAGAGGGGCCGTAGATGTCGGCATCGAGCAAGCCGACCGATGCGCCCTCGGCTGCGAGCGCGAGCGCCAGGTTGACCGCCGTCGTACTTTTCCCAACGCCCCCCTTGCCTGAAGCCACCGCGATGATGTTTCGCACTTGAGGCAGGGTCTTGACACCGCGTTGTACGGCGTGCGCCACGATCTTCTGATAGACATTCGCAGACACATTGGCCACACCCGGGAGGGTCTTCAAGCCGGCGATCACCGCTCTGCGAATCCCGTCGACCTGGCTCACCGCCGGGTATCCCAGTTCGACATCCAGAATGACCGAATCGCCATCGACCCGGATATTACGGGCGGAGCGGCTGGACACCAGGTCCTTGCCGGTGTTGGGATCGATGACCTGGCGCAAGGCCTCTGTGGCCTGTTCGACGGTGATGCTCATGGATGGCTGTACTCGGGGAAGAAAATCAAACCCTCGAGTCTATCAGTGTGGGCAATGTCCATACCGCCAACGGCATCGGACCCGTCCATC
>JBDLRB010000217.1:0-4651 GCA_039800205.1 Pseudomonadota bacterium | reverse complement strand
CTGATGGGGTCCTTTGCGACGGTTTCAGGTATCACGACTGACCTGTTCCGTATGGCCTACGTCTGGCTGGGTGCACTGCGCGGTGGGCTGGCTATGGCGACGGTGCTGTCCTCTGCGGCTTTTGGAGCGGCGTCGGGTTCGACGATTGTCAACGCGGCCGTTTTCACGCGCATGGCCATGCCCGAGATGACCCGCTTTGGCTACGATCTGCGTCTGAGCAGTGGGAGTATCGCGGCCGCAGGCACGCTGGCCGCACTGATCCCCCCCAGCATTCTGATGGTCATCTTTGCGGTGATCACCGAGCAATCGATCGGCAAGCTCCTGATTGCAGGCATCGTGCCCGGCTTGATTACCGCAGCGCTGTACTGCGCCGGGATCTGGCTGATCGCCCGGATCAGACCTTCGATGGCGCCTCTGGCGGACCTGAAGTTCGGGTGGCGGGATCGCTTTCAGTCGATGAAAGGCGTATGGGGCATTCTGGTGTTGTTCACCATCGTGGTGGGTGGCATTTACGGCGGTTACTTTCCAGCGACCTACGCGGGCGCCATCGGCGCATTCGGTGCCTTCCTGATCGCCCTGCTCCGTGGCAGGCTCAACCGAAAGTCGATGGTCGAGGTCCTGAAAGAGGCGGCCGTCACGACCTCGGTGATCTTCATCATCGTGGTCGGGGGGATCCTCTTCGCGCGCTTTCTGACCTACTCCGGTCTCGTCACGATGATTTCCACCTGGATGATCGGTCTGGGCGGAGATAAGTACGCCTACCTGCTGGGCTTTATGGCGCTCTTTACGGTCCTTGGCTGTTTCATCGAGCCGATCGCCATCATGGTGATGACGCTCCCGATCATGTTTCCGGTCATGACGCAGGCGGGCTTCGATCCAATCTGGCTGGCGGTGGTCTCGGTCAAGCTCGCAGAGATCGCGGTACTGACGCCGCCAGTCGGGCTCAATGTCTTCGTTGTGAAGAGCTCTTCCCCGGTGCCTGTGACCCTGGGTCAGGTTTTTTCGGGGGTCGGCATTTTCATCGCGCTCGATCTGTTGTCGCTGGGCCTCTACGTGATGTTTCCCGAGATCATCCTGTGGCTGCCTAAATTGATGGCGCCCTGAGCGTCGATCGTCCTGCGGAGTTCATCTGATGTCGATCCTGAGTGCGGAAGATTCCACCTTTTCGACCCACGTCCCGGTTTTGATCGTGGGTGCGGGTGCCTGTGGCACCATCGCTGCGCTGGCCGCCAACGAGCGGGGCGCCGAAGTCCTGATTCTCGAGCGCGATGCTCGCCCAATGGGCAACACGTCCTTGTCGGGCGGACAGATCCCCGCCGGAGGAACGCACCTGCAGCGCGCAGCCGGACTCATGGACGATTCCCCGGAACTGCTGTTCCAGGATGTGCTGGCCAAAGCCCATGGTGAATGTGATCACGCGGTCGCCCGGGTCATCGCCTACGAATCCACGCGGACCGTGGAGTGGCTGGTCGAGCGTTATGGTTTGCCCATTTCTCCGGTACTTGATTTTCAGTATCCGGGACATAGCCGGCCCCATATGCACGCCTCCCCGACGCGCTACGGTGCCGAACTGCTGACAGTGTTGGTGTCCGCCGTCGAGCGCGAAGGCATTCCGATTGCAACCTCCGCGCGTGTGACCGACTTGTTCGCCGACAAAAGCGGCCGGATTCATGGCGTTCGGGTCAGTCGTCCCGATGGCGCGGTCGAGGATATTGGTTGCGATGCGCTGATCCTGGCCTGTAACGGGTATGGCGGCAGTCGGGAATTGCTCGAGCGCTACATCCCCGAGGCGGCGGACATGTTCTACGAGGGTCACACAGGCAATCAAGGCGACGCGATTCGCTGGGGCGAGGCGCTGGGCGCATCGCTCAAGGATATGGGGTCGTTCCAGGGGCACGGAGCCGTGGCAATGCCCGCCTCGGTCCACCTCAGCTGGCCCACCGTCACCGAGGGCGGCTTCCACGTCAACAGCCAAGGCGAGCGATTCTCCAATGAGAATTCCGGTTACTCCGAACAGGCCTTGAAGGTGCATCGTCAACCGGGCAATTTTGCGTGGGCCATCTGGGATCAGCGGGGCGAGACCCTTGCCTACAAGCAGCACAGCCATATGCAGGCGCACGAAGGCTCATCCGTCCGGCGGTACGATACGATCGAGGCGGTGGCCGGCGCGATTGGCTGTGACCCGGCTGTGCTCACCGCCACTTTCGCCGAGGTGGAGTCCTGTGCCCGAGGGCAGAGAGAGGATCGATTCGGCCGCGATTTCACGACCAAGCCGCCACTCGCTGCGCCGTTCTACGTCTCAAAGATCATCGGGGCCTTGACCCACACGCAAGGCGGTCTCGAGATCGATACGGAGATGCGGGTGCTGCGTACCGACGGGCAACCCTTCCCGAATCTTTTTGCAGGGGGCGGAGCGGCCCGTGGACTGTCGGGTCCTGCGGATTGGGGTTACCTGTCGGGTTCGGGCTTGTTGATGGCCACCAACTCCGGGCGTCTGGCAGGCGAGCATGCAGCTGATCAGGTTCTGGCGGTCCGTAAGGACTGAAGCGGGATCGCATCAAGATGTCGCGGCGTCCCTTGATTCTGTGCGAGAACATGCGGGCTGTTCCGTACGTTCCGTTCTACCTTGCGTTGGCTGGGGGCTATTGGGAGTCCGAAGGCCTCTCGATCCACCATGTGATTTCACCTGCCACGTCGAATACACCGCTGATGTTGCTCGAGGGGCGCGCAGACGTTTCGTGGGGCGGTCCCATGCGGGTCATGATGCATCACGACGCAGACCCGCAGTGCCCATTGGTCTGCTTCGCTCAGGTGCTGGCCCGTGATCCCTTTGTATTGGTCGGACGAGGCGAGCGCCCGGGCTTTCACTTCGATGATCTGCGCGGTTTGAGACTCGCGCCGGCGGGCGATGTCCCGACGCCGTGGATGTGTTTTCAGGATGATCTCCAGCGCGCGGGCCTTGAGCCGTCGCGCCTGGCCGGCCGCCGGGTTCGGCCGATGGCTCGCAACATTCAGGCCTACCTGCGCGGTGAGGTCGACGTGATCCAGGTGTTTGAGCCGTACGCCGCGCAGTTGGTCGAAGCGGGGCAGGGGGCCATCTGGCACCGCTTTACGGTGCGCGGTGACATCAGCTACACCAGCTTCTATGCCACCCGCGTCACAACGCAGGAGCGACGTGACGATTGCCAGAGGCTGGTCGCCGGAATGGCCCGTGCGCTGACGGCCTTGTCGCGTTCGCATCCTGCCACCGTCGCACGCGCGATTGCCGCGTTCCTGCCGGATCAGCCGATCGAACGCTTGACGCGCATGATTGATCAGTATCGGTCGAGCGGGCTGTGGGCGCGCACGCCGTCCTTGCCGCCCGCCGCCTACCTCCGCCTCAAGGCCGCTCTGGTGTCGGGCGGTCTGATTCAGCGAGACCCGTCCTACGAGCGGGTGGTCGATCGCGAGTTGTCTGGCCAATGACCGGTCAGGCGTAGCCCACTACGGAGCGATTTGGATGAACCCTCTGGTTGCCGTACCCACGATTGACATCAGCCCGTTCACTGGCGGTGATCGGGCCGGGCGTGAACGGGTCGCGCGCGAAGTGGCCGCAACCTGCGAGCAGACCGGGTTTCTGATCATCAAGGGTCACGGGTTCCCGGCCGATCTATTTGAGCGAATGAAGGGGATGCTGTTCGAGTTTTTCGATCTCGATCGGCAGACGAAAGACCGATGGCATCCGACGGGTGCCTCCAGGCAGCGTGGCTACCACGGTTTTGCAACCCGTGGACTCGCCAACACACTGGGCCAGAAGGCTCCGCCTGACCTGCGCGAATCTCTCTTCCTGGGTCCCATCGACGATCATCGCACGCACTACGCGGGGCTTGCCGAGGCTCAGACCAGTTACGCGCCGAACCTCATCCCAACCCTACCCCCGGGCCTCGACGAAGTCCTGGTCGCCATCTACCGGGCCTATGAACAGCTCGCCCGGCAGATGATGACCGTTTTCGCGGCGGCGCTTCAGCTGCCGGAGGGCTACTTCGATGGTGTACTGGATCGTCACTTCAGCATCATGTCCTGCCATCACTACCCGGTGTTGTCCGAACCGCCGCTTCCGGGACAACTCAGAACGGGGGCGCATACCGACTATGGCGCCATGACGCTGCTTGCTGCGACGGATGCGCAGGGCGGCCTCGAGGCTCAGATGCCCGACGGCCGATGGGCCCCAGTGCAACCCCAGGCGGGGGAGTTCGTGGTCAACCTCGGAGACATGATGCATCACTGGACGAATGGTCGTTGGGCTTCGACCATGCATCGGGTGGTCAATCCGCCTGTGGGTGCACCACGGAGTCGTCGATTGTCGATCGGTATGTTTGTGCACCCGAACTACGACCAGAGCATCGCGTGTGTACCGAGTTGCGTTGACCCCGGTTCATCCGCCGCCTTTGAACCGATCACAGCGGGTGAGCATATCCGCCGAAAGATCGAGGCCAGCCACGCCGTGCATCCTGCGAGCTGAATCAGCGCGCCCGGTACCGATCTGTTTTCCTCATTGTGTGACCAGTCTGAATGAGGGCGGGATTCGTTCGAAATCCTTTTAGACGCTGCCTTCCTTGCCACGGAACAGGATGTTGATCGTGCGGCGATTGATGATCGGTTCCTTCAGGTG
>JBDLRB010000216.1:0-11703 GCA_039800205.1 Pseudomonadota bacterium | reverse complement strand
AGGCCTCGAATACCGGTCTGTGCGGTCAAGGTCAGGTTGTTCGCGATCAGGTTGCGATCGGCACTGCCGACCGCGCGCTCGATCGCGCCCGCCGTACTGGTCAAGGTGATGGAACCAGCGGAGGTGACGGCATCAAAGGCGGTGATGACCCGAAGCCCGGCACCGTCGTCGATCGTAATGACTGCACCCGTGCTCGTCGCGCTGAACGATGCATTGTCGTCGATGGTGGCCGCGAGCCGTGCAACAATCGTATCGATGGTGTCGCCCGACACCGCCGTTGTGCGGATCACGGCTGAGTCACCCGCATTCTGCGTGGACGGCCCGATCGTCAACCGATACTGGGCGCCAACAACCACTGGGATGTTCGCGAAACTGATTGTTCGGTCGTCGGTTGACGCCGAGCCCACAGCGTTGATCAGCACGTCACCACCGGTGACCAGACGCTGGGCAACAATCGCCCGCGTGCCGGCCCCAGTCGCGAGCGTGATGATCCCGGCCGCCGAGGTCGCGGTGATGCCATAACCCGCTGCGCTCAATTGCTTGGCAAGCGCGGCTGCAATGGTCGTGTGCGTGTCTGCGGCTGCCGCCACATGGCGAACCTCGACCGCATCATTAGCAGTGATGGAACTGGCCGCAATCGAAATCCGGAAGACGGCGCCTTCAGAAATTGCAAGCGAGCCGAGGTTGACGGTACGGTCGGCATCGACGTCAGAACCATGCGCCACGCTGACCGCCAAACCGATGGGCAGTTCCTGCAGGTAGCTGCCCGCCACCACACGGTTGACGGCGATATCGTTGACCGCAGTGACGGTGATGTTGTTGGTCTCGCGGTTTGAGGCGAGTTCGACGTCGACCAAGGACACGGCACCTGCCGCATTGACCGTGAGCGATCCGTTGACGATATCGCTGTCGACCAGGTGCAGGGTACGCGTGCCGGTCTGCTGAATCGCCACGTTGCCGGTGCGATTGATGTCGAGCGCCAGATCGTTGACGTCAGTCACCAACTGCAAGTTGCCATTGCTGGCGGTCCGGATGGTCAATCGGTCGCCTGACAACAATCCGCCCGTCCGCTGGACCATCGAGCCCTGGACATCGAGTGTGATGTCGCCGCGCCCCGCAGCACTGATCGTGTGCGCAGCGAGATTGACTTCGCCATTTGTGCGGATCGCATTCAGCGTGATGTTGTTGCGATCACTGCCGCCCAGGGTCTGTGCATTCAGGACGATGAGGGAACCGGTATTGTTCACCGTCAACGCGCCGTCAGCCAGCAGCGCCCGCTCAAGCGTGAACGCCCCGGACGACGTGAGCCCGGCCAGATCAAGAACACCCGCCCCGGATGAAATCGTGATCTGCGAGGTGTTGACCGCCGAGGCTGAGAGGCCACTCAGCGTGTTGATCCGCGCCGCCAGGCCCGTAGCGATCGCATTCAGCGTATCGGTCTCGCCGGCGATATATGAGACCGTGTCGTTACCAATCTTCAGCTTGTAATGCGCGCCCTGCAGGACCGGCGTATTGACCGGCAAGGTGATCGTGCGCGCGTCCGATGCAGCGCTACCCACTGCTGAGACCTGTGCACCACGCAGATCGATGTCGACAACCTTGTTGGTGACGGTGACGTTACCGGCGCCCAGGCTCTGGACGTCGAGGGTACCGATGCGCGTGTTCAGATCGACCGTACTGCCGCCAATGACCTCGACCCGATTGGCCTTGATCAAACCCTGTTGATGCAGGATACGGCCATCGGGTGCACTCATCTGGAGCACGCCCGGGGTGCTGAGGGTCGCCATCGGGTAGCTGGGTGCAGCCAGTGTGGGCGAGGTCGCCAGCACAATGTTGCCGCCGAACTGGCCTGCGCGGATCTCGATCGAGTCGCCGTCGATGGCCTCAATCAGGCGCGTGCCCACACCGTTGAGCGAGATAACGCCTCCGGCGACGCTGGCGTCGTAGCCTGCAGCAGCCATCCTCGCACGGAGAGCCGTCGCCACTGAAGTGGCTGAATCGGATGCGCCCGCCTCGTAGGTGAAGAGATTGTCCTCAACCCGAATACGGTAGAGCGTGCCCTGCGTGGTCAGCGCAGACGCAAAATTGATGGTTCGTACGGCGGCGTCGGTCGCGCCCAGTGCGCTGACCGCAATACCGCCCGATACGATGGATGTCGCGGAAACCGCCAGGTCGAAATCGGGCGTCGGCGCACGACCCGTGATGGTGCGCGTGCCCGCGCCCGCACTGATCGTGATCACCGCCCCAGCCGCCGCGGCGGCGAAATTCGGCAGCAGTGCGATCTTCTGCGCAAGCGCTGCGGCGATGGTGGTGACGGTATCCCCCACCTGAGCGATGTGCGTGACCGCGTCAGCGCCCAGATCCAGCGTGTAGCGCCCGCCCGTGACAACAGCCATCGTGGCCGGCAGCGTGACCGTGCGATCGTCGTCGACCTGCGTGCCCACCGCACTGATCGTTACAAGGCTGAGGTCACCCTCGATTACGCCGCCATCAATGGTGTAGACGCCGCCAAAGCTGCCGGTGCCCTCACCCGCAGCGATCAGGATCTTGCCCTGCGCGGCCCACGACCCGCCGACGCGGATATCGTTGACGGCCGAGACGGTGATGGTCTGGGTATCAATCCCCACGCCGTTGACAGAGCGGCCACCAATCTGACCGTTAATCGTGGCCCCTCGATCGGCCGTGAGGATCAGGTCGCGACCGATGATCTCGGCCGGTGTCTCGATACTGAGCGTACCGCCCGACCGGAGGCTCAGCAGTTTGCCCGCCCCCATCATCGAGAGCCGAGCGATACCGGCATTGTCGACCGTCGGGGTGACGGCGATGCTGCCCGAGGCTGAAATATCGAGGTTGTCGTAGGCCTTGACCTTGCCGCTGAAATTGGCATTCCGGCCGGACTGGATGCGCAGGTCGTTGGCCGCGAACAGCGACTCGCCGCTGTAGTCGGGACCCAGCAGGGGGATGACCTTGGTGCCCTGCTCGGTCCGCGTGACGTAACTGGTGGCGGTGATCGGCTGGGACTCCCAGACCGTGACGTCCTGGAAGTTGACGACGGTCACATCCTTGGTCGTCGTCTGATAGACCGGGCGGTAATCGTAAATCGGCTCGGCAAAAGTGACCGCGTTGTAACTCAGCTTGACCCGCTGATCGTAGATATTGCGGTTGAGCGTGGTCGAATACCAGTCGTAGCTGTAGTTCTTGAAGATCTCGAAGATCGGATAGCTACGCGTCCAGGTCCACCACAGGAACTTGGTCGAGACCACCACCCCGCCGACAAAACGCCAGCCAGCGAACTGCTGGCTGATCTGGTTCGTGTCGGCCGTTTCTTGGTTGGAGTTGAGTTTGCCGCCCAAAAGCGACGAACCACCGTAGACCAGTTGGGTCTCGCGACCGCCCGTCTCGTAATCCCAGAACTGGTTCTTGCTGGCGTTGAACGCACCGTCCCAGGCCCAGGTGGGATCGCCGGCCATCGAGAGTGAACCACGACTTGCAACCTCGAAATTCCAGGTGCCACCACCCGGATAGAACACCGCCCAGCGGCCGATGCTCTGGTCCCAATCGTAGTAACTGGTCCGGCTGCCCCAAAGCCAGGAAATGCCGAACAAGCCGCCGCGCGACGAACCGGCCTGCGGGGTGTAGACGGATTTATCCTGAATGTAGTTGAGCCTGGCCTGCTCTTGATACTCGCCGACCCATTCACCCTTCACCGAGCCGTTGGGAATGGACGGCATCTCTGCCCACTGCCCCCCATTCAAACCATCAGGCGAAGTTTGACCACGAAGCACATTAAGGTTGCCCGTGGTGTTGTAACCCGTGTCGTTGAAAAGATATTGAGGAGTGCCCTGCGAGATCACCTTCTCGACATCCTTCTGCGCCCCGCCCGGCATCCGGATGTACTTGTCCTTCCAGCCGTAGACATCGCCCGCAACGATCACCGCCGGATTGTTGGCCCAGGAAGGCGTGACGAGGTTATAGGTCACATTGCCGTTCAAGGTCTGTTGGAGTACAACCTGATTGGGTGTGGCGCTACTATCCTGCGGACGCTTGCCGCTGTAGCTGAAGTCAAACAGGGGCTTGTATCCCAGGTAATTGAGCACTGCCTGGCGCTGAACGTCATTCAGCTCAGTAAACGTCTTGTAGTTGGCGTTGGTGTACTCGCCGCGAACGTGGCTCAACAACAGGTTTGCGTCACCGGCCGCACTGGCCCCCGGATCCGTATCCGTCCCTGCATTCGCCCAGTTGATCTGGTAGTTGTGGTAGTCGATCCCCTCGATAAAGGTCTCTCGGAACTGCGCGCCGCTGGGCGCATCGACCTTGTAGTAACCGACCTGCTCGAGCGTGACATCAAATGAATAGTTCTTACTGCCCACCTTGACCAGTTCAGTCCCGACCTGCTCGGTAATCAGCGTGGGCACCTTGGTGATGACCGGCACCTGCATCGTGCCGACCGCCACCTCCTGGTAGCCAACGATGGTCTCGACCGCTTCCTCGACGGTGGTCACCACCGGCACTACAACGGATCGGTTGCCCCCGACCGTGCTGTCGGCCGACAGAACTACATCGCCCCCAGACAGCGCAACAAGATCGCCGCCGTGCGTGCTGCGGGTGGCCACGTTGTTGATCAGCTTCATGCCAGACTGGACCACGCCCTGCCCGATCACGCGGATCAGGCCGCCGCTCAGCATATCCTGTGTGATTTCGCCTTCGAGCGCCTCTCGCGTGAGCGAAAGGTCGACCCCAGCGTTGAGATGCACATCGCCTGCGGACTGGATCAATCCGGCGACCTTGAGCTCCTGCGACACATTGACCAGCACGCGGCTGCGCGTCGCGTTGTCCGCCTCGGTCTTGAGAATACCGTCGACATAGATGATCGGCGCCGCCAGGTGGACCAGACGATCGCCCTTGATGATCGCGTCGTTGGTACTGATCTGGCCCATGATGTCCATGCGCTCGCGCGCACGGAGGTAGGCCTTCGACGTCGACTGCAGCGCAAATACATGGCTGCCCAGCGTCATGCCGATCTGATCGCCCGTGATCGAGATGTCATCCCGAGCATCGACCAGGCCGGTGATCATTACATCGCCCGAACGCGACTCGAGCGTGATACGGCTGATCTTGCCGATCTCGTTGCTGCTGCCCGTCACCTGACCGACCACCCCGGCAAGCAGCATGCTGCCGGTGCTGGTGATGTCGAGCGTGCCGCCCGTATCGGTATCGAGCACCCCGCCTGAAGTGAGGGTGCGGACATTGTTGATGAGGCTGAACTGTCCGACGACCGAGACGCCATAACCCGAACTGTGCGTGCCTGCATCGATGCGGATACCCGCCGACGCCCGCACCAGATTGAAGGCCTGGAAGAGCGAACGTGTGCTGACCTGCAGCGTAGAGCCCGAGTCGACTGCGTTGATCAGACCGTCAACAAAAATCGCGCCATCGCTGTCAATCAGAATACGACCTGGCTGGGTGGCAGTGAGCACACCGCCGCCGGTCGCATCGACGCGGATCGAACTGGCCGAACCCAGGTCGACACCGGTGCCGCTGGAATCGGATCCAGCCCGCATCCGGACCTGCCCGGTGGCCTGAAGGACCGCACCACTGGCGACGAGGGCAAGGTTGTCTGCGGTCCGCAGCCCACCGATCTCAATGGCCCCCCTGGACGTGAGCTCGAGCTCGGCGTTCAGGCCCGTCCAGGTGGTGGCGGGACTGTTGCCCTGGGTGTAGGAGGCCCCAGCCAGCAGCTGGCCATCCAGCCGCATCGAAGCCGCCGAGGCGGCAAGCCGGGAGCCCGCCGCCCGCGACAACACCAGCGAATCGGCCCCCGTGATCAGACTGCCCCCTGCGGTGAGCTCGATCAGACGGTCGGCCTCGAGCACGACCGCTCGGGGCTTCAGATACTGAACGGCGATGGGCAGATTGCCTGCACCGTCGTCGATCAGGATCTGCGTGCCCGTTGCGATGACCTTGTTCGCATAGGCGCCGACGGCATGCAAGGCATTCCGCAGCCCGGTCGCGATCTGCGCCGCACCATCCGCCGGTGCAGCCGTATAGCTGACAACCGTAGTACCCACGGTGAGGAAGTAGCGGGCACCGCTGACCAGCCCCGCGCTTCCCAAGTCGATGGTTCGGTCATCGCTCGCCGTACTGGTCGCGCCATTGATCAGCACATCCGGGAGGGTGACCGGGAGAATATCCATGCCGGTCGCGCCCAGGCGAATATCACCTGCCGCCTGAGCGATCAGGCGTTGACCCGCTGCGCTCAGCTCGATCGACGTGTTGTAGATCGACAAGGCACCGCCCGCCTCGATCAGAACCGACCCATCAAGGTCGTACTGACCGGAGAGCGTCATATCGCCCGCTGAGCGGAAGCTCAGTTCGTAATCCAGCACCGAATCGGTCAGGCGGTCGCTGATGATCCAACCCTCGGCGATCAGATCGTTGCCTGACATGCGCACCTCGCCGACCGTATCGATCAACGCATCGCGCCCGAAGTGCAAAGTGCCTTGGTCAGCCGTGATCTGGACCAGCGTGATGCCCGTGTTGCGCGCATTGTTGCGATCGCGGCCAATCTGGCTGTTGATCTCGACATCATTCAGACCGGTGAGCATGATCCGGCCCGTCGGGCCTTCGGAGATCAGACGCGCGGTACCAAAGGTGGCCAGACTGGTTTCGCCGGCAAGTGGCACTGTTCCGGCATTAACTACGATATCGCGATTGGCGATGAGATCGCCGCGCAGTTCCAGGGTATCGGTCGCCTGAATGATGATGTTGGCATTGTCCCCCCGCGCTGCGAGCGTGCCCTGCAGCACTGCATGACCGCGCGGCCGCAGCACGATATCGCCGCTACGTGTTTCGAACACACCGGTTGCGGTTAACGTGACATCAGGCAGGCCGGCTGACGCCAGGCCGCCGTAGAGGTTGATGGCCTCGTGACCGATCACCCATCCGGAGATCGTCACATCGCCATTGATCGCGCCCTGTTTGCCAAAATTGACCACCGAGCCGGGCTGGCTGGCGTCGACGGCCACGGCACGCGAGGAGGTGAGATCGCCACTGGCCAACTGCGTAAAGCCCAACCGGGCGGCGTTGACGGAGCCTGCGTTCAGGACCTTGACCTTGTAGCCGCCCGTGAACATGATGCGGCCGTCATTGAGACGGACTTCGAGCTCGCTGCTCGAGATCTGGCGCGTCGAGTTGACCGCCGGATTACCGCTGAGCGAAGTGATGACGGTGAACTGTGTGGCATTGATGGCCGCCTGCAGATCGCCGACCAGGCCCAGAGAGGGGTTACCCGCATTTTGCAGGCTGACGTTGTCCTGCGTGCTCGCAGCCGTCAGGACCACGTCGCCCCGAACAACATGGGTGCCGAGATCCACTTCGATTCGCAGCGTGACATCCTGCGCAAGCCGACCATTGGCTCGCTCGGCGAAGCCCTGGGCCATCAACTGTTGCGTCCAGGCGGGCGTCAGCACCGACAGGTTGCCGGATGAACTGAGGTTGATCACGCTTTCCTGCAGACCCGTACGCAGCGTGGCTGAACCGCCGATCACGATGCCCTGGTCAAAGAAGGGCAGGCTGTTGTTGATGGAGGCCTGGCCGCCGCGCAGATCGATCAGCGAACCCGCGTAGAGCTCGCGCGTCAAACGGATCTGGCGATCGGCCTCGATATGGATTTCGGATTCGCCCGAACCGTAAACCGGAGTGCTGCCCAGGTATTTGCCGTCGAGATCGTACGCATCGACGATGGTTCCGCCGGCAACCAGCAGACCATAGATCTCGGCATCCTGCGCCGCGTCGATGCGGATTTCGCCTTCGTCATTGCGAGTGGACAGCTGTGCCCCACCAGGCAACTTGACGCCCACACCATCGCTGTTGGAGCCCCCCTGGATCTCAATCAACTGGCTGGCACGCAGCCTGCCGCCGATCTCGACGCTCCCCCCCGACTGCGTGGCGGTCATGCCGCCCAGATAGACCTGTCCCAGCGCCTGAATGTCGATGACGCCCTGCTCAGTGACCCAGTCGATCCGCTCGGACTGGAGATTACCGCCGCCATCGAAGGTCTGGAAGATCTCGGCACCCGCGGTGATTGTGCTGACAATCTGCACATTGCCCCGCGCATCGATGCCCACGCGTGCACCGGTATTGTCTGAGGTGATGCCCGGCACCAGGAGACCCGACGCGGAGGTCATCGTGACGGCCATGCCGCCGTCGTCCGGACCCGGCGTTCCTGTGGTGATGAGGTCGACCGACTTCGCTGCAGCGATCACGCTGTCGACAAAGATAGATTGCCCGGCCTTGACCGTTGCGGTCGTATCCCCGTCGCCGACGAAGTTGGGCTTGTTGGCGCCGATCTCGGCGCCGGCCACAATTCGGCCCAGCACCAGGACATCCTGGCCGCCCTGAACGAAGATGTTGCCTTCGTCGGTGAGGGTGTTCAGGGTCGAGGTGTTGCTGACGTAGACACTGATGCCATCGATATTGGCACCACCGGTGGAGGACGGATTGGCCGCCACCACCGCTGCGGGCACCGAACCATCGACCTCGACACCCCCGAACAAATTGATTTCGCCCATCACCTGGGCGGAACCATCCCAATACACCCAACGGTCCGACTGCAAGGTCAGGTCGGCGCCTGCGCCCAACAGATTGATATTGCCGCGAACGATCACGTCCTCGGGACCCTGTACCGTCAAGCCCTGGTTGGCCTCGAGCGTCGTCAAGGTTCCCAGCAACAGGAAACCGTAGCCCCGTTGCCCGAACAGCGGGTGAACGTTTTGAACCTGGAGCTCGATATTGGTGCCTGCGCCGGTCTCGTCGTAGGCGTACACGACGTAGCTGTTGGGACCATCGGTGACGACCCAACGCTTGGTGGAGGCCTCAGCCGCCGCCAGATCGGCCGGGTAGTCGGCCACAGCAGTCAGGGTCGTGCGAACCGCCCGGCTTTCGCTCGACTCGCTCGCCTTGTAGAACACACGCTCGGTGAAGCGCGTGTACCCAAAGGTATCGAGCACCTTGAACTGCTGATCATCCGTCAGGTCGGCAAAAGCCGTCCCACTCGCAGGTGCCGTTACGTTGTCCCAATCGACGCGATCGTAGTCGAAGACTGCGCCGGTGGTTTCGGCGAAGCCATAAGCGATCTGCTGGTCTCGCGGCGCAGAGGCCTTGATGAACATCGCGGGCGCATCGAGCAACTGGTAACCCATGTGCTGGGCCACAACGGCCTTCTGCGCGGCCGTCAGGTCGGCAAACCCGGCATCATCCTCGGGCTCACCGGCAGCGCCCCAGGTGATCTCGGTGTTGTCAAAGTCGACGGGCGCACCCTGCAGGAAGGTCCGCTCGGCCCCGGCATCGCCGCTCAGGCGCTGCTTGGCCTCGGTTGCGGTGTCGTTATAGAACTCGAGGTTGCCACTGAGCTCGTAGCCCAGATTGCGCGCGACGGTCAGCTTCTGCAGGAGCGTCAGGTTTTCAAAGGCCGCCCCAGCCGGGGGTGCCCCTGCGATCCCCCACTCGATCTGGACGTTCTGGTAATGCACGCCCTCGACGAACTCGCTCATCGTGACGGTCATGCCT
Organism: Pseudomonadota bacterium; assembly: GCA_039800205.1. GTDB lineage: Bacteria > Pseudomonadota > Gammaproteobacteria > Burkholderiales > Burkholderiaceae_E > SYIM01. The sequence goes on along the minus strand of JBDLRB010000216.1, from coordinate 2,136 downwards.
GCCGGCGGCGTCTCGATGCTGTAGAACAGATCGGCCTTGTAGCCCAGTGACTGAGCGACAACGAGCTTTTGTTCGAGCGTCAGATCCAGGAACCCGGCGTTGGCTGCGGGCGCGCCCACAGCCCCCCACTGAATGTCGCTGTTCTGATAATCGGGCCTCAGGCCCTGCACGGGCGCGTCGATCACGTAGCGCCCGTCGAGCGCATCGGGATTAAAGAGCAGCGTGCCTGTGTAACGGGTATAGCCCAGCGACTGCGCGACAGCCTGCTGATCGGCGGCTGACAGTTGGGCAAACGGAGTACCCGCCGTCGGAGCGGCACCCGGCCAACTGACGGCCGAGGGGTCGTAGGCGATCGAGTAGCCAATCGTCGGCGTCTCGAAGAACCGAAGCGCGCCGGTCGCATCTGAGCGGAAGAATCCGCCATTCTCGAACACCGCATAGCCACCGCGGATTGCGGCAGCATTCTGGTCGGTCGTGCTCAGGCTGCCGAAGGGCGTGACGCCTCCGACCGGGATGACGACCGCCGCAGAGGAGGTCAAGGGCAGGCTCTTGGCCTGAATGGCCGCCAGCAGTGCGCTGGACAATTGGCCGTTGCGAAGCGACGTGATCTCGGATGCCGTCCCCGGGATCGATGCCAGAGCCCGGGTTGACAGATTGTCAAAGTAATCGGCGAAGTCGTCCTGAGTCTCGCCGTAGACGATACTCATCTCGCCGCCCGAGGTCACTGAGCCCGCGAGCAGCAGTTCGCCCTGTGTGGACAGTTCGAGTTCGGTGTTGATGCCCGTCAATTCGGGGATAGGCGTCGAGCCGGAGTAACGGAAACGAGCACCCGCCGTGATTGCCGTGTCGACATTCACGTGCAGGAAAGTCTGCGAGGCGATCCGAATGCGAGCGAGATCATCGCGCGCCGTAATCAACGCCCCCGGCTGCATACTGATACCCGTCGAAGACTCGATATCGAGTACCGCATTGCTGCCGCTGGTCGGCAGGCCCTCGACGGTGGTGCGACCCGCATACAGCGCACCCGATGTGTAGATCGAGCCGGCCGTCCGGATCGTCATCGTCGCGTTGTCGTTGAGAACGCCAATCTCGCCACTCTGATCAACCGACAGGCTATTACGACCGCCCGTCCGGAACAGGAGCGCCCGGACATCATTGGTCTGATCTGCCGTGAGCGTCAGCGAATCCAGGCCACGCAGCCAGCCACTGACCACCGCCTGTTCATCGACATCGATCGTGATGTGTTGCGCAGTAATGCCCGAGGCAGCAGGGCCGGTGGGATTGAGGATACCGGTGCGAGCGATCTCGAGCGTGTGCGAATCGGTGGATACCCGGCGAAGGCCGATGACATCCCCCTGGACGCGCATCCGATCGGCGATCAGCAAGGTATCGTTACCCAGCGCAGACTGCGTGGAATCATCGCGCAGATCGCCGATGATCATTTCGACGATACCCGTTCCGCGATGGCCGATCGATACCTGAGTGGCCTGCCGGTCCAGGGCCGCGATATCGCGCGGGCTGAGTTCCATATAGCCCGTGAAGGGCTTGACCGAGTTGTCGAGCCCGGTGCCAAAGATCGCAGCCGTGCCGAGCCGATAGCCGATGTCGGCCGACTGGGTACGAATCGTCAGCACACCGGTGGTGCCCAGCGTGCGCTGACCCGACACGAAATCCATGTCGTCGGCGACCAGCAGGATGTTGCCGCCACTCAGGGTGCGGACACCGCCCGTGACTGTGAGGGTTGAATCCCGCGCCGCGAGCTGGAGATCGATCCGGCCGTTGAGGGTGCGCAGCGTCCCGACCGTGAGTGTGTTCTGCTCGCGCACCAGGATGTCCTGATACGGTGCTGCCCCCGTGTTGACGATCGAAAGCCCCGCCGCGCGGGTACGGATCATGCCGTCCGACTGGGGTTTGATGCCCACAGCCTCGATATCGAATGTTCCACCGCTCAGGGTGGCGGCACTCAGGTCCAGAAGGCCCGGTGTGCGGACCGTCAGCCCGGTACGCCCCCAATGTACGGATGGATCCATCAACACACGCAACGGCGCGTTGCGGTTGGCATTGGTGTTGTGGACAACGAACTTTTCGACGGCCGACGAATCGAAGCTGACAAATCGCCCACCAAAGACCATGGCG
>JBDLRB010000215.1:0-11671 GCA_039800205.1 Pseudomonadota bacterium | reverse complement strand
CCGTTCAAGCGAGGCGCTCGGCGCCGGCTGCTGGGGGCTTTGATTTTCGCAGCCCTGATCGCGTCAGTTCTGCCGATGCTGCTCGATCCCGAGCCCAGCTTCGAGCGGCCGGCACTGCACCTCGACATTCCCTCCCGCGATACGGCCTTGCCGGCACCGACGCGCATTCCCGAAACGGCAGCGGTATCAAGCGCCCCGGAGGGCGTGCCCGCGACGACTTCAGCGCCCGAAACGTCCGCGCCCAAGGCTGCTGTGACCTCGCCGCTCACGCCGCCTCGTCCGGCGGTCGGGGCGCCCGGGTCGGGCACAGCTTCCGGGCCGTCATCGGCGCTTCCACCGACGCCCCCCAAAGCGATGGCTTCGGCGGCGCCGCCCGTTTCGTCTGCTCCGGTATCGCGTCCGCCCACTGAAACGCCCCGGACGAGCCCGCCCCCCTCGCCGCCCGCAGCGTCTTCGCGCTGGCTGGTTCAGGTGGGATTGTTCGGTCGGCCCGAAAATGCTTCCGCGCTGGTGGTCCGGATTCGCAGCCTTGGGCTGCCGGTGTTCACGGAAACCGTACAACCGGGTGCCCGGACACGCGTCCGGGTGGGGCCGTTTTCGACGCGTGCAGAGGCCGAGCGTGCACGCGCTCGGCTGACGCTCAACAATATCGAAGCGACCCTGGTGTCGCCATGATGGAGGGACTGGGCCCACTGACCGCCTGGGACTATGCGGTGCTGGTGATCCTGATCAGTTCAATTGTCTTTGGGCTGTTGCGCGGCTTTGTTCGAACGGTCTTCGGGTTGGCCGCATGGTTCATCGCGGCCCTGGTCGCATTATTTGCCGGGCCCGGGCTGATGATCAGCCTGCAGGTCAGCCTGCCCTTACCCTTCTTCATGTTCCTGGTCTTTCTGGCCGTCTTTCTCGTCACGCGGGTGGTCGGCAGCCTCATTGCCCGCGGGCTGGCCTGGGTCGGACTGGGCGGCGTCGATCGTGTGCTGGGGGGCATCTTCGGCCTGCTGCGCGCCGGCATCATTTTGATTGTGATCGTACTCGCCGCCAGCATGTTCGATCTGCACCGCGAGCCTGCCTGGGAGCGCGCTGTGTCGCGCCCCCTCCTCGAGGAGATTCTCGCCCGCTTCGCTGACCTGTTGCCTGAACGTGTGCCCGCGCTGAAGCGTGTGCTTGAGGTCTGAATGCTCGCCTGGCATCGGGCGAGCGTTGTCGTATAGAGTCTGCCAGCGCGCAGGCAGCATCCCTTCTTGACAGTCTTTCTCGCGAGATTCGATTCATGTGCGGCATTCTTGGTGTGGTATCTCGAACAGCGGTCAATCAGTTGTTGTACGACGGCCTGCTGCTCTTGCAGCATCGCGGGCAGGATGCCGCTGGAATCGCGACGGCGTCCGACAAGAAATTCAGTCTGCACAAGGCCAATGGCCTGGTTCGCGATGTGTTTCGTACGCGCAATATGCGGGCCTTGCCGGGGCGGTCCGGGATCGGTCACGTCCGCTATCCGACCGCAGGCTCGGCCAACGATTCCGAAGAGGCCCAGCCGTTTTACGTTAACGCACCCTTTGGCATCACGTTTGCCCACAATGGCAATCTCACCAATGCCGTGCAGCTGGGCGAAGAGATGTTTCGCCGCGATCGTCGGCATATCAACACGGCGTCGGACTCCGAGGTCCTGTTGAATGTTCTCGCCCACGAACTTCAGGAGTGCGCGAGCGGCGTGACGCTCGACCCCGAAACAATTTTTGCGGCGGTGTCGGGCCTTCATCGTCGGGCCCGAGGAGCCTATGCCTGTGTGGCTGAGATTGCCGGTTACGGGATTCTCGCCTTTCGTGATCCCTGGGGCATTCGACCGCTTTGCTACGGCGTCTCCGAGACCGATACTGGGACCGAGTACCTGATTGCCTCTGAGTCGGTTGCCATCGAGGGCTTGGGCTTTCGCATGGTGCGCGATATTGCGCCAGGCGAAGCCATCTTCATTGATCTGGAGGGGCAGGTGTACTTCCGGCAGTGTGTCCCGGCCGCTTCACTGAATCCCTGCGTATTCGAGTACGTGTATTTTGCGCGACCGGACTCGATCATCGATGGCGTCTCGGTCTACGATGCGCGGTTGCGCATGGGCGAATATCTGGCCGAACGGATCGCGGATCAGCTCTGGCTGGGCGATGTCGACGTGGTCATGCCCATCCCGGACACCTCGCGTCCGTCGGCCATGCAGTTGGCCAACCGGCTGGGTGTGCCCTACCGTGAGGGTTTCCTGAAAAACCGCTACGTCGGGCGGACATTCATCATGCCCGGACAGGCGGTCCGAAGGAAATCCGTCCGGCAAAAACTCAATGCCATGAGCGTCGAGTTCCGGGGCAAGAATGTCCTGCTCGTTGACGACAGCATCGTGCGGGGGACCACTTCGCACGAGATCGTTCAGATGGCTCGCGACGCAGGTGCGCGAAAGGTGTATTTCGCCTCGGCCTCGCCGCCAGTTCGCTTCCCTAATGTTTACGGAATTGACATGCCGACGCGAAGTGAACTGATCGCGTATGGACGCAGCGATGAAGAGATCTGCCGGGCCATCGGCGCGGACGCGCTGGTCTACCAGTCGGTCGAATCCATGAAGCGGTCCGTCTCTGATCTGAACCCGGTCTTGCGCAGCTTCGAGGCCTCCTGTTTCGATGGTCATTACCTGACCGGTGATGTGGATGAGCGCATGCTTGAGCTCCTCGAGCAGGGCCGGGTCCAGATTCCGTCGCCCGGATCAGACGAACGCTCCTCCGGACAGATGAACCTCCAGTTTTCCGTGGCCGCCGAATGACTCGCGCGTCCCAATGCGTCCCACCCATCAACCTGCTGAACTGTGCACGACGGACATTTTCAGATGACTGATCCACTCTCAATCGATACGCTGGCCGTCCGGGCGGGCATTGAACGTTCCCAGTTCGGCGAGCATTCCGAAGCGTTGTTCCTCACCTCCAGTTTTGTCTTCGAGAGCGCGGCCCAGGCGGCAGCGCGCTTTTCCGGGGCCGAGGGTGGGAACGTCTACTCCCGTTTCACCAATCCGACCGTGCAGTCCTTTTGTGATCGACTGTGTGCGCTCGAAGGCGCCGAGGCAGGCATTGCGACCGCGTCCGGCATGTCCGCGATTCTGGCCATGGTCCTGAGCCTGACCCGTTCGGGCGACCACATGGTGTCGGCGACCGGTGTCTTTGGCTCCACCATGCAGCTGTTCAACATGTTCGAGCGCTACGGTGTCCAGACCAGCTACGTCCCGCTGACCGACGTCGACGCCTGGCGAGCGGCGATCCGCCCGAATACCAAACTGATGTACCTGGAGTCCCCCTCCAACCCCTTGACCGAGATCGGCGATATCCGGGCGCTCGCCCAGTTGGCCAATGAACGGGGCGTCACGCTGGTCGTCGACAATTGCTTCAGCACACCGGCACTTCAGCGTCCGCTCGAGTTGGGCGCCCATGTGATCGTCCATTCAGCGACCAAGTACATCGATGGTCAGGGGCGAGTGCTGGGCGGTGCGGTTCTGGGCACCCATCAGTATGTCAAGGACGCGTTGATTCCGATCATGCGCACGGTGGGGCCGAGCCTCTCGGCCTTCAACGCCTGGGTGCTCCTGAAGGGTCTCGAGACCCTTTCGATTCGTATGGAGCGTCAGTCCGCCAACGCGTTGGCGCTGGCACGCTGGCTCGAGGCACACCCACGTGTTGCCCGGGTCCTGTACCCGGGGCTCGAATCTCACCCGCAGCATCAGCTCGCCCTGGCTCAGCAGAAGACCGGGGGCGCGATCGTGTCCTTCGAGGTGCGTGGCAATGATCCCGCCGCGCAGCGTGCGCGAGCCTGGTCGACCATCGATGGCTGTCGGTTGCTGTCGATCACCGGCAACCTCGGGGATACCAAGACCACAATCACCCATCCGGCGAGCACCACGCATGGTCGTTTGACCCCCGAGGCCCGGGCGGCAGCCGGGATCAGCGAGGGACTGATTCGGGTGGCCGTCGGACTCGAGTCACCGGTCGATCTCTGCGCTGACCTCAAGCGCGGGCTTGAGGCCTGAACGTCTCGCTGGGCGCGTTGGACTGAACAGACGCGCCCAGTACGGTTCGGGTGTCTAGCGCTCGAGGCGACGGGCTAGCGCGAGGACCGATTCGGCGTGTGGCAGCATGGCATAGTCGATCATCTGTCCGCGATAGGACACCGCGCCCTGGCCGGCTGCTTCGGCGGCCCTCATGGCCGCAATCAGGCCTTCTGCATACTCGACTTCTTCGGCCGAAGGGGTGAAGACATCGTTGGCGATGGCAACGTGTGAGGGGTGAATCAGGACCGCACCGGTGAAGCCGAATCGCTTCGCGCGTTCCGTCAGCATGCGCACGGCGTCCAGATCGTCCAGCCGCGTACCGATGATGCTGCACATCGGGTGCATGGCCCCCGCGGCTCGACTGTCCAGCACGATCTTGGAGGCGAGGTAGTGCTGCTCCGAGCCCTCGAGCGTGGGGAGGAAACCCGCCGCCCGCGCAATATCTGCAATGCCCGGTCCGCTGAAAGCGGTCAGCAGCCCCGACACCCTCGGACTGGCTGCCGCGAGCAGGCGGGCGTCACACATTCCGGTTGCAGTCTCGGGCAAGGGCAAGATGTGAATTGATCGCCAGTCGAGCCCCAGGCGGCCCTCGGCGTAGCTGAGCGCCTGATCGAGCTCTCGGACTTCGCTCGCCTGGTGCGCCTTGGGCAACATGATGCCGGCGAGGCCCCGGGCCGCTGAGGCCATCACGTCATCGAGGCCCCCCTCGGGCAGTGCGTTGATCCGGATGAATGGCACGATCCCCTGTGAAAACAGTGCGCCGATCGCTTCTCGCGCCATACCGCGCGCGGCGAGCTTGTGTTCGGGAGGCACGGCGTCCTCCAGATCGAGGACGACGGCATCGGGTTTGAAGCGCGCGACCTTGGCGAGGAAGTCGGGCCGGTGAGCCGGGACGAAGAGCATCGAACGAAGGGGCCAGATCATGGACGTACTCCGGAGCAGGACTATTTCTTTCGGTACTCGAAAGACTTGTTGAAGCGGCCCAGGATGTAGTCACCGCAGCGGACTTCCGGATAGCGCGGCGCGACACCGGGGGCGGTCACTGGAATGATCGGGGTATCGAAATCCGGATCGACGAAGACGGCGATCGACAGGCGCTCGCGGCCTGAGCTGTTGATGACCCGATGGGGGTTGGATCGAAACGTATCGTTGGACCAGCGCCCCATCAGATCCCCCGAATTGATGACCAGGGTGTCGGGAATCGGATGAGCGAGAACCCACTCACCCTTTCGGGTGACGACCTGCAAACCGCCCACCGGATCCTGGTGCAGCAAGGTGATCACACCATAGTCTGTGTGGGGGGCGACGCCGTACTGGCGATCGTCGGCGTTGACCGGCTGCGGCGGATACCAGACAAGGGTCCCCCGCGAGATGGGTTTGGAAAACCTTCGCGTGAACGCGTCCTGTTCAGCCCCCAGGCTGAGTGCGAGAGCACCGAGCAGCCGCTTCGCGCAGCCATGCGCCGCGTCCAGATAGGCATTCAGGGTCGGGCGCAGTTCGGGCATCCAATCGGGCCAACGGTTCGGGCCAATCATCGGGTTGCCCGCGAGATAGTCTGGATCGTTGTCTTCGACATCGATCCCCCAGACGAAACTTTCCTTCAGATCGGGCCGAGCCTTCTCGTACATCTTGGCTTCGCCCAGCTTGAGATACCCCCGATGCCGGTCGATCGGCTCGACGGCGAGCTTCTGCTCGATCGGCGCGGCAAAGAAGCGCCGTGCGACCGTGTCGACCTCACGAATCAGCTCGCGCGCAATACCGTGCCCGCGAACATAAAAAAAGCCGATCCGTGAGGCGGCTTCGCGCATCTGCTCGCCGATGGCGCGCATCTGTTCGGTGCTGCCGCCCTGCAGCGCATCGACATCAATGACCGGAATGTCCTCGATCGCGATACTGCGCGCGGTCTGTGGGCTCATCGCCGTGCCCCGGCATCATCGTCTTCGGTGTAGTAGCCGATCACATCACCCTCGGTGGTGACGCCCAGACCATTCAAGAGGCGATTCGAGTAATTGAAATAAGCGCAGACCTGATTCACCTCGAGAATCTCGCCGTCATCGCAACCCGCTGCGTGCAACGCATCGATGTCGGTGCGGGTCATCTGGCTCACCGCCGTCGTGAGTTTGCCCGCATAGATCAGCAGCGCCCGCTCCTTGCCGCTGAAGGCCTGTTCGGGCGTATGGGCGTCGAGTGCGGCGCGGATGGCGTCGGAACGGGCCTTGTCCCGGATCAGGCGCCGGGCATTGGTGAAGTGGTGAGTCAGGCTGTAGTCGCACCGGTTGAGGATGCTGACGTAGGACGCGACCACCTCCAGGAACCAGAAGGGCAGGGTGTTGTCCGGGTTATGCAGCACGCTGCGGTAGAGCGCGACATGGCCTTCCATCGTGTGTGGTCGCAGGCTGTGCGCCTTCATCACGTTGTCGACCGTGCCGTGGGGCGTCCGTACTTTTTGATAGGCAGTGGCGAGCGTTCCGCTTGCTTCGTCAAGCGGCACCATTCGGATCCAGGCACTCATCCTGTTCGGGTCCTTGTGGGCGATAAGGGGACCCGCCTCAGTCGGGTAGTGGCATTGGCCGAGGCGGTTTGGTGAACAGACGATACACCATCGGCTCGAAGACGCTCAGCGGCGCGCAGTCGTAGGAGTGGTCGATGGCGTTCTGGTCATAGCGCTCGACGAACTGCGCGGCCCATTCGAAATGGGGGTGTCCGCGCCAACGCTCGCGTGCGTGCCGGTCGATGGTCGGGTGGTGGTGGGCGTGTACATCCTGAAAGATCGCATGCCTACGCAGCATCCAGACGTTCCGCTCGGACACATAGGGTCCCAGCAGGGACGCCGCGAATTCGCCGTGCTGATGCGGACTGACAATGAACCCGACGTCATGGAGCAGGCAAACGACGATGTCCTCCTCGGGCAGCCCATCGCGCAGCGCCATCGTGGCCGACTGCAGGCAATGCTGGAAATTGTTCACCGTGTAGCCGAATGAGGGGTCACTGGCCGTGTCAGACAGCATGCGCAGCGCCTGCTTCGCCTGCTGTTCGCGGTAGTACTGCGACCGCTGGGTGTCCAGGAGCGCCCAGTCCTGAGGTGACATCGCCTCGAGCGAAGGTTGGTGAATATGTTGCCAATGGGCGTGCAGCAGGGCTGCGGGGGGCGGAACGGCAGTGTCGATCTTCACGATGTCGGACGTGCATTGCGGAGCCAGGTTCGTGTCGCATCGTGCCAAGGTTCCAGCGCCTTCGCAAGAGCTGGATGCTCGTTGACCACCGACAACCAGCGCTCCATCGGCGCCGGGAGGGGCAAGCCGCTGCCCAGGTGCTCACAGATCATTCGGGCGAGTTGCAGGCTGACCGCACAGCCGCAGTCCGCGAGGCTGGGGAAGCGACCAGCCAGCCAGGGCGAGGGCTCGCTCACCCGTGCCAGGATCGCAAGCTGGGCGTTCAGCGCATCCAGCGCGTCAGCACAGCGCTCGGGCCCGTGGGGGTCTCGCACCAAGGGAAAGAGTGCGCGCACCCGGGGTTCAAGGTGCAGATCATGCAGACGCGCGATCCAGCGAATTCGTGCCCGCTCAGGGGGAGGCCCAGGCAGCAGAGTGGGTTCGGGCCAGCACTCCTCAAGGTACTCGAGGATGGCTTCTGATTCAGCAAGCAGCACGCCCTCGTGTTCGATGGCCGGAATCGTACCGCTGGGCACCCGCGCTCGCCATGCAGCCGATCGGTAACCGCCCTCGGGTTCGCGCTCGACATACGGAATCTGCTTGAATTCGAGAGCGATCCTCACCTTGGCGGTGTAGCTGGACAACGCCGAACCATACAGTGTGATCATCGATATGCGTCCCGGATGGTTTGAGTCGACCCTGCTCGCGTCATGGGCTTGTCAGGAGGTCAGTGTCCCGCCTCGAAGGCCTCGAGGTCGCGGCGGGCCTCGCGCATGGCCGCTGCGATCAGCACACGACCCTGTTCGACACTCGCACGAATTGAGTGCGAGCCGACCCGCCCGTCTGGAAAGGCCGCTCGATGGCGCTCGGCATCCAGATGGTTATCGCCCCCATGATCGCGCATGAATGACGCAGTGAGTGCACGGGGCGCCTCTCGTGCCTGATGTGCGGCAGAGCCCTGCAACAGCCGGGCGCTTTCAGGGCGTGCAGCGAGCACGATCGAAATTTCGCTGGGGGTTGCATGCATGCCCTCGTCCGATCCCCACCATTGCCGTCGTAGCTGATCGACCTCGGCATAGTCCCACCAGCTCCGCAGCCGGCAGCGGGGCGGTGTGCCGGTTCGGCGCCCACAGCTCCAGTCGAAGTAAAAGTCCTGAATGGCCGAGCGCACCGGCGCGATATTTCCACCGTGCCCGTTTAAAAAATAAATGTGCTCGAAGCCTTGTGCGGCCAGCGAATCGAGGCAGTCGCGAACGACTGCCATCAGGGTCGTGGCCCGAAGTGCGATCGTGCCCGGAAAGCCCAGATTGAACTGATCGACCGACAGTGTAAGGGTGGGTGCGATCAGTACGCCTGTGTGCGAGCCAAGCGCAGAGGCGATCGCTTCAGCCGTGAGGGCATCGGTTCCGATCAGGCCAACGGGCCCGTGTTGCTCGGTCGATCCAGTAGGGATCACGATGGTGCGGGAGCGCTCCAGGTAGGCCTGCACCTCAAGCCAGCTGCATTCGGTCAGCTGCATGCCCAGCGCTCCCGATCAGCCCTGATGACGATGAAGCCGTTTCTCCAGGCGGCGAACGCCCCAGGAGGTCAGCAGGATCAGGATCAGATACTCGAGCACCAGCAGTGAGTAGATTTCCAGCGGCCGGTATTCGGTGACGTTCAACTCGTTGGCCCGGCGGGTCAGTTCCTGGAGCCCGATCACGGACACGAGCGAACTCATCTTGAGCACGTAGACGAACTGGTTGCCCAGCGCCGGCAGGATCGTGCGGATGGCCTGAGGCAGCACAATGAAGCGAAACGTGTAGGCGCGACTGAGTCCCAGTGAGTAAGCGGCCTCGCGCTGTCCGCGGGCGACTGACTGGATGCCCGCCCGGAAGACCTCGGCCTCGAAGGCTGCATCCGAGAGGGCAAGCGAGATCATCCCCGCGACGAAGGCGCCAAACTGCAGTCCGGTGATGACGGGCAGGCCGTAATAGACCCAAAGCAGCAGCACCAGCAGAGGGATCGCGCGAAAGCACTCGACGTAAACCCGAGACGCGCCGCGCAGCACCCGCGAACTGGAGAGCGCTGCCAGCGCGAGCACCACACCCATCAGAACCGAAATCAGGATTGCGCTGAGGGCCAGCGAGACGGTCAGCCCGATGCCGGCCGCCATGAAACGCAGGTTACTGAACCCTTTTTCCGATGACGGGTCGAAAATGTACCAGCCCCAGTTGTAGTCCGAGGCGGGTCCGGCGCAGCCCGCGAGCAGCAGGGCCGCGCAGGCGAGTACGCTTACTGACCGCCGAGCCACTTCTGCTCGAGGCCCTGGAAGAAGCCCTCGGATTTCTTCAGTGCGATCCAGTTGTTGACGAAGGTGATCCAGGTCGCGTCACCCTGGGGAAGGGGGTAGGCGAAGGGGCGCTTGTTGCGCAGTTCGGCACCGCTCAACATGGTCAGCGAAGGATGCGTCTTGACCAGCGTCGCCGCCTCGACGTTACTTGTGATCGTGGCCTGCGCGCGTCCCGCCAGCACTTCCTGGAAACCCGTGGCCGGCTTTTCGATCGAACGGAGGGTGGCCTTGGGGAAATGCGCCCGGGCCTGCTCCTCGAAGACCGTGCCCATCAGGACGGCCACCGTAACGCCCGGCTGGTTCAGGTCGGTCCAGCCCTTGAGACGTGCAGCGTCGGTCTTCCGGACCAGCGGGACGGTGCCCGCCTCGGTATAGGGATCCGAAAAAGCGACCGTCTTGGCGCGCGCGATGCTCAGCGAGGCGCCCGAGAAGATGTCAAAGCGGTTGGCCGTGATGCCCGCGACAATCGTGGCCCACTCTGCGGGCACCCATTCGATCTTCACGCCCATGTCTTTGGCAAGCATCTCCATCGCCTCGATGTCGAAACCCCGGTAACGATTCGTCGCCGGGTCTCGGATCGACATGGGATTGAAGTCGCCGGTGGTGCCCACACGGATCGTGCCGCGCTCCAGAATGGTCTGAAGGCGTGATTTGGTCTGTGCCAGGGACGGTTCGGCAAGCAATGCAGTACCCACCGCGAGCACGCAGGCAAATAGCTTCAGCAGTTTCATGACGGACCTCTTGGGGAAGGGTTGGGTTGAAACAGAGCGCGTCGGGCATTCGGCGCCCGGCGCGACTGCAAAAGTGTGCCCTGGGCCGCGTCGCGCGCCACCCGAACCGCCTGATGGTATCAGCTTTGATCGGAATCAAGCCGGATCGCATTCGCGCGTGCTCGGTGTTTCGCAGGCGAGTCCTTATCATGGCGTCTTTGTCGCTTTCACCGCTTACGCCCAGTGAAGTACTCGATCACCCGACTCATCGCCCAGGCCCTGTCCGGTCATCGGGGTTGGCCACGCGCGTGGCGCCGTGCCGAACCGCGACCCCGCTACGACGCGGTCATCGTGGGTGGAGGCGGCCATGGTCTGGCCAGTGCCTGGCATCTGGCGAACGATCACGGGCTCCGGGTGGCGGTGCTCGAGCGCGGGTGGGTGGGGGGCGGCAACACCGGACGCAATACGACGGTGATTCGGTCGAATTATCTGCGCACAGAGGGCATTCGTTTTCAGGACGAAAGCCTCAAGCTCTGGGACACGCTTTCGGCCCGACTCGACTTCAATCTGATGGTCAGTATTCGCGGACAGATTGAATTGATCCATACCTGGGCCAAATGGCGGGATTCCCGCCGAAGACTGCACGCAATGCGCTTGGCGGGTGCAGATTACGCACTGCTGAGCCCCGACGAGGTCCATGCCCGATTGCCGATCCTCGTCCGCGATCCGGTTGCCCGCTTCCCTCTGCTGGGCGGGGCCTGGCAAGGGCGGGCTGGAACCGTTCGCCATGATGCCGTGGCGTGGGCCTATGCGCGCGCCGCAAGCCAGGCCGGTGTCGACATCATCGAGGACTGCGAATTGAAGGCGATCCGCCTGCAGTCGGGTCGCATTCACTCGCTGGATACCTCCCGAGGCCCGATCCTGACTGAGCGAGTTGGACTGGCCACGGCGGGTCAGACCAGTCGCCTGGCGGCGATGGCCGGTGTGCGTCTGCCCCTTGAGACCCTCAATCTGCAGGCCTTCGTCTCCGAGCCGCTGAAGCCGATGCTCGACATCATCGTCACCTGTCCAGCACTGGCGGTCTATCTGAGCCAGTCTGACAAGGGTGAACTGGTGGTCGGCGGTGGTGCGGATGGGCATGTGTCGTTTGGACAGCGAGGGCAGGCGGCCGTGCTGATCGACATCGTGGCTAGCCTTGTCGAACTGTTCCCGATCCTGGGCCGCGTGAAGCTGATGCGGCAGTGGTCCGGGGCCATCGATTTGTCCGCGGATACCAGCCCGATCGTCTCCTCGACCGAGGTGCCCGGCTTATTCGTCAGCGCCGGTTGGGGCTCGGGGGGATTCAAATCGATTCCGGTGGCGGGGCGTAGCTTTGCGACGCTGATTGCGACTGGTCGGCCCGATGCCT
>JBDLRB010000214.1:0-10815 GCA_039800205.1 Pseudomonadota bacterium | reverse complement strand
TTGACCACGACGATCGGACGCAGCCCCAGCGCAAGCGCCTTGCGGGTGACGAAACGTGTTTGCGGCATTGGGCCCTCAACGGCATCGACGAGCAGCAGCACGCCGTCGACCATTGACAGGGCGCGCTCGACCTCGCCGCCAAAATCGGCGTGGCCTGGGGTGTCAACGATATTGATCCGTGTGGCGCGGTAATCGACCGCGCAGTTCTTGGCCAGAATTGTGATGCCACGCTCGCGTTCCAGGTCGTTGCTGTCCATCACCCGCTCGGCCACCTGCTGGTTGGCGCGGAAGGTTCCGGACTGGCGCAGCAGTTGATCGACCAGGGTGGTCTTGCCGTGATCAACGTGAGCGATGATGGCGATGTTGCGGAGGGCGTGGGTCATGGACTGTCCTGGTCTTGTGTCGAGATCAATCGGAGGGGAATAAGGAGACCGTCATGGAGATGGGCCAGTCCGAGCAGTACCGGCGAAGAGGACTGGCTGTCGCGCGAACCATAGACACGAACGCGACAGATGTCGAGCGTCGATGACTGTTCGATGTCAGCCCGATCAGCCCGCACGGGGGCAGCAAGGCGTAGTCGCTGGCCGGACAGAAACCGCGGTGCCCATTCGGGCGGCAAGTCGATACGGTTCAGCCCGTCAAGCAACCGGTCGGCAGGCTGAACGCATTGATCCCGTTCGAGCTCCGACATCTGCGCGAGCGCATCGAGGGTGACGGACCCATGGTCCAGGCTCAGACCCGCAGCACCCTCGCGCCGCAGATCGGAGAGCCAGGCGCCGCAGCCCAAGGCGTCCCCAATGTCCTGCGCAAGAACCCGGATATAGGTTCCCTTGCTGCAGACCACCCGGATCGTCAATCGGGCGCCCTCAAGTCCGACTCGCGTCAACGTATGGATGGTGATGGTGCGGGGGGCCCGCTCGACATTCGCGCCCTGACGCGCCAGCTCGTAGAGGGGACGCCCGGCGTGCTTGAGCGCCGAGTGCATCGGCGGCACCTGTTCGATCGTGCCCCGGAAGCGGGCCAGTACAGATTCGACCTGCGACAGATCGGGCAGGGGATGCCCCGTGGGCGTGATCTCGCCCTCGGCATCCGCGGTGCTACTGAGTTCGCCCAGCCTCAGTGTGGCGAGATACGTCTTGTCGGAGTCGAGCGCATCGCCCGCAAACTTGGTGGCCTCACCCAGCAGGATGGGCAGCAGACCGCTGGCCATCGGATCGAGGGTTCCACCATGACCCGCCTTGGCCGCACTCAGCAAGCGACGCACGGCCAGCATGGCGTGATTCGAGCTCATGCCGAGGGGCTTGTCGAGCAGCACCACCCCATCGATCCGACGCGCGCGACGCCGCACCGGATTCGCGACCGGTCGCCGCTCGGGTCGACCGACCTCGCTTGCGGACACGCTCACTCGTCGGCCTGCCTGCGATTGGCCTGAGCGATCAGTCGATCCATCTCGAGTCCGCGCAGCACGGACGTGTCGATGGTGAACCGCAGTTCGGGAGACGTATGGATCCGCAAACGACGACCAATCTGGCCGCGCAGGAAACCCGCCGCCCGCCGCAAGACCTCGAGGCTCGCCTCGACCGTCTGAGGATCGTCGGGCAGCACGGTGAGATACACGGTGGCGTACGCGTAATCGGGCGTAATCTCGACACCGGTCAAGGTCACCATGCCCGGCGGAGCGTCCCTGAGACCCGAACGGATCAGGGTCGCAAGCTCGTGGTGAATCTGCTCGGCGACCCGGACCCCTCGAGACGTGCCGGCCGCAGGCCGGAAGCGTGTGTTCATGCACCTACGACGCGCATCGCTCAGAGCGTGCGCGCCACCTCCTTGACTTCGAAGACCTCGAGCTGATCGCCTTCCTTGATGTCGTCGTAGCCCCGCAGCGACAGACCGCATTCGAAGCCTTCCTTGACCTCGCGGACATCATCCTTGAAGCGCTTCAGCGAATCGAGCTCGCCCGTCCAGATTACGGTGTTGTCGCGCAGCAGGCGGATTCGTGCGCCCCGCTTGACCACACCTTCGAGCACCATACACCCCGCAATCGTCCCGACCTTGGAGACGCGGAAGATCTGGCGGATTTCGACCAGGCCCAGCGTCTCTTCCTTCTGCTCGGGCGCGAGCAGACCGGACATCGCCGCCTTGACCTCATCGACTGCGTCATAAATGATGTTGTAGTAGCGGATATCGACGCCGTTGGACTCGGCCAGGCGCTTGGCCTGCTGATCGGCGCGCACATTGAAGCCGATCACCACCGCCTTGGACGCCAGCGCGAGGTTCACATC
This sequence comes from Pseudomonadota bacterium, assembly GCA_039800205.1. Classification (GTDB taxonomy): domain Bacteria; phylum Pseudomonadota; class Gammaproteobacteria; order Burkholderiales; family Burkholderiaceae_E; genus SYIM01. Next base: position 8,533 of record JBDLRB010000214.1, on the reverse strand, counting down.
GGATTCGGTGATGCCCCCCACCGCCTGATGGACCACCTGAATGCGAACCTCTTCGGTGCTGAGCTTCTGCATGGCGTGGGTCAATGCCTCCTGCGAGCCCTGAACGTCTGCCTTGATGATCAGCGGCAGAGTCTTGGTCTCGCCCTCGGCCATCTGCTCGAGCATGGTTTCGAGCTTGGCCGCCTGGCGCTTGGCGAGCTTGACGTCGCGGAACTTACCCTGTCGGAACAGCGCAATTTCACGGGCCTTACGCTCGTCGCCCAGGACGATCACTTCCTCGCCCGCAGAAGGCACATCCGCGAGGCCCTGAATCTCGACGGGAATCGATGGACCGGCCTCACCGACCGGCCGGCCCGCTTCGTCGAGCATGGCACGCACCCGCCCGAAGGCGGCGCCCGCCAGCACGGCATCGCCTCGCTTGAGGGTCCCCGAAAGCACCAGTACGGTCGCCACCGGGCCCTTACCCTTGTCCAGACGTGCCTCGATCACCAGTCCCTTGGCGGCGCCGTCCCGGACCGCCTTCAGTTCGAGCACTTCAGCCTGGAGGAGCACGTTCTCGAGCAGCTCGTCCACCCCCTGACCCGTCTTGGCCGACACCGGTACGATCGGTACATCACCACCGTACTCTTCGGGCACGACTTCCTGGGCAACCAGTTCCTGCTTGACCCGCTCCGGATTAGCCTCGGCCTTGTCGATCTTGTTCATGGCGACCACGATCGGTACGCCCGCCGCGCGGGCGTGACGAATGGCTTCGATCGTCTGAGGCATGACGCCGTCGTCCGCCGCGACCACCAGGATCACAATGTCGGTCGCCTTGGCCCCCCGCGCACGCATCGCCGTAAAGGCCTCGTGGCCGGGCGTATCAAGGAAAGTGATGACGCCTCGGGGGGTATCCACATGGTAGGCACCAATGTGCTGCGTGATCCCGCCGGCCTCGCCGGCCGCAACCTTGGCGCGCCGAATGTAATCAAGCAAGGAGGTCTTGCCGTGGTCGACGTGGCCCATCACCGTCACCACAGGCGGACGGGTGACCTGCTCGGCGCTGCTGTCTGCAGACGCTTCGAGGAAGGCCTCGGGATCATCAAGCTTGGCGGCGACGGCGACGTGACCCATTTCTTCGACCACAATCATCGCGGTGTCCTGATCCAGCACCTGATTGATCGTGACCATCTGACCCATCTTCATCAGCGCCTTGATCACCTCGGCTGCCTTGACCGACATCTTGTGGGCCAGATCGGCCACTGTGATGGTCTCGGGGACGTGGACTTCGCGTACGACCTGCTCGACCTGCATCGGGACCGCAGTGCGGGAATCGTTCGAACCCCGATCACGACTCCGACCGCCCGCTTTCGGCCCCCGCCATCCGGCGCCTCCGCCCGATGAGTCCCCACGGGTCTTGATCGCGCGCTTCTTGGCGGCCTCTTCGGACCAAGTGGATGAGAGCTTTTCGGACTTGACGTGCTTTTTCTGAGCGTCGCCCCCGGCCGGTGCCGGTGCACCCGGACGGGCGGGTGCGGCCCCAGGCGCGCGATGCAGCGTGCCCTTGACCCCCGGTTTCGCGCCGGCGGGCTGCACCGCCGCGCCCTGCTGGGCGGCGGCCGGGGCAGCCGGCTGCACGGCCGGAGCGGGCGCGGGTGGCGGAGGGGCTGCCTTGACGGCCGGCCGACGAGCTTCGCTCATCAGACGGTTGATCTCGGCGACCTCGGCTTCGGCGCGGCGTCGAGCCTCAGCCCGCACACGAGCCTCTTCCTCTGCAGCTCGCCGGGCATCCCCAGCCGCGCGAGCCGCCTCGGCCGCTTGAGCTTCAGCGACCGCACGAGCCGCTTCCTGGGCCTGCGCAGCCTTACGATCGGCCTCCTGCTGCTCGATTTCGCTCTGGCGAACCTGGTCGTGATCGGCCCGGCGACGGGCCTCGTTTTCTTCGGCCACACGCTGCTGCTCACGCAAGGCTTCGGCCTCGAGCCGAGCGGCCTCCTGAGCAGCGTGCTCAGCCCGCACGCGTTCTTCCTCGAGACGCGCCTGCTTGGCCTGCAACTCGGCCGCCTGGCGCTCGAGCAGTTCCTGCTGGCGCCGATCTTCTTCCTCGCGCTGGCGCAGTTCGGCCTCGTCGATGATGGGCTGCGGGGTTGACTCGAGATCACGCTCGAGCTCGGCCTGACCCGGCGCGCCGCCCTCCTCTTCGCGCTTCACGAATACACGCTTCTTGCGAACTTCGACCTGAATGGTGCGCGCCTTGCCGGTCGCATCGGCCTGCTTGATCTCGGAGGTTTGCTTGCGCGTGAGCGTGATCTTGCGCTTGGGCGCGTCCTCGCCTGCCCCGTGGGCTCGCCGCAGAGAGCTCAAAAGCTTTTGCTTGTCTGCCTCGGTGACCTCATCGTGCGCGGACTGCTTCGGCACGCCCGCCGAGCGAAACTGCTGAAGCAGCATCTCGACCGGCATCTTGAGATCGGCTGCAAATGATTCGACGTTGGTGCTTGTCATGTCCTTCCTTTCCCGCTCCAGCCCGCTTTCGACAGCGCACTCGCGCGCCGTTCCTGCCTGCGCCCCGCCATCGGGTGACGCTCGTTCAAGCCTGCTCGTCCTCGAACCAATGCGCACGGGCTGCGACGATCAGCTCGCGTGCACGGGATTCGTCGATTCCGCTGAGTTCGGTGAGTTCATCGACCGCCAACTCGGCCAGCTCATCACGTGTATGAATCCCGCCATCGGCCAGCAAGGCCGCCAGCGCACGATCCATCCCCGGAAGGCTGATCAGGTCCTCGGATGCGGTACCGATCTTTTCTTCGGTGGCGATGGCTTCGGTCAGCAATACGTTCCGGGCCCGATCGCGCAATTCGTTGACCGTGTCTTCGTCGAAGGCCTCGATCTCGAGCATTTCGTTGATGGGCACATACGCTACTTCTTCGAGCGTGGTGAAGCCCTCTTCGATCAGGATATCGGCCACCTCTTCGTCGACATCAAGACGCGCCATGAAGAGATCACGGATGGAGCCCCGCTCCTGCTCGGATTTCCGTTGGGACTCCTCACGGGTCATGATGTTGATCTGCCAGCCCGTGAGCTCTGAGGCCAGCCGAACGTTGCGCCCGCCCGTGCCAATCGCGAGGGCGAGATTGTCTTCATCCACAACCACGTCCATCGCATGCTTGTCTTCGTCAACGAGAATGGACGACACGTTGGCCGGCGCGAGCGCACCGATCACGAACTGCGCGGGATCCTCGGACCACAACACGATGTCGACTCGCTCACCGGCCAGTTCGCCCGTCACCGCCTGGACTCTGGAGCCCCGAACGCCGACACAGGTGCCGATCGGATCGATACGGCGGTCGCTGGTGTGTACGGCGATCTTGGCTCGGACGCCGGCATCCCGAGCGGCCGCCTTGATCTGCAACAGCCCTTGCTCGATCTCGGGCACTTCGTTCGTGAACAGATGCCGGATGAAGTCGGGGGCGGTACGCGACAGGATCAGTTGCGGGCCACGGCCCTCGCGGTTGACGCGCAGCACCAGCGCGCGAACCCGGTCGCCGACCCGAAGATTCTCTTTCGGGATCATCTGATCGCGAGGCAGTCGGGCCTCGAGCTTGCCCGATTCGATGACCGCACCCTCACGGTCGATGCGCTTGACCGTGCCGGACATGATGGGCTCATCGCGGGCCAGGAAATCGTCGATGATCTGCTCGCGCTCGGCGTCGCGGATTCGCTGCAGGATCACCTGCTTGGCGGCCTGGGCCCCGATTCGCCCGAGCTCGACCGCCTCGAGTTCTTCCTCGATGTAGTCGCCCACCTGGACGTCGGCGACCTGCTTGCGCGCCTCAGTGAGGATCACCTGAATGTCATGGTCTTCGAGCTCACCATCGGGGACCACTTGCCAGCGACGGAAGGCTTCGTAATCGCCGCTCAGGCGATCGATCGACACGCGGACATCGACCTCTTCGGTAAAGCGCTTCTTGGTGGCGGACGCCAGCGCGCTCTCGAGCGCAGCAAAGACCACCTCGCGTGCGACATTCTTCTCGCGCGCAAGGGCATCGACCAGCAACAACACCTCTCGGCTCATGCTTTCGCTCCTAAAACTTCACCCAGGGCACCAACCGTGCCCGCTCGATTTCCTCGAGCCTGAAGACAAGCTTGCGCGCAGGCTCGCCCGACGAGGCTCGCGCCGCAGCGCCCGTACCACGTGACGGGGATCGGGGGGCCGGCTTGGTTCGCGCCGGCCGGCCTCGAGTCCGCGCAACGGCAGGCGAAGACGAATCCGCCTCGACCAGTTCAAGCCCGAAGGCACCCTCCGGCTCAACCGTCAATACACCTTCGAAATTTTTCCGCCCCATGAACGCCTCGCGCAGGCGAATCGTGGCGCGCTGGCCCTGAAATCGGTTGAAATCCTGCGGCCGCCGCAGAGGCCGGTCCAGGCCCGGCGAGGACACCTCCAGTCGACCGTAATCGATATCCTCGACCGCAAACAGATGAGAGAGCTGCCGGCTGACGGCTTCGCAGTCTTCGATCCGAATACCCGTCGGCGCGTCGATGAACACCCGCAACAGGCCGCGCGGGCCGTACTCGATGTCGACCAGCTCATAGCCCATGGCCGCGAGCGTTTGCTCGGCCATACCAGCCAGGTCTGCTCTTGTCGCAGACGACTCCACAGGACTCCCCAGAAGCCTCGCGGCGGGCGCGAGGAAAAAAAAATGGGCTCACGAGCCCATTGACCAGAGGAACCCTTCCAGGGCTCCGTCAACCAGATCGACCGAAAAAGCAAAGACGCTCAAGGCGGCCGTGCCAATACTTTTTCAGGCAACCATCAAGTATACCTTCAAAAGCGATCCGTCGTGGAAAAAATCGTTTTCAAACAGGCTTCTTCGGGCCCGAACGTCGACGTCTACGAGAGCGACCGGGGTTGGTCCCACCGGGCCGCTGGCCGGACGGCCGTCCACTGGCTTCAGTCTGCGGCGGCGCCCCAGCGCCTGCGCCTGCACCACCCGGACCGCCTGGGGCCGACCGTCGCGCACCGCCGGGGCGCTTGGCTGACCGACGCGGCCCAGCCGCTCCCTCGGCCCGGCCGCCGCCCTGTCCGGGAAACGCGCCGCCCGATTGCGGCGGCCGTGAACCCGTCGGCTTGCGGCGTCGACCCGTGTCCGCCCCGGGTGTACCGAATCGACCGGGCCCCGACCCCTGATCCATCGGCCCGACGAACGCCGTACCGGGACTCGCGCCCGGACGGCGACGGCGGGCGCTACCGGACTTTGAGCCGGGTTCGCCCCGGCGCACCTGACGCGTGATGCCCTCCATGTGCGCATCCCTTGAACTGGGCTGCCATTCATCATCCGTGAGTTCGGGAGGTAAGGCCTCTTCGTCCGGCTCAGGGATCGCGCGATTGCCGATCGAATCGGCCGGATCCTCATAATCGTCTGGAAGTTCGTCCCAACGCGCGTCATCGTCATCGAAATCGGTTGATGCGGCCGTCGCGGCCGGCTCGGACTCCCCCCTCAACAAGCGCTGAAGCGCGCTCACTTCGGCGGGCAGGAGCTCGACCCAGCGGCTGCGCGCCAATCCGGCCGGTAGCGCGATCGGTCCGAACCGCAAGCGCACCAGACGACTCACCGTGAGGTGGACCGCGTCAAACATCCGACGGACCTCACGGTTTCGGCCCTCCGAGATGACGACGCGATACCAGGCATTGGCCCCCTCGCCGCCGATGTCCTCGATCAAGGAAAAGCGCGCAGGGCCATCATCGAGTTGAACGCCATTCAAAAGCGTATCCCTCGCCTGATCGTCGACCCGACCGAGAATACGAACCGCGTATTCTCTCTCCCAGCCATAGCGCGGGTGCATCAAGCGGTTCGCCACGTCGCCCGAGGTGGTGAAAATCAGCAGCCCTTCGGTGTTGAAGTCGAGGCGGCCGACAGAGATCCAGCGCCCTCCTTTGATCCGAGGCAATCGCGCAAAAACCGTCGAGCGGCCCGACGGGTCGTCCCGCGTGCTGATCTCCCCCGAGGGCTTGTGATAGAGCAACACGCGCGGCGGGGGCGTCTGCTGCGGCCGGCGAATAGGTCGGCCATTGACCCGCACCTGATCGTTGGGACCGATGCGCTGCCCGACGTGGGCCGGTTGACCGTTGACCGATACGCGGCCGGCAACGATCAGTTCTTCCATCTCGCGACGCGAGCCCAGACCGGCATCCGCCAGCACCTTGTGCAGCTTGGGCCAATCTTCATCGACCGCAGCCGACCGTCGCGCTGGGTCCCCCGCGTCGAGGCCGATCAGGGCCGACGAGGAATAGACCGGCAGCGGCTCATCCGGGGGAGCAGCGCTGGCTTCGGCGGGATCCATTGGATCTCGCGGGGCGCCATCGCCTGGCGGACGACCCATCGGGCCCCGCTGACGACCACGCCGCCGGCGAAGGCCCGAGCGGCCCGATCGCTCACCCTCACCCCGGGTCTCCGGATCGATCATCGATGACTGCCCCGGGGCGGGCTCGCCCGGTGCCCCTTCGTAACCAGACACCGCCTGACCCAGGCCGTACGCCGATGCGCCGGTTGCCTCCCCAGTCGGCGCCCTGTCTGGAACGGCCAGATCGATCAACTCTGGTCGAGCAGGTAGATCGTGCGGCCCAACCGACCCCGCGTCGGACGCATCGGAAATCGGGGCATCGGCCGCGACAGACTTTCGGACGCGCGGCTTGCGTGCAGGGCGCACCTTGGCCGGGACGGCCTGGGGCTGATCGGCGGTGGCTTCCGGAGCCGGGGCGTTGTGGTTTTCGTCGATCACGGCTGCTGGGTCTCCTGACTGGATTCGTTGATTGGCGCATCGGCCGGCGCTTCGGGTTCGGGCGCAGGCGCCGCGACGGCCACCGGCGCATCGAAATCGATCGTGCTCTGGATCGGCAACGCGGGCCCGTTGAAGCCGGTCGCCTCCAGCGGGGGCAAGGCGGAGAGGGCCGACAAGCCAAGATCGTCCAAAAAACGGCGAGTGGTCCCGAAGAGCGCTGGACGACCGATCACATCCTTGTGGCCGATGACCTCGATCCAGCCCCGCTCTTCGAGGCTGCGGATGATCTGCGAGGACACCACCACGCCCCGAATATCCTCGATGTCCCCACGGGTCACAGGCTGCCGGTAAGCAATGATCGCCAGGGTCTCCATCACAGCACGGGAATAGCGTGCCGGCTTTTCACCATTGAGGCGTTCGAGGTAGGGCGCGAATTCGGGAGCGGTCTGGAACCGCCAGCCGGTGGACGCCTCAACGAGCCGGACGCTACGGCCTGCCCAGTCGCGTCCGAGCTCCTCGACCAGCGAGCGGATCGAGTCGGGTGGAATCAGATCATCGAACAGTCGCCTGAGGTCGCTGACGGCCAGCGGTTGGCTGGCGCTCAGTAGCGCGGCTTCGATAATGGCCTTCGCTTCGTCGGTATTCATCCAGACGCAGATCAACACGGCATGAAGGGCAGCGCCTGAATCAAGCGCCGCGACGCGCCAACAGATTGAACTTTGCGTCACGCCACCTGCGCTGCAACTGCACTGCGATGACGACCGAATCTGCCGGGATTGGTTGCGGGGGCAGGATTTGAACCTGCGACCTTCGGGTTATGAGCCCGACGAGCTGCCAGACTGCTCCACCCCGCGTCTGAGAAGACGAAATATAACAGTAATCTGCTGCCCGGGCAAGGCAGGCCATCCGGTTTTTCCTTGACCCGCATCTTGATACACTCAGCACTCAACCCATCGGCAGACCCCGTGAAATATTGCTCCTCCTGCTCGACCCCGGTGTCTCTGCGCGTCCCAGACGGCGACAACCGTGATCGTTACTGTTGCGATGTCTGCGGGACGATTCACTATCAGAACCCGAAACTCGTTCTCGGTACCGTACCGGCCTGGGGCGATCAGGTGCTTCTGTGCCGTCGCGCCATCGAGCCCCGTTACGGGTTCTGGACGCTGCCCGCGGGGTTCATGGAAAACGGCGAGACCACCGCCGAGGGCGCGGCCCGCGAAACCGCTGAAGAAGCCGGTGCTCGCATCGAGTTGGGCGCGCTGTATTCGGTCATCGACGTGCCTCATGTTGATCAGGTCCACCTGTTCTTCCAGGCACGTCTCCTTGATCTCAGCTTCGATCCGGGCCCCGAAAGCCTCGAAGTCAGGCTCTTCTCGGAGTCCGATATCCCGTGGGACAACCTCGCCTTCCGTACGGTGGAACAGACGCTTCGGTGGTACTTCGAGGATCGTCAGGCCGGCGTCTTTGGTTTACGCGCCACCTCCATCCGTCGAAGCTCGCGCGCGAGCGCCTGAAGAAGCCCCAGCGGCGATGGCCCGTGCCGCTTCACTGTGCTGGATCGAACCGGGCGCGCCACTTCCCGACCCCGAACAGGCCCTCGACGACCCCGCCGGACTGCTCGCGGCTGGCCTCGATCTGGGGCCGGAACGTCTGCTCGAAGCCTACAGCCGCGGAATCTTCCCCTGGTTCAGCGAAGGCCAGCCTGTCCTCTGGTGGTCACCCGATCCCAGAATGGTTCTGCAGACCGACCGTTTCAAAGCGTCGCGATCGCTGC
>JBDLRB010000213.1:0-18376 GCA_039800205.1 Pseudomonadota bacterium | reverse complement strand
GTGCAACCTGGGGTAACGGGCAGACCCTGGGCGCATCTCTGGGCGCCACCCCCGCCGCCCGCGAACGCTTTTTCCAGGCCATGCTGGACTTTATTGCGCGCACCGATCGATAGGGGTCGGCCGAGCCTTTCAGCGGGCCAGCCAGGCCTCGAGCTTGTCGAGGCTACCGTTCCAGCCGTCCGTCATGCTGTCCATCTGCCGGGCGAGCATTGCCAGTGCCGCCTCGGTGAACTCGATTGGCGTCCACTTCAGCGTGAGGGACGTGCCTTCACCGCGTGGCTCCAGGGTCACCTCGGTCAACAAGGTTTGCGGCCAATCGTCGAAAAAGGGGGGGCACACATTTGACCCCATCGCGTGTGCAGAAGCTCTGCTCCCATGAGACGACACTGTGCGGGGTGAGTGCACGCCACAGGCACAGGCTGAACATCTCAGGCCCTTCAGGCGACGAGGTCCGTGCGATGGTTGACTGACCCACGATCTGCTGGCCTTGCAGGATTTCAACCGACGCGCCCGCGGGCCCTGACCATTGCGCCATGATCGCTGGGTCAGCCCAGGCCTGATAGACCCGCTCTGGCGAGGCTGCAAGAAAACGGGTGACGACAAAGACGGGTAGTTGAGATTTCAACATGATGTCAGACTCAATTTCATACCCTCGTGCGAGGCCTTGAAGCCCAGGTTCGTGTAAAAGCGAATCGCACCGTCTCGACGTTTTTCGGTGGTCAATTGCACCATCGTACATCCCTTGGTGCGGGCGATGTCGATAGCGTGCCCGATCATCGCTCGACCCAGGCCGCTGCCGCGACGGGTTGACTCGACGCGAACGCCCTCGATCTGGGCTCGCCAACTGCCCTGATGGGTCAGGCAGGGAAGAAGGCTCAGTTGCAGGACTCCGATCGGTGCGTCGTCCCCATCGACCGCGACGATCAGCAGGTGGTTGGGGTCGCGATCGATTGCCTCAAAAGCGAGGCGATAGCGGTCCAGCGCATCCGGTGAGACCTGTTCGCGTGCGCCGCCGATTGCATCATCGGCGAGCATGCGGATGAGGGCGGGCAGATCGTCTGCGGTGGCGATTCGAAATGACATGGCTGCGGGTTTGGACGGGGAGGGGGCGTGGCCGGATTGTCGCTGATGAGCCCCTTTATTTTCCGCGTCGCGAATTCGCCTGTGCCTGCGCGTTCATTCCGCCGGCGGCTTTCCACCCGTCGTAACCCGCGTACAGCAGGCGCACATTTTCGAAGCCATCCATGCGCAGAGCCATTGCGACCTGACCCGCAAACGAGCTGGTGTTGCAGTAGACCAGGATGGTCTTGTCCTTGGGCAACTGCGCGCGCTTTGCAAAGACCTGTCGCCACTCGATGTTCATCGCACCGGGGATGTGATCTTTTGCGAACTGGCCGGCATCGCGCACATCAAGGACCAGCATTTTCTTGTAGTCGTCGGCCGTGAGCTGTTCGGCCAGGATCGTGCCGCTGTGAGCATCCACGAAATCAAAGTAGCCCTCGATCGCGCTGACCGTCGGCGCGTCGGCCTGGGCATGAACGGCAAGAGGCAAACCCGTTGTCGTGAGCAACAAAATTGTCAGTGCAAGTCTTCCAAAGCGCATGATCTCTCCCGTTTGTTCACGAAGAAAATGGGTCTAAATAATTGACCGGCTGCCTTTATCCGGTTCTCCAGCGGTCGCCCGCCGCGAGACCTGTTGGTCGGACGAGTCGTTGAAGGGCCTGCCGATTGTCCATCAAGTGGGCTTGCCACCAATCGCTCGTGATCGCCGCCACCAGGGCATGGTGTTGCGATTGAAGCAAACGCGAAACCGGATGGCGCGGCAAAATTTCCGTGGCCGTGCCGGTCTGGCCCGAAAAGCTCATGTGGTCTGCCTCGTCCAGAACCAGTTGGGCTTTTTGACCCGCCGGCAGGGCGTCGAACACACCGATGCGTCGATTGGGTGTGGCGCCGTTGCCCATCACATCGTCGTCGCGGGTTCCCGTGACACAGAGCACTGGCCGCGTGATCCGTTCGAAAGCGGTGACTGCCTCGCCCACCGCGGGCAGCGTGGGCGAGAAGGCGATAAACGCCGACAGGCGGGGCTCGCTGATGCCAGGGTGCCTGGGGTACCGTTGGCCAGCCATGCCCAGGGTGGTATGGGCCCCAAAGGAGTGCCCCGAAAGACCCACCCCCTGAGGTCGAACTTTGGCCCATCGTCCTGTGGCTGCTGTTTTGCGTCGCGCCAGTTCATCCAGAACGAAGGCGACGTCTCCAAAGCGCGCGAGTAACTGCTCGGGTCGTGCTGCGCGGCGCAGTCCGCTTTGGTCGGCGAAGTCGCGAGCCTGGCTGCGGACAGCGGTCAGGTCGCTGCCTGGATGTTGCAAATGCAGCACCACGCAGCCCGCCCGGCGCCACGCACGACCCCAGAAATCACCCGCCGCAAGCGTACCGCCAAGACCATGCGAGAAGATCACGACCGGATGTCCGTCCGGCGGCACGGCCAGATTGTCATCGGGCCAGCGAATACGAACGGGAACGGCGCGCTGACGCACGAGGTCGACCCAGGTTTCGTCAGCGGTCTGCGGTAAGGCATGCGCGCCAGCTTGGGCCAGGCCCGGGCGTGAACCTGCTGCGCTCAGGCATGCTGCGGCGGCCTGAAATAGCCATCGGCGTCGGAGGGGAGGGGGCACGGTGAGGACGGAATGGCTCGCTTCGATCCTCACGCTCTTGCTCCGGGAAGCGCCCATGCGGTCAGTGTCGCCCAGGCCAACACGTAGACCGAGAGGACGGCGACCAGCCACGCCCCAGGTCGAGGGGTCTGGTATCGCTGGAGCAACCATCCCGCCAGGGGTATGAACTGATGGGCGTGCACGCCGAGAAAGTGAGCCGGTCGTGCGTCAGGCTGGCCGATGTGCCAACCGACGACAGGTAGCCCCACGCCGGGTGGCGGTTGTTGCCCTCCGAGCATGAATCCGCTCGCGGTCGCCAGGACAAAGGTCACCAGCAAACCCGCCACCACCGATTGCACGAAGACCGTGTCTCGCTCTGATGCGTGGCGCCAGATGAGACTCGCCAGGACCGCCTGCGTCGCCGTGAGTCCGACCGCAGCAAGGGCCATCAAGCCAAATAGCGCAGCATGCAGCGGGTCTCCTACATAGTGGTGCGAGCCCTGTCCCAGTGCCGCTTGCAGGCTGATATAGCCGACTTCAAAGCTTGCTGTGATGATCAGCACCCAAACCAGACGACGTACGTGGGTTGAGGTGCGTTGCGCTTCGGGAAGCAATCCGATAAACCATGCCGTGGTGACCGCAAATGCGGCGGTCGACAACATGAACTTGAGGGGCTTGGCCCAGATGGCGACCTCACGCCAGATCCGATCATCCAGCGCCAGCAGCAGGGTAGTGGGCAGCGCGAGGGCCAACATCAGAAGCGCAAAGTGAGTCAGCAAAGATTGCCGAGAGAGCAACTCGCGATAGAGGCCGAGCGCTTCGCGCCTCATGTTGACGGACCCGTGAGGACAGGCATCCCCTGCACCCGGGAAAAGTCGCGATCGTGGGTAACCAAAGCAGCCGCGCCAATGTCGAGTGCCGCCGCCAGTTGCAGGGCGTCGGGTAGCTTCAGTCCATACTGCACCCGGAACTGCGCGGCGAGACTGGCCACCTGTACCGACAGGACCACCAACCGACACGCGCTCAGGGCGGACTCGTAGCGTTTTGCCAGAGCGGTCTGTTCGGCCTTGAACGGTCCGGTGAGGACTTCGGCCACCGTGATCGGTGTGATGGCCAACTGCAGATGTCCGCGTTGCGCTGCTTCGAACAGGCCTAGAAACCGCGGCGCAAAGTGGGGATGGTCCTCCAGCAGGTAAATCCAGGGCGCAGTGTCGACCAGAATCGTGCTGCCCTCAGCAAGGCCACCCCACAACCCTGGCCGGGAATGCGATGCCCGGGGACGGGTGGCCACCGTTCAGATCTCCCACTCGTCACGCAGCGCTGCCACCGTCTGGGCCGCGCCCTGGGGCCACAAGCCCCGGCCCGTGCCGCGTAAGGCCACCACGTTGATCGGGCGGGACTGGACAGACTCCCAGAGCTCAACCGGCACTACAACGGCTACGGGCTTGCCGTGTCGGGTGATCACGCTGCTGTATCCCGCCGCCGCCTCGGATGCGATGTGCGGCAGCTGAGCGCGCGCTTGTTCCAGTCCATAAAGTGTGGTCGCAGTCATGATGCGCTCCATAAAGTGTACAGACTGTACAGATATTCGATGTTGAACGTCAAGGGCCTATGACTACCGCAATCAGCATGCGTACGGTCTCTTGCTAAACCCTGCGGGCCAGCACGACCGCGGCGGCCGATCCTGCGCCCACAATCGCGCACCAGGCCCTCAACAGCCAGGGATTGGGCTGCCTGGCCAGCGCTGTAGCCTCGTCTCGATGATGTCGCTCATCGGCTTGGCAGCGCTCCAGCAGTTTGAGCAGACCATCCGGCCCGGGGTGCTGACGAAGATGATCGATTTGCTGCTGATAGTGCTGATCGACAAATGTTTCAACGGCTGCGATCGTCGCGTAGACCGCTCGGCGTCCGGCGAGTGCCGGGAGTGCGCCCGTCAACCAGCCGGCCACGCGCCAGGGACCCAGCAGGCGGCTTCGTTTTGAGGGCGGCAACCAGTCCTCGACCAACCTGAGATGCTCGGCCTCCGTCTCGCCATGCCGCTTCGCGAACTCGATCAACTCAGGATCGCCGCGCCGGGTGGCCACAGCAGAAATGCCGCGATAGATAAATACCGCACCGGTTTCGCCCGCATGGTCCGAACGCAGTTCGCGCTCCAGATATTTTGAAATCAGGGCTGCATCGTATTGGCCCTGAGCGGTCGTTCTGGCCTCAATCCGGCGCGCGACCGCCTGCAGCCCCGGCCGAACCCACAGGAAGACCCGATAGCCGGCTTCCAGCAGGATGAGCATGCCCGGTAGTCGTGCAAAACGGGCCAGCCATCGCCATCCGGGTAGCCGATCCCACATAGCAACGAAGGCGGCGGCGCCGCTCAGCATTGACCCGTCCGCCCGTTGCACGTGGAAGCGCGCCAGCAGTCGAGCGCGATCGTCGGCGCAGGAGGCCTTTGAGACAGACGGCTGACTGATATCGATGAAACACATTGCGCCGTCCTCCTGCCGCTCCGAGAGTGTCCTCACGTGGGCGATTTCACGCCGACAGAGCGGACAGGACCCGTCATAAAGAACGGTCAGCGTCTCGGTCGAGTCCTTCGTCGGGGTCATTCGTACTCCTCTGAATCGTATCCGTCGCACGCTCGGTACGCGACCGCCACCCTTTGGGACTGCAGCCGACGCGCTTTGCAAAGACCCGGCTGAGCGCAGCCGGGCTCTCGTATCCGACCTCGACGGCGGCCTTCTTGATCGGCATGCCGCCGTCGATCAGTGACTGCGCAATCGAAATGCGCCAGCGTGTCAGATAGTCGATCGGCGTCGCGCCGATCAGTTCCCGAAAGCGCTGAGCGAAGCTGGCGCGAGACATCCCCGCGACATCGGCGAGTGTGTCGAGTGTCCAGGATCGTCCAGGCGCCTTGTGCATCGCCGTCAAGGCGCGCAGCAGCCGGTCATCGGCCAGCGCTCGCGTTACGCCCACGGACAAAGTCTGGGAGCGAATCAGGTGTCGGTAGATGATCAGCAGGACATACTGCAGCAGGCGATCGACCGCAAAGCCTCTTGCACAGCGTTTGGAAAGGCCTTCTTCCATCAAGAGCGCATGGGTGGCTTCGAGTTCGGGCGAATCCGAGACGGCAATCGGAAGAACGCCAGGCTGCAGCAGCACCAATGGGTTACCGAACGCCTGCCCGAACTCGAACTGCGCCGAAACCAGTTCCGCGCCGGCGGGGGCCACCAGCGTGTGCTCGCAACCCTGCGGGACGAAGACCAACCCGGGGTCCGGAATCTGGACAGCGCCTGGATCTGACGCCAGGACGGTGACCCGACCATTTCGCAGACAATGGACATACCCGCTGCTGGACCCTTCCCGAACCATTCGCCGTTCGTCAAACCGACCGGCAAAGATGAGGCGGATTTGAGCCGGAAAGCGCTCGAAGAAAGGGGTCAGACGGTCCACCTGTACGATCTGCATGGATGTTTGGATTGAGCGTCACAAATCGTACATTAGACTGCTTGGGTCATTGCCTGTTTGGCCCTATTCATGTCCCAGCCTCTGATTCTGTGTCCAGCCGACGTCACGACGGATTGGGTCTTCGCTTACGGATCGTTGATCTGGAATCCGGAATTCGAGTTCGAGCACAGTGAGCGTGCACGACTGTGTGGGTATCACCGGGCCTTCTGCATCAGTTCAACCCGTTACCGGGGCACACCCGAAGATCCTGGCGTTGTGCTGGGTCTGGACCATGGTGGCTCCTGCGTGGGGCTCGCATACCGCCTGCAGGCTCAAACCCGATCCGACGCCCTGGTGGGGCTTTTCGCTCGGGAGATGCCTAGCGTGACGGATCGCGTGTACCTGCCCAGGGTAGTGCGGGTCGAACTGGCCTCTGGCACCCCGGCCTGTGCGCTGGCCTTCATTGCGGACCGGGACAGTCCGCGCTACGAGCGTTTGACAAGCGAAGAGGTACTGCGTCGGCTGAGTTGCTGCGAGGGCTCGCGCGGGCCCAATCGAGACTACGCGATCAACACCTGGCGGGCACTCGAGGCGCGCGGATTCATCGATCCGCAGTTGCGTCGCATTGCCTCGCGACTAGCCCCCGCCGAGTGCCGGGGCTGAGCCGTGCAGTACCTGATCAGCCGCCTGCTGGCCACCGTGCCGGTCATGGCAATTGTCGCCCTCGTGGTGTTTGCCTTGCTCCATCTCAGCCCAGGCGATCCGGCCTTTGTTCTGGCGGGCGAAACCGCGACGCCCGAGGAAGTCGATCGGGTCAGACAGGCGCTGGGACTCGATCGTCCCTTTCACGTTCGTCTGGTTGAATGGTCGTTCAATGTGCTGCGCGGGGATCTGGGGCAGTCGATCTTCTTCGGCCGTCCGGTCTTCGAACTGATTGCTCAGCGCGCCGAACCCAGCATTGTGCTGTCGCTCCTGTCCATCCTCATCGCGATCGCACTGGCGCTTCCGCTGGGGATTGTCGCGGCCTGGGCGGCGGGGCGCTTTGCCGATCGATTCGCGATGGGTTTTGCGGTGATCGGTTTTTCGATGCCGGTTTATGTGCTGGGGTACCTGCTGATCTTTTTTTTCTCGGTCAAGCTGCGATGGCTGCCCGTCCAGGGCTATGTGCCACTCGCTGATGGTGTGGGTGCGTCGCTGCGCTTCCTGATTCTGCCCTCCCTTGCGCTGGGACTGGTTTACGCTGCCCTGATTGCTCGGGTCACCCGTAGTGCCCTGCTCGAAGTGTTCGGTCAGGACTACATGCGAACCGCCCAGGCCAAGGGCCTTGGCACCCTGAGAATCGTATTTCGTCACGCGCTGAAGAATGCGGCGATTCCAATCGTCACGGTGATCGGAATCGGGTTTGGCATGCTGATCAGCGGGGTCGTCGTGACCGAGACCGTCTTCAACATACCCGGTGTGGGTCGACTGACCGTCGATGCCATCCTGCGCCGCGACTATCCGGTGATCCAGGGCGTGGTGCTGGTGTTCTCCGCCGTCTATGTCCTGGTCAATCTGCTGGTTGACCTCAGTTATGCGCTCTTTGACCCAAGGGTCAAACCATGACGCTCGGGCGAACGTTGCGGCATCCGGCGGTTGCGACCGGAGCGTCGGTCCTCTTGTTGCTGGTGTTCGCAGCGGCGATGGCACCGTGGCTGGGCACGGTGGATCCGCAGGCCATTTCACCGCTCTCGCGGCTGAAGCCGCCGAGTGAACTCGCCTGGTTCGGGTCCGACATGGTCGGGCGCGATCTTTACAGCCGCACTGTGTACGGGGCGCGGATCTCACTGATTGTCGGGCTTAGTGTGGCGATCCTCGCCACAGTGATCGGATTGGCGATTGGCCTGTTATCCGGCTTCAACCGACGCTTCGATTCGGTGGCCATGCGGGTGATGGATGGCATGATGGCCATTCCGGCGATCCTTCTGGCGGTTGCGATGATCGCGCTGACCGGGGCCAGCCTGCAAAACGTGATCATCGCCATCACCGTCTCCGAAGTCCCTCGGGTCGCGCGTCTGGTCCGGGGCATTGTGCTGCAATTGAAAGCCTCACCGTTTGTCGAAGCAGCGATCGTTGTGGGCACACGTTTTCCCGCTTTGCTCGCCCGCCATATCCTGCCCAACGCGGCCGCACCGCTGCTGGTGCAGGCGAGCTATATGTTTGCATCGGCGATACTGGTCGAGGCGGCGCTGAGCTTCATCGGCGCGGGGTCCCCGCCCTCGGAGCCCAGTTGGGGCAATATCATTGCGGAGGGACGCATGGTGTTTCAGATTGCGCCCCATATCGTGCTGTTCCCCGGGCTTGCGCTCGCGATCACCGTGCTTGCCGTCAACCTGCTGGGCGACGGGCTGCGCGATGTGCTCGATCCAAAATTTCAGCGACGGTAAGTGATGTCCAGCACGCCTTCGCCTTCGGCCAATCTCGAGCCCTTGCTCGAGATCGATCACCTGGCAATCGAGTTTTCCGGTGAGCGCGGCCAGGTGCGGGCGGTCGACGGCGTGTCGCTGTCCATACAGCCGGGCGAGACGGTTGCGATCGTGGGCGAATCCGGTTGCGGCAAGAGTGTCACGGCCTTGTCCATCCTGGGCTTGCTCCCCGCGCGCAGCGCCCGGATCGTCTCCGGGCAGGTGCGTTTCGAGGGCAAGGTGCTCTCGGAGATGACGCCACGCGCATTGCGGCGGGTTCGTGGCGGCCCGATCGGCATGATCTTTCAGGAGCCTATGACCAGTTTGAATCCGGTCCTGACCATTGGCGAGCAGATCATCGAAACGATTCGCGCGCATGAGGACATCGCAACCGATGCGGCGCGCTTGCGCGCCCGTCAGATGCTTGAACGTGTACAGATTCAGGATGCAGGCCGACGACTGTTGCAGTACCCGCACGAGCTGTCAGGCGGGATGAGACAGCGCGTGATGATCGGGATGGCATTGGCCTGCAATCCGCGCCTGCTCATTGCCGATGAACCCACGACGGCCCTGGATGTAACGATTCAGGCGCAGATCCTGCAGATTCTGCGTGATCTTGCGCAGGCCTCGGCAATGTCCACCTTGCTGATCACCCACGATCTCGGTGTGGTCGCTGAAATGGCGCAGCGCGTTTTCGTGATGTACGCCGGGCGGATCGTCGAAACGGGTCCGACCGCGGCCGTGCTGCATGCGCCCCGACATCCCTACACGCAGGGTTTGCTTCGTGCGCGCCCGCATCTCGGTGCGGCTCACCCAGCGAGCCGACGAGGGCGACTCGAGGAGATTGCAGGCACCGTGCCCATGCTCAGCGGTCCGCATTCAAGGTGTGCCTTTGCCGATCGCTGTGTCCGGGTTACCCCGGTTTGTCGCGAGCGCGTGCCTGCGCTGGATGAGGGCGCGACAGCGGGTCGACCGGTCGCTTGCTGGCATCCGATCGGGGCCATCCAATGAGGGCTCCGATACTTCGTGTTTCCGGACTGGTCCGGCATTTCGACCAGCGGAGGGGCCTGGCCGATCGCCTGTGGGGCCGTCTTGCCCGCCCGGTCCGAGCGGTGGACGGTGTGGATCTCACCATCGAGGCGGGCGAGACGCTCGGCTTGGTGGGCGAATCCGGTTGCGGCAAATCGACGGTGGGCCGAATGATCGTCGGGCTCACGGCCCCGACCGCAGGGACGGTTGAGCTCGAGGGCGAGGTCATTGGCGAAATGACGGGCGATTCGCTACGGCGTGTCCGACAACACGTGCAATTTGTGTTTCAGGACCCGTATGCCTCGCTCAGCCCCCGGATGCGGGTGGGCGACGCGATTGGCGAGCCGCTTCGTAATTTTCAGGGGGGTGGGGCAGCGCAACATCGCGCGACGGTCGAGGCCTTGATGGCGCGTGTCGGGCTTCGCCCCGAGCACTATGATCGATATCCGCACGAGTTCTCGGGCGGGCAGCGCCAGCGCATTGGCATTGCCCGTGCGATTGCTCTGAAACCTCGCCTGATCATCCTCGACGAGCCGGTGTCTGCGCTCGATGTGTCGGTCCAGGCACAGGTGTTGAATCTGCTGGCTGATCTCCAGGAGGAGTTGGGCGTGGCCTACCTCTTCATCGCCCATGATCTCGCGGTGGTCGAGCACATCAGCCACCGTGTGGCGGTCATGTACCTCGGACGCATCGTCGAATATGGTCTGAGGGAACAGGTCTTCAGCCGGCCGCGGCATCCGTATACCCGCGCGCTGTTGTCGGCCGTGCCGACTGTCGAGCGAGCCGGGCAATCATCGCTGCGTACCGTGCTGCAGGGCGAACTGCCCAGCCCTTCGAATCCACCGCCGGGTTGTCGCTTCAGCACCCGTTGCCCGATGGCTCGCCCGGCGTGTAGCGAGAGCGAGCCCGTGTTGCGTGTAATCGATGACTTGTCTGGGACTGAGCACCGGGTCGCCTGTCATTTTTCAGAAGACTGACCCGGTGTTGTCCTACGGGATCAGCGCCGGCTTTTCTCGATGTTCCAGAGCACCAGCGTACCGGGCATACCGATGACGCCTGACAAGCGCGGACTGTGCGCGACGGGTGCGAACCACTGACCAAACGGCACGTAAGGAACCACGCGCTCATAGGCGAGGGTTTGAATGCGCGCGGCAAGCGCCTTGCGTTCCTCAAGCGTCTTGAGTTCGGCAAACTGGTCAATCAGCTTCTGGTACTCGGGGTCGCAGGGCCAACCGGGCCAGGCTTTTTCGCACGAGGCCTGCACGGGCACATTGCCGATCGGATCAGACACGATCAGACCCGGCCAGTAGGTGAGGCCGATATGCCAGCCGCCCTGACCCGGCGCTGCACGATTGGCCCGCCGCTTGGACATCGATGCGAAGTCCATGGCCTGGAGGTCGACCTTCATACCCAGCGAGCGGAGGGCCTCGGCAACGGCCAGCGTGGAGAGATTCATGGTCTGGACATCCGTCGGATGCAGAACGACGATGGTCTCACCCTTGTAGCCCGACGCCTTGATCAGCTCGCGCGCCTTTTGCAGGTTGCGACCAAAATCGGCCTCGACCCCTGCGCGTGATTCGAGCGGCGCTCCGCAAACGAAAAAGGCTCCGCAGACCTTGTACAACTCCGGGTCGCTGAACATCGTTTGCAACACGCGTTGCTGGTCAATCGCATAAAGCAAGGCCCGACGCGCCTCAGGCTTGTCGAAGGGGGGATGCAGATGATTCATCCGGATCATGCCCTGCGCGCCCAGATTGTCGGTCCGCACCACCTTGATACCCGCCTGACGCAGCACGGGCAGGAAGTCGGTGGCGGGCGCCTCGACGTAGTCGACCTCGCCATTTTGCAGAGCCAGCACGGCAGACTGTGGGTCGCGGATATTGATCCACTCGACGCGGTCGACCTTCACGCGCTTGCCGCCGGCTGTGCCGCTTGCAGGTTCATCGCGGGGGACGTAGCGCGCGTTTCGCTTGTAAACGACTTTTGAGCCAGGTACCCACTCTTCACGGACGAATTCGAACGGACCCGAGCCGATCGCCTCGGTGATTGGCCGATTCGGGTCGGTCTGTGCGAGCCGCTTGGGCATGATGGCCGGCGCGACGCCACTGGGCTTGGACAGGGCCTGAAGCATCAGGCCGTAGGGGCGATTCAATGTCCAGACAACGGTTTTGTTGTCCTGAGCAACAATCGAAACGGTGCGGGCGATGATCTGTCGACCACTTGAGTCACGTGCGCCCCAGCGGCGCAGCGACGCGACGACGTCGTCGGCCGTGACCGGCTGGCCATCATGGAAACTCAGTCCATCCCGCAGCACAAAGGTCCAGACGAGGCCGTCTGCGGAGTTCGTCCAGCTGCGCACCATCTGGGGCTGTGGCATCTGGTGCTCATCGCGTCCAAACAGGAAGTCATAGACCATCGCCGCGTGACGCTGGACGATGCCGACGGTCGTCACGATCGGGTCCAGGGACTGGAGGTCGGCAAACGGTACGACTCGCAGCACGCGGTCATCCGGCAATCGGCCCTGGGCGGACGCGTCCAGGGACAACAAGGGCGAAGAGAGGCCGATCGCAATCGCGAGTGCGGCCAGGTGTTGTGGAATCTTCATCGATACTCCTCGTCGTGAATATGGATCAGACCGGACCGGTGTACTCACCTCGTGCCGGATAGTTCTTGTCGATCGCGTAGTTGACCGCCATCAGCAGGTCGGCAAAGCCGGGGCGGGCGAAGGGCATGGTCTGGACGGCGCCGTAGTACAGCGTACCGTCCGGGCGAACCAGATAGACCGCCGGCTCGGCAAAGCGGGCGGGTTCCTCGATGCCCAGTGAGGTCTTGCCGCGCGACTCACTGATGTAAAGGCCCCATGACCGTGCACTCGCCATGTCCAGTCCATACGCAAACTGAACGCCCTGTGCCTGAACCTTGTCGGCCATGGCCTGAGCCCGTTCTGCGTCGTCAGAGCTGATTGCGGTCATGCGCACACCCCGGGCCGCAAACTCGGCAGACAGGCGCTCGAGTTCGATCAGATACTTGGCACAGAGCGGGCAGTGCAGGCCGCGGTAGAAAACCAGCAGGTCGAAGTGCTGTGGCGGATGCTCGCCAAGGGCGAAGCGCCCGCTTGGAACAAGGGGCAGTTCGAGCGATGGCACGATCTGCCGGGGGGTCAATGAAGCGCCCATGAGGTGTGTCCAGGGAAGTGGAAAAGGCGGTTCGGTCGCGTGTGGTTCAGGGGGACGCGTGCCGACCGAGGGAAAACGGGTCTGACGATCCGATTCTAGTGGACGCCCGGTTACGTTGGGTCTTGAAAAGATTGCAGATCGTCTTGATCGATCCGACAGGAATGCGTCCGGATCTGTGCTACTTCGTTCCGAAAATCCGGTCACCCGCATCGCCGAGCCCGGGCACGATGTACCCGTGCTCATTGAGCGCGCGGTCGATCGCAGCGGTGTAGACCGGCACATCGGGATGCGCTGCGTGGAAGGCCTGCAAGCCTTCGGGCGCGGCCAGCAGGCACACGAAACGAATCGAGCGCGCGCCCGCGTCGCGCACACGCTGGACGGCTGCGATGGCAGAGTGCCCGGTCGCAAGCATTGGATCCAGGACGATGGCGTCGCGTTGAGACATCCCCTCGGGCAGTTTCAGGTAGTACTCGATCGCCTCGAGCGTTGCGGGATCGCGATAGAGCCCGACATGGCCCACCCGCGCGCCCGGCACGACCTCGAGCATGCCGGACAGCAAGCCGTCACCGGCGCGCAGAATCGCGACAAAGACGGTTTTCTTGCCGTCGATCACGGGTGCCGCCATACGCTCGAGCGGCGTTTCGATCTCGATCAACTGAACCGGCATGTCGCGGGTGACTTCATACGCCATCAGCATGGCCAGTTCATGCAGGAGCTTGCGAAAACTATTGGTGCTGGTCGAGCGTTCACGCATCAGGGTGAGCTTGTGCTGCACCAGGGGATGGGTCACATGAACAATCTGGGAAGAGCTCATCGGAAAATTCCCGGGTCAATCAACCAAAACGGATTGAGCGCAGACCAACCAGTCGATCGATCAGGAGCACGACAAGGAGGGTCATCAGTACGCTGACGCTGGAGACCGCCGCCGCCGTCGGATCGAAGTCCCAACGGAGGTAGTCAAAAAGCTGCAGGGGGAGGGTCGACATGCCCACGCCCTTCAACAGCAAGGACAAATTGAACAGGTCGAAGGAAATGATGAACGCGAACAGCGCTCCGGTAATCAGACCCGGTTTGATCAGAGGCAGCGTAATTCGTCGGAAGACCGTGAGGGGCGATGCTCCGAGGCTGCGCGCGGCCTGCTCGATTGACCGATCGAAGTTATAGAGCGAAGCAGCCACGTTCATGAAGACGTAGGGCAGCGTGATCAGCGTGTGACCGATCAGCAGCCCGACGATCGAGCGCGTGCCGATTCCGGTCGCATGCAGAAAAAAGAGCAGCGCGATCGCTGTCAGGATCTCCGGAAGCATCAAGGGCATCATCAGCAGCATGCGCAGACCGTCGCGGTAGCGGTGCGCGTGGCGCACCACATAGAGCGCGGCGGCCGTACCGATCAAGAGCGACACGCTGCTTGCGAAGGTGGCGACCAGCAAGGACGTGCGCATCGCGCGCATGAAGCCTTCGTTCTGGAACAAAGCCCCATACCACCTCAAGGACAGACCCTGTGGCGGAAAGGCGAGCAGTTCGCCGGCATTCAAGGACAGCACCACGACCAGAACGATCGGAGCCAGCAGAAACGCATACACCGCGAACAGAAAGCCCCGTGCGGCCCATCGACGCACGCTCATTCGATCCCCTTCATGATCGAACGCCCGGTTCGGACGAAGAGCCACACAGCCAGTGCACCCGTCCCCGCCAGAACCAGCGCGAGTGCTGCACCCAGCGGCCAGCGGAAGTTGTCGATGAGCGCCTGGACGACCAGGACCGCCATGGTTTTGACCTGTGCCCCACCCAGCATCACCGGCGTGACATACGCCGACAGGGTCAGAACGAAGACCAGAATGCATCCGGCCTGAATGCCGGGCCAACTGAGGGGCAGCCAGATCTTGCGAAACACCGTGAAGGGCCGGGCGCCCAGCGAACGCGCGGCGAGCGCGAGATTCGGATCGATTGATTGGATTGCGCCAATGAGGGGGAGAATCATGAAGGGCAGAAACACATGAACCAATGCGATCGTTACGCCCAGCGAGTTGTTCATCAGAGGAATCGGCATCGAGATCAGGCCCCAATCGCGCAACAGCTGGTTGATCACGCCGTTGCCGGACAGCAGGATCAGCCAGCCGAAGCTTCGAACGACCAGTCCGACCAGGAGGGGCGACAACACGAAGACATACAGAAGGCCCTTCCAGCGCGACTGCGTACGGGCCAGATGAAACGCCACGGGGTAACCGAGCAGCAGGCAAATCAACGCGGTCTTCAGGCCGAGCGAAACCGTTTCGAACAACACGCCCATGAAGTAACCGTCGCTCAGCACCCGCGCGAAGTTTGCAAGGGTGAAACCGTCCCCCCAGGCCGCCCCCGTCACGCTGGGACGCAGACTGATCACGACGATATTCAGGTAGGGCAGCAGCAGAAAGACGCTCAGTACGGCCGCCGCGGGCAGGATCAGCCAGAGCGGGCGGGCACCGAGGCGACCGCCCGCGACTGAGGCCGCTGCCAGCGATCCGGTCACGATTGGCCGTCCGGCAGGACCCAGACTTGGGCCGGATCGATCCTGAAGTGGCCCGGCGCCCCCGGCGCGATCGACTGCGCGGGGGCCGTCTGTGCGATCAGGGTCAGGTCCCCGGCGCAGTGCAGCACGTGATCGACGCTACCGCCCAGGAAGTATTGGCGGCCGACCTGGCAGGCGATCGCATCGTGGTGTGCATCCGCTCGAAGAGGTTCAAGCGTGATCGCCTCGGGGCGGAGAGCCAGAAGCCCCCGAGCGCCTGCAGCCAGTGAGCGCGCACCGGGCACAGTCAGTTGACCCAGGGGCGAGTCAAAGTCGATCAGGTGCTCGCTGCGTCGCGTTACAACGGTACCGGGGATCAACTGGGTACGTCCGATGAACTGGGCGACGGCACGACTTGCAGGTTGAGCATAGATTTCGCGTGGCGGTCCGATCTGGGCAATGCGGCCGTCGAACATCACGACAATCCGGTCCGACATCACCATGGCCTCGGACTGATCATGCGTGACATAAATCGTTGTGATGCCTACGCGCTGCTGCAAGTCACGAATGAAAAAGCGCATTTCTTCGCGCAGTGTCGCGTCGAGATTGGCCAGGGGCTCGTCGAGCAACAAGACCCGCGGCTCGATGACAAGTGCACGAGCCAGCGCGACGCGTTGCTGCTGTCCGCCCGAGAGTTGCCTTGGATAGCGCTCGCTCATTGCTTCAAGCTGGACCATCCGCAGCGCATCGTCCACCCGGGTTCGGATGGCCTCGCGCCCGACCCGCCTCATTTCCAGACCGAAGGCGAGGTTCTGTCCAACGGTCAGGTGTGGAAACAGCGCGTAGTTCTGAAACACCATTCCGATGTCGCGACGCTCGGGTGGCAATGCGCTGACGTCCAGCCCATCGAAACACACGCGCCCCGCATCGGCGTACTCGAAGCCCGCGACGCAGCGCAGCGTCGTTGTCTTGCCGCAGCCGCTGGGACCCAGCAGTGAGATGAGTTCGCCCGGCGCGATTTCGAGATCGATGGACTTGAGGGCCTGGACCGCGCCGAACTGCTTGACCAGGCCCTCGATGACCAGACGGGTCATGGCCGCTGCCCGTCTTGTGCGAAGGCGTTTGCTGTCATTTCATCTCGCGGTTCCAGCGGTCGGTGATTTCACCGACCATCGGGTTGACGCGTGTCCAGTCGAACTGGACGATCGAACTCATGGCCGCACCGTGAATCGGAATGTCGCCCGCCAGTTTCGCGGGGATCACCGACTGTGTGTTGCTGGGCGAGGTGAAGAACTCGGCGGCCATGGATTCCTGAACCCTGGGGTCCAGGATGTGGTTCAGGTAACGGTAGGCTTCCTCTTTGGCCGGGCCGTTTCGAAGAATATTGAACGACTGTTCAAAAGCCACAACGCCTTCTTTGGGAGCAACCATCTCGACGGGAATGCCCTTCTTGCGCAGGGCCACGATCTCCGGGAAATCGATCATCGCGACCGTCACATCGCCACGTGCCAGTTGGGTCGCGACGGTGCCGCTCCAGTCGGCCTGCTGAAACGGCATCAACTTCTTGATCTCGGCGAACGCCCGGTCGATCGCGAGCTCATTGCCGCCATAGATCCGCGCAGTCATCAGCAAGAACAGCATGGCGGCTGTGTTGCCGATCTGATAAAGCCCGATCTTGCCTTTGAACTCTGGGTTGGTCCAGAGGTCGGTCCATGAGGTCGGCGGCTTCTTGACGAGGTCTTTGCGATACCCGAGACCGATCGCCGAAATGATGCCGCGGACGCCGTTGTTACCCGGGTTTCGGAGGTTCGGATAAACGTTTGCGAGGTTGGGCACCTTGTCTGCCGGGATGGCTTCGAAGTGGCCCTCGGACCGCACCAGACTCGCGATGTTCTCGTTGATCATCACGATGCTGTAGGGCGCAGGTCCCTTGCCGGCCGCACGAATGTTGGCGACGAAGTTCTTACCGAGGCCCACGTCGAGCGTCGGCGTGATCCCCGTGGCTTTTGTGAACGGGGGCAGCAGGTTGCCGCGCCAGAATTTCTCCCACCGTCCGCCGTAGGTGTTGATCACAAGCTTTGATGACTGGGCAGCGGCACCAGACGGCAGCCCCAGGGCAGCCGCGCCGGCCAATGAGCCGCTGGACAGCAGCAGGTTTCTTCGCGAGGTGTTCGTATTCATCGCAGCTCCATTTCAGGTGAGTGGGTGGGCACAGCGCGCAGATGTCAGGTTTCGGACGGCTTTCGATATTCGTAATTCCGGTTCAGGCGTTCCATCAGGTAGTCACCGTAGCGGACGGGTTCATAGCGGGCGGGGCGCTCGGGCGTCACGCAGGTCGACAGACATTCGATCCGGGCATCCATGCCGGTATCGAAGAAGAAGGGGATGGAATAGCGCTCGAGCCCCGAGCGATTGATCACACGGTGAGGCGTCGAGACAAAGCGGTCGTTGGTCCAGCGCGCGAGCATGTCCGCGACGTTCAGTACATAGCTGCCTGGGATGGGCGGCGCGTCGATCCAATCGCTCTGGCCGCGCGGACGGACCTGCAGACCGCCCGTTGCATCCTGGGCGAGGACGGTGATGATGCCGTAGTCGGTGTGGGGGGCCGAACCAAACTGATCATGGTCGGCGTGAGGCGGCTGTGGCGGATAGTGAAGCAATCGCAGGAATGTCGTGGGTCGTGCGAAATAGGGGTCGAGTGCGGTTTCGGGCAGGTCCAGCGACAGTGCAATGGTATGGATGATCCGGCGCGCGGCCTGCTCGACCGCGTCCACGTAGCGCGTGAGGGTCGGCTTGAAATCGGGTAGCCAGTCGGGCCATTGGTTGGGACCTTGCAGGGGCTTGCCCGCAAGCACGTCGGGGTCGTCGGGCGCGAGCTCGTGCATCAACATCAGCGACTCGCTCAGGTTGGGACGGCGGACATTCGCGACCGACGATGTCACAATGGTCGACGTGGCCATTCCCATGTAGCCGCGGTGCTGGGCGTTGATCGCAAGGCGCTGTTTCTGTTCGAGGCTTGAGGCGTGGAATCGCTTGGAGGCATCGAAGGCTTCGTCGATCAGGGACTGTGGCACACCGTGTCCGACGATGTACGCGAAGCCGACGGTGGTCAGCGCCTGATGAAGTTCCTGGGCGATCCTCAGTCGGGCT
>JBDLRB010000212.1:0-5936 GCA_039800205.1 Pseudomonadota bacterium | reverse complement strand
ATCGATACCGCCTGCACCTTTTGAGAGGACCTCCACAACCACATCACCCGAGTCATCGACCAAGTACTGATCATTCCCCGGTCCGCCCGCCATAACATCCGCCCCCGCCCCGCCGTCAAGGGTATCTTCTCCGCTGCCCCCATCAAGGTAGTCGCTACCCGTGCCGCCAAAAAGCAGATCCCCGCCAGCGCCGCCGACCAGTCGGTCGTCCCCAGCGTTACCAAACAGCGAATCGTTGCCCGCCAAACCGTACAGAATGTCGTTTGCGATGCTGCCGTACAGGGCATCCGGACCGGATGTGCCACTCGAGGTCGTCCGATCCCCCTGCGACTCGATGCTCAAAGACCAGTCGCTGGACAACCCTTGAGGATCGATTGCTCGAATGACGACTCGGCCTACTGGACCGTTGACATTTTCGTTGAGCGAATAACGCAAAGATCGTAGATCCGAAACGTTCAGGGAATCGCCGATCTCGATTCGTTTCGAATCATGCGTGACCTCACCAAGGAGGGGCAGTTCAACGACCGAAACGGTTTCGATCGTCGACTCCGGATCGAAAGGCTGGGCCAGCTCGATCGAGGTCGAGCCATCGGACACCCTGACAACAATGCCTCCGTCTGGAGCGAATCGAGGCGCATCATTCACAGGCGCAACGAACACACGAACGGAAGACGTCGCGGTCACCCCGTCCTCATCGGTCGCGCTATAACGGACATAGCCTGCATCGCCATTTCGATCCGGTTCCGATTCATAAACCCACTGCTCGATCTCGTCTGCGCTGACTTCGACGCCCATCGCAAGGGCGTCACCATTTGGCCGCAAGACGCGCCCCCAAATCGGCAACTCGATCACTTTGACCGTGACCGAGGTCCCCTCCGGATCCACTGGACCGACGAGACCCAGAGAAATCGGTTCGGCATGGTCTTCGACGATCTCCATTGAGTACGCCGCCTGGACAACGGGTGCCTGGTTATCGCCCCACTGGAATGTCAGGACACCCTCGGCGGACTGATCCTGGTCATCAAATGCCTTCAACAGGACCTTGACCTGACCCTGAAAATCATCCGGTGGCGTACCTCGAAACGTCTTACTCTCTTCGTCGAAGGTCAGCCACTCGGGGAGCGATTCACCCTGCTCTCCCGAGGCCTCGATCCGAAGTGAGGCCAGCGTACTGGGCTTACGATCCAGGACGTTTGCAATACCAAACTCGCTCGACACGAGGTCGACTTTTGTTGCCTCATAGACGACGTCGGCGAGATCAAACTTTAGGGCAAAGTCGATCGAATCGATTTCCGGGAATTGCTGCGTACCCGCTTCGGATAAGCGAATCTCGTAAATCGCACGCATGCCCTTCGTACTCTTGAGCTCCAGCAACAACATGGACGCATCGACCGACTGATCGTTGATCAGGATCTTTTCGAACACGTGAACGAGCTGATCGGGATCTGCCTCTGGCGTCAACGTCAATTGCACTTCAGCAATCGACCGACCTTTTGCGGCACGATAGGCGTCCAGGTAAATCAAACCAAACAGGATTTCGCCTTCCTCTCCCATCTGCACCGGATCATCAGGCTCTGCATCGCCAGGCGGCACTGGCGCAATGGGCTCGATGTCGTCCGGGTCAAAGATGATATCCGGCGGGAGTTCAAAGATGAGGTCGTCCCCTTTGTCGACCTCAATCGGCTTGTCGAAGAACGATCGATTGATGACCGGCGCGCGACCTCCGCTCACCGACTGAACAGCGACCTCCTGGTCAGCAAAGACCAGGCGCTCGACACTCGTCAGCACATCGAACCCGAGGTCCCCGTCGTTGGGGTTGACGTCAGCCACAGTGATCGCGCGTTCGAACGGGTCGTAAGACACCCTGTAGCCCGCCGCGGTTCCCGAATAGGTTACGGTGTCGAAGCCGACACCGCCTTCAATCGTGTCGTTACCCGCCGAGGCAACAAAAATGTCATCCCCGGCCTGACCGCTCAGATGATTGGCCACGGCGCTACCAATGATTCGGTCATACCCCTCGCCACCCACCGCGTGTTCGATCATGGTCCAATCGGCAAAGGGATACTCTGTACCACCGCCGATGAGCATGCCCTCTGAAAGGTCGATCAGCAGATCCACACTCGTCATGGCCGCATTCAACTGGTCGATGCCGCCCTCGTCAGCGATGGTGCGGCCGACCGCCTGCGCCCCAAACCCCGCATCGCCAAACACAAGAATGTCATCGCCGCTATCGCGCCACCCGTACGCCCGAAGCGACAACGAGGCAATCTGACCGGTTTCCTCAGCGCGAACGTCACGAACCCGAACGGTCCAGTCGCCGGCGGCCTTTTCACCCATGAATTGGACGCTGGAGAAATCCCACAGCAGGTGAGTCGGGACCCCGCTGTCGATACCGGACTGACCGAAGGGCTGCTCCGCATTGACCGTGGGCCGATTCATCAGCGCCGAAACAGTCCCACTGGGCGAGATCACCTCAATCGTGAGGTCACCAAGTCGACTATGCCGGAGATCGACTGACAGCTCGATGTGCCCGACTCGCACATTACCCTCGAGACTGAATACGCGCTCGTACGCTCCCGTCCCATCCGGGATCGCATCTCGTAACCCAAACGATCGGTCCGCGGTCACCACTTCGTTGTTCGCAGTACTGGTCCGCCCCCAGGTCTGCGCGAGCTGCACTGCCGCCCAGGCATCGACCAATCCGAAACCGAGTTGGTCGTTATAGGCTAAGCCGCCTCCATTGAGGTGAACCGCACCGTTCTGCTTCCAGTCCTGGTTATCCAGCCGACGGGCAGATAGCGCGAGTATCTCCTGAACATCGCGGTAGCCCAACCCAGGGTTTGCTTCCAGCATCAATGCGACTACACCAGAAACGACCGGAGCGGCTGCCGATGTTCCGCTGAACATCGTGTAATTACCGACAGTATTCATCCCGAGCCCTGGTTCGCTCCGATCCGTACTGAGTACGCCCGTTCCGAAAGCTCCGACCAAGACATTTGCACCCGGTGTTGAAAAGCCCGCCGGCGAACCATCCCGCTCTGTGGCGCCCACAGTGATGACTTCACGCGCGTTGGCAAAATTGCTGTAGTTGGTATTCGCACCGAAGGTATTGCTGTTCCCTGCACCGAACACCATGACCGTACCGAGCCCCTGTCGCCCATCTTCGACTGCTCTGCGAATCGCCTCGTGTGCGAAGACCACAGTCGTACTGTTAAAGCTGTCAACGAACGGGGCCATCACGCCCCAACTGTTGTTACTGACATCGAATTGATATTGCTTACCCAGCGCATCGATCATGTGGCCCCACTGCCACTTGACCCGCACAGAAGCAAGCTCGGCATCGGGTGCAATGCCAACAATCCCGGTCTCATTGTTTGCCTCAGCGACCATGATTCCGGCGACAGGGGTACCGTGATAGTCACCATCTGGAACGGTCGGGTAGGGGATCTTGTGACGGCCGTCCGCAGATTTGTACGCGGCGTCATAGGCCTTCGAAAAATCGAGCTGGGCCTGCAGGTCCGGATGCGCCGTATCGACCCCATCATCGATCATGCCAATCAGAACCCCAGCGCCACTGATCGAACCATCGAGCCGATCAAGCCCCAGTGCGGGCAACACCCACTGCTCTGCCTTCAAGGGATCGGCCTCGCCGGAGTAGAGCTCGCGCACGCGAAGCGTGTACGTCCCTGTCGCCGAGCCTGTGCCCGCCGCTTCGATGAAGTACTGACCCGTCTCGGCAATCGAAACAATCAGCCGCGCGTCACGGCTGGCCCCTGAATCCTCATCGACCGCCACAACCGAACCATGCGAATCAATCAAGCGCAGTTGCCCGTCAGACAACGTGCCGCCCGCTCCATCACCATCGCCCAACAGATCGATGACGTAGCGCTTACCCGACTCAAGGGTCGCACCGACCCAATCGAGATCGCCCGCAGTGTCAATGCGGGATTCAAATGGACGCCCTGGGCCGACACGAGCGGTGGAGAAGGTATCCGCGGGAACGGCATCGGCTGCTCCACCGCCCAACTCGATCTTGCGGTTTTCGACAACGTAACTGCCCAGACTGCCCGGGAGGCCACCGATGGCGGACACACCAAGATAGTAAAGGCCCGACTCAAAGACGGAGACGTCTAACAGCGTGCGACCCGACTCCACATCAAGGCGCCCTCTTGAGACCAGGTAGCCATCCGAATCCAGTAGGGTCAGGGCAGCCTCGGTCAGTGTCCCCAGGTTGTCGCTTGCGCCCAGAAGGCGAAACTGATGGACGTTGCCCTCAGTCAAGCTGACTGCAAAAAGATCGCGATCGCTGAACGAGCCAATCTCGAAGGCTTGTGACGTATCGACAGCCAGCACACCATGCGTTTCAAGGGAGTAGGTTGAAACTTGGTCGGGCCGGTCATCTGCGCCCAGTGCGCCGAAGCGCGTAATGCGCAACTGGTACTGTCCCGTCTCGAGATTGATCGCTGAATTACCCGCCTCGAGGTTGCCCTGTGCCGCGATGCGAACTCGAACACGCCCGTCGACAGGCGCCTCGAAAATCGCGGTCTCGAAGCTGGACGGCGAGCGAAGATGAACGACGTTCTCGATGTCGATTGTTTCGTCCGCGGTCGAGGACATAAACACGGCCGCCAGGTCTGCGCCCGTGATTGGCGCATGCACGCCATCTCGGAGCGTCAGAACCTCTATTCGATAGCTACCACCCGATTTCACGCCGAACTCGAACTCATCCACATCAGCAGGCAAACCGATTCGTGCGGCGTGAGCAATCGATCGGCTGTCCACGCCGGGCGGCATGGCGAGCGCCACAACACCCATCGAATCTTCGTCGGAGGCATCACCCGCCGACAAAGTGACCGAGTACGCCCCCGTCGCACCGGCGCCATCAATGAGCCGGGCGTAGTACGTTCCGCCGTTGTCCGCTCTGAAGGTTGCAACGGCTGAGCCATCCGCTGTCTCCAAGCCATCCGCCAACGCGTATGTCCGACGCTCGACCCCCCCTCCAATGATCTCAACCATCAAACGGCTGAGCGTCGAGTTCGCGTCGGGTACCGCATTAAATGACAGAACCTCACCCGCTGCGGCCTCAAACCGGAACCAGTCGATATCGATATCACTGGCGATGCCCAACGCATCAACCGCACGAGTACCGAACGCCCCACTGGCCCATTGAATCGCGCCCACCAGCGGCGCCCCTTTGTCAATCAGACTAGCCCTCTGCAGCGTGTCTGAATGGTCGTCCGGAGCGCGAGCGGTCAAGGTGTAGCTGCCCGAGTCGGCATCCGGGTCGGCCGCCTTGACGGCAAGGTAAAAACGACCACTCACGACCGGCCGATAGACCAGGAAGGCATCGGTGGAGATCAATGAATTATCGTGGCTGGCGATGGGTGAACCGTCTGCCGAATATAGCCCGAGCACTGGATCAAGCAACGATCCCATCCCGCTTGCCGCACCCTGGGCCCGGAAGACATAGTCTTTCCCAGCCACCAGATCGATCGAAAACCAGTCCTCGTCACCTTGCGTGAGCAAGCTGGCCTTGATCGATTCACCCGGTGCGATACTCGCCTGCGTCGCGACCGTATCGGCCGCTTCATCGGGCGGGAGCGCACGGGGTACAACTCGAACGGCGTACGTCCCTGTATGACTATCACTATTGGACGAGACTTCGACGTAGTACGTACCAGAGGCCTTCGGAACGAAGAACAATCCAGCATCGGTGCCGGCTGCCCCATCGTCATTGAACCCGACCAGCCGCCCCTTCGAATCAAAAACACGAAGGAAAGAGTCGGGAAGCGTTCCGACCCGAGACGCGAAACCCTCGGCAGAGATCTGGTAGACCTGATCTAGGTCAAGCTGCACCCTGAATACATCTCGGTCCCCTGGGATTTCGATGACACCCTGCGCCGATTGCGTGACAGTCGTTGACGGGTCGAGTTGGC
>JBDLRB010000211.1:0-6975 GCA_039800205.1 Pseudomonadota bacterium | reverse complement strand
ACCCTGACACCCTCATGGTATAACCCATGCGCACTTCGTCGCAGATTCGCCGACCACACCTCTGCCCCTGGCTCACCCCATTCCGATGAAACGCGGCTTTTACACCATCATTGCGGCGCAGTTCTTTTCTTCTTTAGCCGACAACGCACTGCTGATTGCGGCCATCGCTCTTTTGATCGAGATGCAGGCGCCGGACTGGGCCAAGCCGCTCCTGAAGCTGTTCTTTACGGTCTCCTACGTCTGCCTCGCCCCCTTCGTAGGCCCCTTCGCAGACTCGATGCCGAAGGGGCGCGTGATGTTCATCACCAACCTGGTCAAGGTGGCGGGCTGCGCGATGATGTTCTTCACGGTCCACCCGCTCCTCGCGTATGCGGTGGTCGGACTGGGGGCTGCCGCATACTCGCCGGCCAAATACGGCATCCTCACCGAATTGCTGCCGCCCGAGCAGTTGGTGGCGGCCAATGGCTGGATCGAGGGGGCCACCGTCGGGTCCATCATCCTGGGCACGGTCTTGGGCGGCGCACTGATCAGCCCCACTCTGTCTGGCTACCTGCTGTCGTTCGATTTTCCGGGCGTCGAAACCGGGATCGACACCCCACCCGAGAGTGCGATCCTGGTCATTGGCGGCATTTACGTCCTTGCCGCCGCATTCAACCTGCGCATCCCGGACACGGGGGCCCGGTACGTACAAGAGCCCTTTCACCTGTTGCGGATGATGCGCGAGTTCGCTCGGTGCAATGTCCTGCTCTGGAGGGATAAGCTCGGGCAAATTTCCCTCGCGGTTACGACGCTCTTCTGGGGTGCAGGCGCGACGCTTCAGTTCATCGTGCTGGACTGGGCACGCGTCGCCCTCGAGATGCCCCTCAATCGGGCGGCCATCCTCCAGGGTGTGGTTGCCGTGGGCATCGCAGGGGGCGCCGTAGTCGCTGCACGGGCGCTCAGACTGCGGGACTCGGTACGGGTGTTACCGGTCGGTGTGGCCATGGGGCTGGTCGTCCCGGTCATGACGCTGGTGTCGACCCAGACGCTTGCCTTTCCCCTGCTGGTGATCGTCGGCGCGCTGGCAGGCTTTTTCGTCGTGCCCATGAATGCGCTGCTTCAGCATCGCGGCCACGTCCTGATGAGTGCTGGGCGGTCAATCGCCGTCCAGAATTTCAACGAAAATCTGAACATCCTGGTCATGCTGGGCTTGTACGCCCTGCTGATCAAGTTCGAGTTCCACGTCTACACGATCATCGTGTTGTTTGGGGGATTTGTTGCAGCCACGATGACCGCGGTCATCTTCCTGCACCGCGCCAACCAGAAGCGCTTTGACTCCGTTGCGCTGATTGGTCAGGCAAAGCACTGATCAAGCGCGAGACTCGCCGAGCGCGCGGCGGACACTCACCCAATCGCGCCAGGCAAGCGCCTTGTCGGCAGGATTTCTCAAGAGGTAGGCCGGGTGATAGGTGACGATGCATGAGGTCGCGGTCGTCGCCTGCGGCAGCCTATGAATCCGCCCACGCAGGGATGCGATCGAGGCATCCGTGCTCAACACCGCCTGGGCCGCGAAGCGCCCCAGCAGGACGATGACTCGGGGTTCGAGCAATGCAATCTGCCTCGCGAGAAAGGGGCTGCACTGCGCGAGTTCATCCGGCTGAGGGTTGCGATTACCGGGCGGTCGGCACTTGAGGGTATTGGTGACATACACGTCGCGTTCACGATCGATCCCTGCAGCGGAAAGCATCTGGTCGAGAAGCGCCCCGGCACGGCCCACGAAGGGCTGACCCTGGCGGTCTTCCTCGGCGCCGGGCGCTTCGCCAATCAGAAGGCAGCGAGCGTGGGTCGAACCCTGGCCGACGACGACCTTCTGTCGGGTTGAAGCGAGTCCGCAGGCCTGACAGGCGTGCACTTCGAAGTTGATCCGCTGCCAGGCCTTGTCTGGATCATCGGGCGCCGACGAGGATACGGGCGCGGGAGGGGCGAGGACGCGCTCCGGAGCAGCAATCGCGCGATCGATCGAACGCGGAGCGACCGGCCCCTGCGCCACCCACCGCGGACCCAGGCCCAGCGCATGCCAGGCACGCTGTTGCTGCGGCGTCATCGGCGAAAAGCCTTGAACATCACGATGGCATCCTCACGCGTCTGCTGTCCGGCCGGGTAGTAGCGCTTTCTCAGTCCCACCTGCTCGAAGCCGACGCCGCGGTACAAACGAAGCGCTACAGGGTTGGACGGGCGCACTTCGAGCAACATGCCTCCCGCGCCCCGGCGGGCGGCGTCGTCCATCAAATACAGGAGCCAGCGCCGCCCCAGGCCCTGCCCCTGCCAGGCGCGATCCACGCTCAGGTTGAGCAGGTGAACTTCGTCGGGTAACCACATGACCACGGCATACGCCGCGATCTGCCCGGAGCCCGCGAGCACGGTCAGGTCGTAGCCGGCATCGAGCGAGTCACGAAAGTTGCCGCGCGTCCAGGGAAAGGGGTAGATCCGCTGCTCGATATCGAGCACCGGATCGAGATCGTCAACCGTCATCGCACGAGGCTGCGCCCAGTGGTCGAATGGGGTGAGCCTGCGCGCCCGTCGGTCGGCGTTCGCCGCCCACGCTTCAGACATGATCCGACCCGCGTTGTCGCCCGACGCGCGCGGCTCGAGCCTGAGCCTGTTCGCCGCGATCGAGGGCGACCTTGTCACGAACATAGACCGGCGCCGCGTCCGACGGGTCGACCGCTTCACCCCGGAGAAAGCGCTCCCGTCCCATCCAGGCCAACACATCAGCACGTAGCAGTGCATCCTCTGCCGAGGCCCTTCGATAGGACCCGTGCCATCCACGGAGCGCGTCAAGCGCGAGGGGCACTCGATCAAAAGCATCGCCCACCACAACCAGCGACCGATCGAGTTCCCAGCCCATGATGTGTTCGCCCAGAACCTGCGCGGGCGGCCCGACCCGAACCTCCGCGTCGCCCTGGGGCGACCCAAAGCGAGACTGTCCGTCACAGCGGACGAGAATCAGAGCGCTGTAGATCTCAGACATCCGCGCATCGATCGCGACGAGCACACCCTGTTCGCCCACACCGCCCTGACCGACCGCCTGAACCGCCAGTGCCTCGAGCGTACCAATGGGCACGACCGGCACCCCCAAGCCAAACGCGAGCCCCTGCGCGACTGAACACGCAATCCTCAGGGACGTGAAACTGCCCGGTCCGGCCTCGAAGGCAAGCGCGGCAATGTCAGACCGGGTGCGCTGATTCGCGCTCAGGATCGTTTCAATCGCATCGAGCAAATGGGCGGATTGATCGAGTCCGGTCTGCCGGGTGAGCGACGCGATGTCTGACGGAGCCGAGCGATCGAGCGGCACGAGGCCGACCGAACAATGACCGCCCGAAGCGGACAAGGCCAGCAGGACCTTCATCGACGACCCCGCTCGAGCGGGCTCTGTTGCATGACCGGTTCGTCGCCCGCGTCCGCGCCCGGACTCGGCGGACGCGCGCGCGCGGACGACTGTCGCCGTTCGTGAAGGTCGCGACGGAACTGCTGTCGCTCCTGCGGACTCATCTGGTGGTGAGGCGGATACGGGCGCTGAGGACGCGCCGAGCCCGGCGATGGAGCAATTTGCCGACGCTCCAGCATCCGTTGTCGATGAGCCTCGCGGATTTGCTGACGAAGATGCGCCCGCTCGGCGGGGTCCAGGCCGGGCCCCGCCTCGCCCGCGACGGACGAACGCATTCCGCCCGTCAGGGACAGGGCAAGCAGAACTGCAACAAACACGGCCAGGATCCGCTTCATGCCCTGCATTTTAGTGCCTCGAGCCACACCGAAGCCTCCTCGGCAAGGTAAACCCTGTTACAACGGGTAAGCGAACGAGAGGCGGCACGCACGACACGACAAGGCTTTCGCTATCATGCGCAGATCAACGGCCCCAATTGAAGATGAACGGCTCCAACCGAAAACTCCTCATCGTCGACGATGATCCAAAGCTGAGAGAGCTGCTCCGGCGCTATCTGGGCGAGAACCAGTTCGAGGTGGCCCTGGCCCCCGACGGGCCCTCGATGCAGCGCCTGCTCCAGCGTGAGCAGTACGACATGATCATCCTGGATCTGATGCTGCCGGGCGATGACGGCTTGACGCTCCTTCGGCGTCTGCGCGAACACCACGACCGCACCCCGGTCCTGATGCTGACTGCCAAGGGCGACGAAATCGATCGCATCATCGGGCTCGAAGTGGGCGCGGACGATTACCTGGCCAAGCCGTTCAACCCGCGCGAGTTGCTCGCCCGAATTCATGCCGTGCTTCGGCGAAGCCCCGCCGCACCGGCGCCGGGCGCACCCGGCAGCCCCGGGGAAGATCTGAGCTTTGGTCCCTTCCTCCTCAAACTGGGCACCCGCCAGTTGCTCCGCGATGGACAGGCCGTGCCACTGACCAGCAGCGAATTCTCTGTGCTGAAAGTGCTTGCACAACACGCACGGACGCCCCTCTCGCGCGACAAGCTGATGACGCTTGCTCGGGGCCGGGAGTACGGCGCCTTCGATCGAAGCCTCGACGTCCAGGTCTCCCGACTGCGTCGCATCATCGAGGAAGACCCCGCGCAACCTCGATACCTTCAGACCGTCTGGGGCGTCGGCTACGTCTTCATCCCTGATGAGCAGTGATTCGCCCGCCGCGCGGACGCAAACACGCTGGAGAGAAGCGCTCGAAACCTTGCAGGCCGGCTTCTTCTGGCGAACCTTCCTACTCTTTGCGGGCCTGTTGATCGCCAGCGTCATCGGCATTTTCGCCTCCTACCGGCTTCTGGATTCTGCCCCTCCCGAACAACGGCTCGCCTGGGAAATCGCCTCGATCGTCAATCTCACCCGATCCGGTCTGATCGGTTCGGCGCCCGAACGACGTTTGCAGCTACTCGAACAGCTCGCTGACGAGGAAGGCTTGCGGATCCAACCGCTCGAACCCAGCGACAAGATCGAGCAGCACCCCTTGCCCGAGCGCTCCCGATCACTGGAAGAGCGGCTCAGACTTCTCCTCGATGACGCAACTCGAGTGGCAGGACGAGTCAATGACCAGCCCGGCCTGTGGATCAGCTTCAATCTCGCGGGGGACGCCTACTGGCTGGTCCTGCCGATTGAACGTTTAGAGCGCCAGTTCGGACCTCGCCTCAGCACGATTCTATGGGTCACGGGGGTGGTGTCGCTGCTGGCGGCCTTTCTCCTGTCCTGGCAAGCCGATCGCCCGCTCGCTGCCATCGCACTTGCGCTCAATCGACTGGGCCGCGGCGAGCCTGTTCCGCCGTTGCCCGAGAGTGGCCCCCCCAAGCTCGCCGCCCTGCGCAGAAACTTCAACAGAATGAGCGCGGATCTGAGTGCACTCGAGGAAGACCGGTCGATTGCGCTCGCGGGGATCTCCCATGATCTGCGAAGCCCCCTCACCCGTCTTCGCCTCGAGCTGGAGATGGCCAGACTGCCGGACGAGCAACGACAATCGATGATCGAAGACATCGAACGGATCGACGCGATCGTGGGCCAGTTCGTTGACTATGCCCGCCTGGGCACGGCCGTATCGAGTCAAGCGGTCGATGCCAGCAGCGAGGTCCTCGCGCTGGCTGAGCGGTATCGTACCCATTCCGAGCGCGGCGATTCGCCGCGCTTGACGGCCGCCATCGCGCCGGATCTGAACTGGCGAGGCGAAGCGGCGGATCTGCGTCGCGTGGTGGGCAATCTGGTGGACAACGCATTTCGGCATGGCCGACGCGCAGGGCACAGCCCCCAGATCGAGATCCGACTGGAGCGCGATACACAGGGGCTGATCCTGAGCGTGGAAGATGATGGCCCGGGTATTCCCGCCGCATTGCACGCACAGGCGCTTCGCCCCTTCAGTCGACTCGACCCCGCACGAACCGATTGGGGCGGGGCCGGCGCAGGCAGCGGTCTGGGGCTTGCCATCGTTGCCCGAATTGCGCGCCGCTATGAGGGCAAGCTGAGGCTCGACAATGGGCCGCTTGGTGGACTGAGGATCCAGATCAGTCTGCCCGACGCTCGCTGAGCGGGCATTGCCGGAACGGCCCGCTCAGAAGAACGTGAAAGTTTGACGATAGCCTGAGCCAATCAATCAGATTTTAATTTTCAATTGGCTAGGGTTATTGCCACGCTGATAGACTCCGCTTTGTCAATCGGCATTCTGTCCACGACAGCAGTCGGGCAACCCGCGACCGATCCGACGTTTTTTGTACCAACCCCATTTCCGTCCAACCCAGGAGTGTGTCATGCCCAGTCTGAAAGGCACGAAGACCCATCAGAACCTCAAGGACGCGTTCGCCGGCGAAAGCCAGGCCAACCGCCGTTACCTGTACTTCGCAAACAAAGCTGACGTTGAGGGCCACCCCGAAGTCGCCACCTTGTTCCGCTCGACCGCCGAAGGCGAGACCGGGCACGCCCACGGTCACCTGGACTACCTGGCCGAGGTCGGCGATCCCGCGACCGATATGCCGATCGGGTCGTCCGAAGACAACCTGCGCTCGGCCGTTGCCGGCGAGACGCACGAGTACACCGACATGTACCCCGGCATGGCCAAGTCCGCACGTGACGAGGGCTTCGACGAGATCGCTGACTGGTTCGAGACGCTGGCCAAGGCCGAGCGTTCGCACGCGAACAAGTTCGCCAAGGCTCTGGAAGCTCTGGCCGCCTGATTCCACTCAGGCCGTACCCGCACACTTGTTGTCGGGTACAACGTCCAGGGGGAGCTGCGGCTCCCCCTGTTCATTGGGTTCCCTCACCCAACCCTCCTCGAAACGAATTTCGACCCGTCGTAGCGGAGTGCACAGATGACTGTCAGAGAAGGCTCGCTTGAAGCGCCCACCCGCCATCCCCTGGACTGGCTGAACCCCGAGTTCTACAACGAAAAGTCAGCGCTCGACGAAATGGAGCGCGTGTTCGACATCTGTCACGGATGCCGCCGATGCGTCAGCCTGTGCAACGCCTTTCCCACGCTGTTCGACCTGGTGGATGAAAG
>JBDLRB010000210.1:0-2567 GCA_039800205.1 Pseudomonadota bacterium | reverse complement strand
CGATGGTCGACGGCGTCCTGCTGCTGGTGGATGCCGTCGAAGGCCCGATGCCGCAAACGCGTTTCGTCACCCGTAAGGCGCTTGCGCTGGGGCTTCGTCCGATCGTTGTCGTCAACAAGATCGATCGCCCCGGCGCGCGCCCCGATTGGGTGGTGAACCAGACCTTCGATCTCTTTGATCGTCTGGGAGCCACTGAGGAGCAACTCGATTTTCCGGTGGTGTATGCCTCGGCGATTCAGGGGTATGCGCTGGACAATCTGCGCGATCTGGCGGGTGCGATGCAGGCCGCCGAGACCCACGGGGCAGAGGGACTCGATGCTCAACTTGAAGAGCAGTCGGCACCGGGTCGCGCGACAATGCGGCCGCTTTTTGAAGCCATTCTTCGCCATGTCCCGGCCAGAGCGGACGATGTGGACGGGCCGTTGCAATTGCAGATTTCCGCTCTGGACTATTCCAGCTACGTGGGCAAGATCGGCATTGGTCGGATTAACCGCGGGCGCATCCGCTCGGGTCAGACGGTCACGGTGATGATGGGCGATCCGGCTTCGGGCGGAGCGCAACCGGTGAGTGGCAAGGTCAACCAGGTGCTGCGTTTTCGCGGGCTCGAGCGCACGATCGTCGAGTTCGCCGAGGCCGGCGACATTGTCGCGATCAATGGCATCGAGGAGCTCGGTATTGGCAGCACGGTGTGTGACCCCGCGACGCCCGATGCCTTGCCCGTGTTGTCGGTCGATGAGCCCACCATGACCATGGAGTTCCTGGTCAACACTTCGCCGATGGCGGGGCGCGAAGGCAAGTTCGTGACCAGCCGGCAGCTGCGCGAGCGGCTTGAGCGCGAATTGAAGAGCAATGTAGCGCTACGGGTTGATTTCACCGCCGATTCCGACACCTTCGTCGTGTCGGGGCGGGGCGAATTGCACCTGACGATCCTGATCGAAAACATGCGTCGTGAAGGCTATGAGCTCGCCGTCTCGCGTCCCAAGCCCCGGATCCGTGTGGTCGAGGGCGAACGCCTTGAGCCCTACGAGATCCTGACGATGGACCTTGAGGACGCACACCAGGGGGGTGTGATGGAGCAACTGGGCCGTCGCCGAGCCGAGCTCGTCGGCATGGAGCCCGATGGCAAGGGGCGTGTCCGTCTCGACTACCGGGTTCCTGCGCGGGGTTTGATCGGCTTTCACTCCGAGTTTCTGAACCTGACCCGAGGCACGGGTATCGCCAGTCACGTGTTCGACGACTATGGCCCGTGGGCGGGCGAGATCGAGGCGCGTCGAAACGGTGTGCTGATCTCGCAGGACGACGGCGCGGCTGTCGCCTACGCCCTCTGGAAATTGCAGGATCGGGGGCGCATGTTCGTTCGTCCCAATGACCCCGTGTACGAGGGCATGGTCATCGGCATCCACACCCGTGACAACGATCTCGTGGTCAATCCCATCCGCGAGAAAAAGCTCACCAACGTGAGGGCCTCGGGCAAGGACGAGAACATTCAGTTGACGTCCCCCATCGAACTCACGCTTGAAAAGGCAGTCGAGTTCATTACCGACGACGAGCTGGTCGAGGTGACCCCGAAAGGCATTCGCCTGCGCAAGCGCCACCTGAAGGAACACGAGCGTCGGCGCATGCAGCGTGAGGGCGAAGCCGCCTGAAGCGAGCCTTCAACGCCCCTCGAAGCGGGGCGTTCGCTTGTCGAGGAAGGCCGATACGGCCTCCTGATGGTCGGCGGTGTGATGCGCAAGCGCCTGGTAGGCGGCCGATAGCTCCAGCACCGTTTCCAGGCGCGCGGTCTGCGCTTCGCGAAACAGGCGTTTGGTCATCCTGAGCGCGTGGGCCGGGTTCGCGGCAATCTTCCGTGCGAGCGTATGCGCCGCATTCATCAACTGATCGGCGGGCAGCACCTTGAGCACCAGCCCGCACGCGAGCGCTTCGTCCGCATCGATCATTTCGCCGGTCAGCGCCAGTTCGAGGGCTTTTTGCTGGCCCACGGCACGCTGCAGCAGCCACGCCCCCCCATCGCCGGGCACAATGCCCAGACGGACGAAGCTTTCGGCAAAACGGGCCTCGCTTGATGCGAGTCGCAGATCACACATGCAGGCCAGGTCCAGCCCCGCTCCAATGGCCGGGCCGTTGATCGCTGCAATCGTGGGGACCTCCAGCTGATAGAGCTCGAGCGGGATCTGCTGAATGCCCTCCCGGTAGGTGTTGCGGATGTCCCAGGGCGAACCTGCGGCGATGCCTTGGCGATCCCGCATGTGCTTGACGTTGCCGCCCGCGCAAAAGGCCGGTCCGTGGCCGGTCAGGATGACCGCACGGATCGAGCGATCCGCACGAATCTGGGCGCAGCGCTCACCAAAGGCGCTCCACTGCTCTGGACTGGACAAGGCGTTTCGGGTCTCGGGCTGGTTCATCGTCAGCGTGGCGACACCGTGCTCGTCGACGGACATCAGCAGGAATTCGCTCATGGGTACTCCATCATGGGATCGGTTGAGTCGGGCCGCTCTCGCGACCCGCACGGAAACGGGCCGATGCTAACCGAAAGCGCGACGAACACGGCGGCGAGGGTGGTTCGC
>JBDLRB010000209.1:0-2734 GCA_039800205.1 Pseudomonadota bacterium | reverse complement strand
GGCCCCGAGGCATCTATTCGGCGGGCGCCGAAGAGCCCAATGCGCTGGTGGGCTTGCGGACCGGCTCACGGATGGAACCCAATCTGCGCGCAACGCAGATTGAACTGTATGAGGGCCTGGAGGCCTGTAGTCAGAATCGCTGGCCTTCGCTCAGTTTCGACCTGAGGTCCATCAACCAGTGGTTTGCAGGCCTGCTTCCTGCGGGTTTTTACTACAAGACCTTCATGTGGCCTCGCAGCGCCTGGCTCTGGTACGAAAAGCATATCCGTCAGGCAGCCGGATTGGGTGTTGCGCCCACCGAGCCCGACCCGGATCGTTACGAGCATCGGTACGCGCACTGTGATCTGCTGGTGATCGGGGCGGGCGAAAAAGGCCTGGAAGCCGCCTGCGCTGCAGCGCGCCGGGGCGACCGGGTCATTCTGGTCGATGAGCGTGCGCAGGTGGGCGGATCCTTGCTCTGGTCACAGGCAGGTCCGAATGGTGTGCCCGCCGCTGATTACGTTGCTGAGCGCCTCGCCGAGCTGGCGCACGCTCCTGAGGTGCGCGTGCTGACTCGAACCACCGCCTTGGGGGTCTACGATCAGGGCATGGTCAACCTGCTCGAGCGCGTCAATGATCACCGTTCGGAGTGCCCGCCGTTCCAGCCTCGGCAAAGGCTATGGCAGGTTCGCGCGCAGCGAATTGTCCTGGCGACGGGTGCGATCGAGCGTCCGATTGTTTTCCCTGACAACGATCGCCCAGGTGTGATGCTGGCGGGCGCAGTCCGGGCCTATATGGGTCAATACGCCGTTCTGCCCGGCCGGACAATCGTTGTGTTCACCAATAATGACGATGCATGGCGAACGGCCTTCGCCGCCCGTGCCGCGGGCGCGGCGGTCACGGTCGTCGACGTGCGCGATCGTCCGGCCCGAGCCTTGATCGAGGCGGCCGGCGAGGCGGGGATCGTTGTTCATTGTGGGGCCCTGGTCGGGGC
This sequence comes from Pseudomonadota bacterium, assembly GCA_039800205.1. GTDB lineage: Bacteria > Pseudomonadota > Gammaproteobacteria > Burkholderiales > Burkholderiaceae_E > SYIM01. Next base: position 1,761 of record JBDLRB010000209.1, on the reverse strand, counting down.
CGTTCGAGGGCGGCGGGCGGTGACGGGGGTACGCGTCTTCAGGCGAAGCGGTGAATCGGTCGCTGATCTTGACTGTGACCTGCTGGCCACCTCGGGGGGGTGGACCCCGACGGTCCACCTGTGGTCTCAAGCCGGTGGGACCTTGAAGTGGGTCGAGCGGTTATCGTGCTTTGTTCCTGACCGGTGTCCGCAGGCCATCGAGTGTATCGGCGCAGCAGCAGGGGTGTTCGATCCGGACGACTCGATCGAACCCTTCTGGTCAGTCCCCGATGGGCTGGGGCGCGGAAAGCGCTTCGTCGACATTCAGGACGATGTCAGCGTCGAGGATGTGCAGCTCGCTCATCGCGAAAACTACAGCTCGGTCGAGCACCTGAAGCGCTACACGACACTTGGTATGGGCACCGATCAGGGCAAGACCTCGAACATCAACGGTCTGGCGCTGATGGCGGGCCTGCGAGGCTTGCCTATTCCCGATGTCGGCACGACCACCTTCCGGCCGCCCTACACGCCGGTTGCCTTTGGCGCATTAGCCGGCCTGGAGACCGACCAGCATGCGCAGCCGACTCGACGCACGCCACTCCATGACTGGCATGTCGAACGGGGCGCGACGATGTATACGGTGGGGCAGTGGGTGCGGCCACGCGTGTATGCGAGACCCGGCGAAACCTTCCGGGAGGCCTGGTGGCGGGAATCGATGCTGGTTCGAGAGCGCGTCGGCATCATGGACGTGTCAACGCTTGGAAAGATCGAAGTCAGCGGTCCGGACGCGGGTGCCTTCTTGCACCGGATCTATTGCAATAATGTCCTGTCGCTCCCGGTCGGCAAGGTTCGCTACGGTCTGATGCTGCGTGAGGATGGTCTGGTGGCTGATGACGGGACCTTTGCGCGAATCGCGGACGATCGCTATTACCTCACCACTACGACGGCGAACGCCGCCCGGGTGCTCAGGCACATGGAGTTCGCTCTCCAGTGGACCTGGCCGTCGCTCCGTGCGTCTGCGTTGTCGGTCACCGATCAATATGCGCAGATTGCCCTGGCCGGGCCGCATGCTCGTGACGTGCTGGCTGCGCTGCTCCCCGGCGTCGAGGTCGGGGAGGCCGCCTTGCCGCCTCAAGGGCTGTTGCAGGCCGAGCTGCAGGGCGTTCGGTTGCTGGTCTTTCGAGTCAGCTTTTCGGGCGAGCGCGCCTACGAACTGGCCGTCGAGGCGGACTATGCCGTGTGGCTCTGGGAGGCTCTGCTCGAGGCCGGGCAACCCTGGGGCATCGATGTCTATGGCACCGAGGCGATGGGCGTACTGCGGATCGAAAAGGGACATGTTGCCGGCGCTGAGCTGGATGGCCGGGTGACGGCGACCGATCTCGGGCTCGCACGCTTGCTCCGGAAGGACAGGCTCTTTGTTGGGGGGGCGATGCTCGATCGTCCTGGCCTGAACGACCCCGCCCGTCCCGCGCTGGTGGGCTTGACGCCCCTCGATCCGAAGGATGCGATTCGGTCGGGAAGCATTCTGATCCCGGCGGATGCGCCCATGGACCAGCCGCGCAAGCTCGGCTGGATCAGTTCAGCGACGCCCAGCCCGATGTTGGGTCATTCGATTGCGCTGGGCTTTGTCGAGGGCGGCATGCAGCGGGCCGGTGAAACGCTGCATGCGTATGCGCCCCTGATCGGCGAGCGGGTCGCGGTACAGGTGGTCTCACCGCATTTCTTCGATCCATCCGGCGAGAGGATGAAACAATGAGGGACGCGTCTGAGTCGGGATCGGTC
>JBDLRB010000208.1:0-4402 GCA_039800205.1 Pseudomonadota bacterium | reverse complement strand
CGAATTGTCGCAGGGTCAGTTGGGCAGCCCCAGCTCACGGATGCAGGCAAAATACCTCGCGCGCGCGATCCTGTCGCACGAACTCGATGGTGTTCCTCTGCGGACGCGCCAAATCCTGATCGACCTTCATAAGCTGTGAGACCAAGATGATTGAACTCGGTGTCAATATTGACCATGTTGCGACCCTTCGTCAGGCGCGACGCACCTATGAGCCGGACCCGGTCTGGGCGGCCGTAGAGGCCCATCTGGGCGGTGCGGATGGCATTACGCTGCATTTGCGTGAGGATCGCCGGCATATTCAGGATGCTGACGTGGCCCGCATGAAGGATCTCACGCAGATCAAGCTCAATTTCGAAATGGCAGCCACCGACGAAATGCTCGACATTGCGTGTTCGATCCGACCCCAGATGGCCATGCTGGTCCCCGAGGGCCGGAACGAGGTCACGACCGAAGGCGGACTCGATATCGTCTCGCAGAAAGAGCGATTACGCGTTGTGCTCTCCCGACTGGCCGATGCCGGGATTGCGACCAGCGTATTCATCGATGCCGATCCCAGGCAAATCGAGGCGGCCGCGCAGATCGGTGCAAGGGTATGCGAGGTGCACACCGGCCCCTATGCCCACGCCTTTCATCACCAGGGGCGGGATGTCGACGCGCCCGCCGTGCGGGCGGAGCTTGCGCGGATACGGCGCGCCGGCGAGCTGATTCAGGCGGCCGGTATGCGATTCAATGCGGGGCACGCCCTGAACTATGTCAATGTGCAGGCGGTCGCTGCGCTCCCGGGGGTCCGGGAGCTTCACATCGGGCACGCGATTGTCTCGCGAGCCGTTTTCGTGGGCCTGCGCGAGGCTGTGCGCGAAATGAAGCGTCTGATGCGTGAGGCAGTCTCGGCACCGGGGCGATAGTCGATGATCTACGGGATTGGCAGTGACCTGCTGGCGATGCATCGGATCGAACAGTTGATCGCACGATGGGGAGACCGCTTTCCGAGGCGTGTGCTGGGACCGGACGAATGTGCGGAATATGACCGACGCAAGGCACGGGGTGCCCATGGGGCGGCGTACGCGGCGCGTTATCTGGCCAAGCGCTTCGCTGCAAAAGAGGCGTACAGCAAGGCTTTGGGCCTTGGATTGCGGGGCCCCATGACGCTTTTGTCGCTTCAGATTCTGAACGATCGACGAGGTAAGCCGATGGCCGTGCCCCGGAAGGCATTGGCTGAATACGTCGACGCGCTCGGCCTGGTCGCCCACGTGTCGTTGTCGGATGAGGCCGATACGGTATTGGCCTTTGTCGTCCTCGAAACCAGGGATGCGCGTTCATGAGCTCAGGACCCTTGCTGATTGATGTGGCTGGCCCGCGTTTGGGACCATCGGACATCGAGCGCTTGCGACATCCGCTGGTGGGCGGCGTCATCCTGTTCAGCCGTAATTTCACAAGCCGTCGACAACTCTCGAGTTTGGTGGCCTCGATTCGTCAGGTCCGCACGCAGCCCCTTCTGATCACGGTCGATCACGAGGGGGGACGTGTACAGCGGTTTCGCGATGGCTTTACTGCGATTCCGCCGATGAGCACCCTCGGTGAATGGTGGGCGCGCGATCCGCTGGACGCCTGTTCCGAGGCTACCCGCCTGGGTCGGGTGATCGGGCGAGAGCTGCGTGCGCTCGATATCGATCTCAGCTACACCCCGGTTCTGGATCTCGAGCATGAGCGTTCCGCTGTGATCGGAGGGCGGGCATTCCATGGCGACCCACGGGTCGTGACGCTGCTCGCACAGTCCTTGATGCATGGATTGCTGCGATCAGGGATGGCCCACTGCGGCAAGCATTTTCCGGGGCATGGGTGGGCACAGGCTGATTCGCATCACGAGTTGCCGGTGGACGAGCGCTCACTCGACGAGATCCTGGCTGCCGACGCCGCGCCTTATGGATGGTTACGTGAGTCGCTCTTGGCGGTGATGCCCGCTCATGTTCGCTATCCGGCCGTCGATGCGCAGCCGGCCGGTTTTTCCTCCGTTTGGCTTCGGTCGATCTTGCGCGAGCGGCTGCGGTTTGATGGCGTCATCATCAGCGACGATCTTGCGATGGAGGGCGCTGCCGTTGCTGGGGATATCGTTCATCGTGCGCGGGCGGCGCTTGGCGCAGGCTGCGACCTCCTGCTGGTGTGCAATCGTTCTGACTTCGTCGATCGTTTGCTTGGGGAATTGCGCTGGCGTCCTCCTGCGGGCTGGGCCCGGCGCGTGCAACGCCTGTTTGCCCGGGCGTCGCTGGACTGACGGTCGGCCGTCCCATGGCTGACTCCGCGCCTGACCTGCGAGCGGTCGTGGCCTCGCTGCCGAATCGGCCGGGGGTCTACCGGATGATCGGGCACGACGAACAGCTGTTGTACGTCGGCAAGGCCCGTGACCTGCGCAAGAGGGTGTCTTCGTACTTTCAGAAGAACCATCCGAGTCCGCGCATCGCGCACATGGTTGAGCAAATCATTCGGATCGACGTGACGGTCACGGCGTCTGAGGCTGAGGCCTTGCTGCTCGAGAGCAACCTGATCAAGACCGGTCGGCCGCGCTACAACATCGTGTTCCGCGACGACAAGAGCTATCCCTACTTGCGCCTGAGCGGGCATCGTCATCCTCGGATGTCCTATTACCGGGGCGCGGTCGATCGGCGCAGCCAGTATTTCGGACCCTTTCCCAGTGCCTGGGCGGTCAAGGAAAGCATTCAGGTGCTCCAGAAAGTTTTTCGACTGCGGACCTGTGAAGATTCCGTTTATGCGCATCGCACTCGCCCGTGTCTGCTTCATCAGATCGAACGCTGCAGCGCCCCCTGCGTCGGGGTGATCAGCGATGCGGACTATGAGCGGGATGTGACGTCTGCGTCCCGATTTCTTCGCGGTGACCATCAGCAGGTGATGGGCGAACTGGAGCGGGCGATGCAGACCGCCTCGAAGGAGTGGCGATTCGAGGACGCAGCCGTTATTCGGGATCGGCTGGCGGCGCTGTCGCGCGTGCTCAGCCAGCAGACGATGGAAACAGGCAGCGATGTTGACGCCGACGTCATCGCCATCGTGATGGCTTCAGGCCTGGTCTGCGTCAACCTCGCGATGGTGCGAGGCGGTCGGCACCTCGGGGACAAGGCGATCTTTCCGGTCAGCGTCGTCGACCCCGACAATCCCCCGGTCGAAGGCGATGTGCTTGAGGCCTTTGTCGCGCAGCACTACGAGTCTCTACCCGTTCCGGCGCTGATCGTTTGTCGGCAAACCCTCACTGATCCGATCCTCCGCGAGTGGCTGGACGGCCGGGCGGGCCAGTCCGTTCAGTGGTTGCGTCAGCCTCAGGGGCCACGCCGGCGCTGGCTTGATCAGGCGGTGAGTAATGCGCAGCTTGCAATCGTGCGTCGAGTCTCGGAGCAGGGCACGCAGCGACAGCGCACCCGAGCACTGGCTGAATTGCTCAATCTCGATGACGGACTCGATCTCGACGCGCTCCGCATCGAGTGTTTCGACATCAGCCACACGCAGGGCGAGGCCACTCAGGCCTCTTGTGTCGTGTTTCAGGCGCAGGCCCTGCAGCCGTCCCAGTACAGACGGTTTAACGTCTCAGGGATTACGGGGGGCGACGACCCGGCCGCGATGCGCCAGGTGTTGCTGCGGCGGTATCGTGGGCTACAGGCGGTCGCGCAACCCGAGCGTCCTGACGGGGCATCGGGTGCCGGGGCCGCAGGGCCCGTGCAGCCGGACAACACCCTCCGGTTACCCGATATCGTACTGATTGATGGTGGGTCACTTCAGGTCAATGCCGCGCGCGAGGTCTTCCAGGAGCTTGGCCTCGATCCATCCGTCCTGGTGGGTGTTGCAAAGGGTGAGGGCAGGAGGGTCGGTCTGGAAAAGCTGGTGTTCGCCGACGAGCGCCCGACGCTGGTACCGGGTAAGGACTCCGCCGCGCTGATGCTTCTCGCCGAAATTCGCGACGAGGCGCATCGGTTTGCCATCACGGGCATGCGCGCACGCCGCGCCAAGAGCCGTCAGGGGTCCACGCTGGACGACATTGATGGGGTCGGTCCGAAGCGGCGGGCGCGACTTCTCGCTCGATTTGGTGGGATGCGTGGCATTATGTCCGCCAGTGTTGAAGAGCTTGCCTCGGTCGAGGGAGTCTCAAGCACGCTGGCTGAGGAAATCTATCGTCGGCTACACTGAATGAGGGATCTCGCCGGGTCGTTTCTGTTTTGCTGGTTCCGGCATGAGCACGTGTGTCCGAACGCCCGATGAGAAGAACGATGTTCTCCAGCCTACCCAACCTCCTGACCTGGACCCGAGTCCTGGCGATTCCGCTTCTGGTGGGCGTGTTTTATATGCCCGCTTCGTTGTCCACGCAAAATCTGGTCGCGACGGTACTGTTCGTCGCGGCCGC
>JBDLRB010000207.1:0-7007 GCA_039800205.1 Pseudomonadota bacterium | reverse complement strand
GACTTGCTGCGCGATACGGTTTCGGTGCCGGACAGTCTCAAGGCAATCAATCTGTCCCAGTTGCTTGACCTCGGTGCTGCGCTGATTAATGTGCCGTCCAGCATCAATACGGTCGGTAGTCTGCTTTCCGCTTTGCGGGCGAATTTCACGCTCCCGGTCAGTTTGCAGGATGACACGCTCAGCTCGCTCAAGCAGGACGTGCAGCTCAGCACGCAGGATCAACAGTTGGTCGAGCGCATCGAGACCCTGGCCCGTCAGGTGCTGGGTTCGAACGGAACGCCTTACGCTGGCAGTCTGGGTGACAAGACGATCGTGCAGATGCTCGATCTCATCGCGACGAGCCCTGCCGCGTCCATGAGCTTCCCGCAGCTGGCGGTGCATGTGGATAGCCTGATGGGCGATTACACAGCCTTCAACCTGCTCTCGGATGCTGCGGACGTCGTGAACGGTTTGTGGGGCAACCGCGCATCGGGCGAAGCCGTGATCAAGCTGATGGACGCGGTGACCTTGCCGGATCCGAACAGCGCGCTGGGTCAATTGCCGCTGGCCGACATCTTCGATCTCGGTGGGCTTCTGCTGGGTGTGGGGCAGATTCTGGTGGGGTCTGACGGCCTGCAGGGCGTCGCCAACCTGCTCGCCGGCAATGGCTCAGCCGTTACCTTGATCAATCTCGTCAAGAATGCGGTGACCGTCGATGGGGTGATCGATGCGCCCTCACTCGCCACGGTGATCGATGTGCTCGATCGAACCTTCGATCTCGACCGCGCCTTTGAGGGTCAGTACGATGTGGCCGATCTGATCGCTGATCTGCGTGCGCCCGAGCCCAGCCTGCCGCTTGCGCCGATGATTCTGCTGGGGGGCAATGCGCTGTTCTCGTCGAACAGCGAGTTGTCGCTTGCGGTTGACGTCGGTGGCTTGGGCTTGCTCGACGCCAGCGATCGAATCATCGACCAGATCGTGGTGGTGACACCGATGATCCCGGTCTGATCGGTTTCACGGGATGGGGGGCGCCGATGTCTGGCGGTCGTGAATCGCGCGTGACGGCGGTGCGTACCCCATCCGGACGTGCCGCCGTTCATCGACGACAGCCTGTCCTGCGGGGCTTGTTTCAGAGGGTGCGCGCGGTATGCGCGTCTGCTCTGGTGGTGGCGGGGACGCCCCCGTTTCTGCAGGCGGCACCGCTGGACGGGTTCGTCGAAGCGGTCCCTCATCAGTACGCGCCCCGAACCGGGTATGTCGAGTGGGCACTCGACCATATGAACCAGCGGCTGGACGTATTCAATTTGCGTCCAGCTGAAATCTCTGACGACTCAGTCGGAAACCTCAAGGGTTTGCATCTCCGGGCGGGCTATGGCTTCAGCGAGCGCACCTGGATGGATGCCGGACTGTTCCGAAGGAATATTCGTTACGGTGAGCTTGAGCCGGCGCTGAATACCTGGCAGTTGGGCGTGCAGCACAGCCTGCTCGCGTCGGGTCTCGCCTCGCGCGGGCCTGACCTGGCCATCCGGGCGTCGGTTTGGGGCAATCTGGGCCCGAGCATTGCAGCAACGCCCGCGCAACTCAAGGCACGGCCGGTATTCAGCCTGCTCGACGGCCTCAGTGTCGACCGACCGTCCGACCGTCAGGCCCAGCTTGATCTCATCAGCAGTTGGTGGCTGGGCTCGAGTGCGTTGACCGCTTTCGCCGGCATGGGGCGGGGCACGGTGAGTGTCGACTCCGTGACGGCACGGTTGGGGGCGCTGACTCGACGCTGGATCGATGGGCAGTTCTACGACGAGAATGGGCAGGTCGATACGATCATCGCCCCAATCGTGCAGCAACTGGGTCTGGCGGACGAACTGAACGCCATCAACTACTCGACCCGATTTGCGCATGCGGGTCTGGGGATCCGGGTGCCGATCGGCGAGCGTTGGGGTCTCCGGGCAGCGTATCAGTATTTTCATATCAGCCGATCCAGCGACGACCTGATTGCAGCGCGCAGCATTGGACAGGTCAATTACGCATCCAACCACACCCTGCTGGGTGAAATCAGCTATCGCTTCACGGGTCAGGCCCGCCTGTTCTTGCGGGGGCAGGCGATGAGCAATCAATTCCTGGGCGAAATGCCGCTCCTGTACAACAGCCTGACCGCGCACCGCTTCGACGAGAAGTACGGCATCGTATCGCTCGGGGTCATTGTCGGGTTTTGAGTCGAGCAGGGCCGGGGACTATCGCGTGCCGATCGCCATCACGAGTGCTCGAACAGACGCGTCATCCTGCCGCGTGATCGCGGCCTCCAGTTGATGGATGGCTCGCTCAAGCTCCGGATGAGTCATTGAAGGCTCGCTGGAGCGAGTGATTTTCGGGTGGGCCGTACCCTCGGTTCGACCTGATGTGATCAGGAGCTCTTCGAACAGCTTCTCGCCTGGACGCAGGCCGATGAAGCGCACTTCGATATCGCCGTCCGGCCGCACGCTATCCCGGACCGTATATCCCGCGAGTCGGATCATGTTGTGCGCGAGATCGACGATGCGGACCGGCTCGCCCATATCGAGCAGGAAGATCTCGCCGCCTTCTCCGAGACTGCCCGCCTGGATCACCAGTTCGACCGCTTCGTGGATCGACATGAAGTATCGGGTGACGTCCGGATGCGTTACGGTCACCGGGCCGCCTTGTTCGATCTGTTGTCGGAAGAGCGGGACGACCGAACCACTGGACCCCAGCACATTGCCAAAGCGCACGGCACTGAAACGCGGTCGGGTCGATCCGGGTGGGCCCTGTGATGAGCACTGCCGCGCGCAGTCCTGAACAATGAGTTCCGCCCACCGCTTCGTCGCCCCCATCACGTTCGCCGGACGCACCGCCTTATCGCTGGAAATCAGCACGAAGGTCGCAACGCCCGCCTCTTGCGCGGCCCGAGCGAGCGTCCAGGTGCCCAGGACATTGTTTGCAGCGCCCTCGATGACATTGGCTTCGACCAGCGGCACATGTTTGTAAGCGGCGGCGTGATAGAGCGTCTCGATGGGGTGCTCACGCATGATCGAGCGGATGCGATCCGCATCACGGATCGAAGCCAGTCGCGGTGTCAGGCTCGCAGACGACCCGCCGCGAAGCGTTCGATCGATCTGGTACAACGCGTACTCGCTGGAGTCCAGGAGGACCAGCTCACGAGGGTCGAGCGCGACGATCTGGCGGCACAATTCGGACCCGATCGAGCCGCCTGCACCCGTCACCATCACAGACCTTCCGGTGATGTGTCGCGCAAGCAGTGCGGGGTCCGGTTCGACGCTCTCACGCCCCAGCAGGTGGCTGATGTCAGACGCTTGAACCCGAGGGGGCTGTTCTGTACGGTTGACGATCATTGGCTCGTGACCCTCCCGCCGTAAGAGCCCGTTCAGCATCAGATGGGAGAGGGGGTGAAGGCGATCGTTCAATCGTTTCGGTGCGGCCGGCCCCCCGTGCGCAAGACGATCATGACCAGGGGCAGATACGCGATCATGCAAAGAGCCATATTGTATGAAGGCCAATGCTGTGCAGCCCAGGCCATCGGCATGAGCCAGATCAGGTTGAGGGCAGTTATACCGAGCGTGACCCGTCTATGGGCTTGCGTGCGATCATGGCCGGTGCGTTCGAGCTTTTTTACGGCCTGCTGATAGGCGTGCGAGCGATGAGCTTGCAGCCATTTTTCGCGACGAACGATACGGCCCAGCAACGTCAATGAAGTATCGACAACGAAGACTGCCCCCAGGATCAGCCAGCTGCCGAAATTCATCCAGCCCTCTCGCACGGTCAGGATGGCCAATGCGAAGATCATGAAACCGAGCCAGGTGCTGCCCACATCGCCCATGAAGATCCGGGCCGGTGCCCAGTTGAACCAGAGGAAGCCTGCGCTGGTGCAGGCGATCGTGATCATCAGTGCGGTGATCGGATGGGGCAGGGTGTCTGGCGATCCGATGACTGAAAGGGTCCCGGCCGAGAGGGTCATGAACAGGGTCTGACTGGCGGCGAGCCCGTCAACGCCATCCATGAAGTTGTATGCGTTGACCCAGGCGACACCAAAAAACCACAGGCCCAGTGCAAGGGGCACGGGCGGCATTGCGATGCCCTGGGCCAGCAGGAGGCCGGGCAAGGGGGCGAGCCACAGCAGCAGGGTCAGGACAACGAGCGCATGGGTCAAGAGCCGCCAGCGGGGCGCGACGCCTGTCCGATCGTCCATGAGGCCCACCGCAGCGACCGGCAGGCCCAACAGCAGCGTTGCCACGATACCGTGCATGGTCCATGGGTCAATGGGTGGGCGTCCACCCTGCAGGATGAGGGGTACGGTGAGCAGCGTGCTGATCACGATCGCAAGCCCTCCCCCTCGGGGCATCGCAATCGTGTGACTGGACCGTGCGTTGGGCGAGTCGACCCAGCCAACCCAGGCGCTCAAGCGGATGAGGAGCGCCGTCAGGAGAAGGCTGATCAGTATTGCGAGGAGGAGCGGCCAGAAGGGCATCAGGCGGTTGGGTGAGTCAAGCCCGTTTGTTGCGGGGTGGGCATGGGGTGCGTTTGAGGCAACGGTGCCCTTCGGCTAGAGTAATCGCTGAGTGACTATTATCGGGAGTCTCCCATGATTCGCGTCGTGTTCAATCAAAAGGGAGGCGTTGGCAAGTCGACCATCGCCTGCAATCTTGCTGCGGTTGGCGCTAGCCGCGGGATTCGCACGCTTCTGGTCGATCTGGACTCACAGGCGAGCAGCAGTCGCTATCTGTTGGGCTCAGGCCTTGTCGATGCGCTGGACGAATCGAGCGGCACCTCGGGCTTTTTCGATCAATCGCTGAAGTTCACGCTCAAGGAAGGTGCCGAGGAATTCATTACGGAGACGCCTTATCCGGGACTCAGCGTGATGCCCGCGACGGCGCGCCTCGATGAACTGCTGCCCAAACTCGAGTCCCGCTACAAGATCTACAAGCTGAAAAAGGGCCTGGAGGCGCTGTCCGAACACTTCGATGCGATCTGGATCGATACGCCGCCCGCGCTCAACTTCTACACCCGCAGCGCCTTGATTGCAGCGGGCGGTTGCCTGATTCCCTTTGACTGCGACGAATTCTCGCGGCGGGCGCTCTACGGATTGATGGCCGAGGTGGAAGACCTCCGTGAGGATCACAACCCCGACCTGAGCGTGATCGGTGTCATTGTCAACCAGTTTCAGTCGCGTGCCCGCTTACCGGCCGAGTTGGTCAAGGAACTGATTGATGAGGGGCTGCCCGTACTGGAACCTTATCTGGGGTCGACCGTCAAGGTGCGTGAGTCCCACCAATTGGCTCGACCCTTGATCCACCTCGAGCCGTCTCATAAGCTCACGCAGGAGTTCATCGCGCTCTACGATGCAATCGTGGCGCCGCCGAAGGCCCGCAAGCGGCGGGGACGGACATGATGGGTGAAACAGGCGGCGCGGCCGAGACGGGTCTCGAAGTCATTCCGGTGATCCTCTGTGGCGGATCGGGCACGCGTTTGTGGCCCTTGTCGCGGGCTGGATTTCCCAAGCAGTTCGTCTGCCTGACCGGGCAGGAGAGCCTCTTTCAGCAGGCCGTGCGCCGATTGACTGATCTGGCCGATGAAACGACTCCGCTCGGTTCGCCTCTGGTCATTACGGGCGAGGCGCACCGGTTTCTGGCGGCTGAACAATTGCGCGAGTTGGGGGTCGAGCGTGCACGCCTGCTGCTCGAGCCCGCCGGCCGCAATACCGCGCCCGCTCTGACGCTGGCCGCGCTGGCCGCCCGCGAGTCGGGCCGCGATCCGGTTCTGGTCGTGACCCCAGCCGATCAATCGATCGCTGATGAGGCCGCGTTTTCGGCTGCGATGCGATCGGCGATTCGCGTTGCGTCGTCCTCCGAGGCCATTGTCATTCTTGGCGTCGAGCCCGATCGTCCCGAGACCGGGTATGGGTATATCCAGGCGGATGGATCCGTACGTGCGTCGGCTGGGTTGAGCGGTGGCGCGAGGCGGGTGCTTCGCTTTGTCGAGAAGCCCGATGCCGTGACGGCACAGTCCTATCTCGACGACGGGGCCTACTTCTGGAATGCCGGAATGTTCGTGCTGCGCGCATCGGTCTGGCTGCGTGCGATCGACGCCTGTCGCCCTGATCTGGCCAAGCCGACGACGCGGGCCTGGGCGGGGCGTCGGGCCGATACGCAGACGGCGACGCCATTCATTCGGCCGGATCAGGACGCTTTCCTTTCGATTCCCGCCGAGTCCATCGACTACGCAGTCATGGAAAAACTGACGGTCAAGGATGAGGTCCGGCTGGACCCGGGCATTGCGGTGTCGATGGTCCCGCTTGTGGCCGGTTGGAGCGATCTCGGTGCCTGGGATGCCGTGTGGCAGGTGCTGCCCAAGGATCAGGCGGGCAACGCACAGGTCGGCGATGTGTTGACAACGGGCAGTCGGAATACGCTGGTCCACGCGAGCAGCCGCCTGGTGACCCTGGTCGGCGTCGAAAACCTGATCGTTGTCGAGACTGCAGATGCGGTTCTGGTGGCCGATCGCGCGCAATCGCAGGGCGTCAAGGCGATTGTCGGTCAGCTGCTGGCCGAGGGGCGCGAGGAGCACACCGAGCACCGAAAGGTGCATCGCCCCTGGGGGTGGTACGACAGTATCGATGAGGGCGGTCGGTTCAAGGTGAAGCGCATTCAGGTCAAGCCGCGTGCGAGCCTCTCATTGCAAAAGCATCACCATCGGGCCGAGCACTGGATCGTCGTGCGCGGCACCGCCGAGATCACCAACGGCGAGCAGACGATCTTGCTGACCGAGAATCAGTCGACCTACATTCCTCTGGGACAGGTCCATCGCCTGGCCAATCCAGGCTGTATTCCGCTCGAGATTGTCGAGGTGCAGTCGGGCAGTTATCTGGGTGAGGACGATATCGTCCGATTTGAGGATCGGTACGGCCGCACTGAGGGCTAGGGGCCACGCACGCAGGCGACGCGAGCGGGTCGATTCATTTTCCAGGGAGTTCTGCATTGAATGACCCATGAGATCAAGGCCAT
>JBDLRB010000206.1:0-41048 GCA_039800205.1 Pseudomonadota bacterium | reverse complement strand
TCGGCCGAGCTCTTCATGCTGGCCTTGCTGGGCTTGTCGATGGTCGGTGTGCTGTCGGGCAACAGCATTGTGCGTGGGGTGGGGGCCTGTGGCCTGGGGGCGATGTTCGGCGCCATTGGGGCGGCACCGGCGACCGGGGAAAACCGCTTCGACCTGGATATTGCATATCTGGCTGACGGGGTCCCGCTGGTGGTCATCGGTCTGGGCCTGTTTGCAATCCCCGAACTCGCAGATCTGATCCGCCGGCATCGTCCGATTGCCGCTGAACGGAACGAGATGGGCTCGGGATGGGGGCAGGGTATCCGCGACACCTTGAAGCACTGGGGTCTGGTGCTCCGATCCTCATCGATTGGTACGGTCGTGGGCGCGTTGCCGGGTCTGGGGGGCAGCGTCGTTGACTGGATCACCTACGGCCTGACGGTGCAGAGCGCCAAGGACAAATCCCAATTCGGCAAAGGCGACATCCGGGGCGTTATTGCCCCTGAATCGGCTAACAATGCCTTGCAGGGCGGTGCACTGATGCCCACACTGCTCTTTGGTATCCCGGGCTCGGGCAGCATGGCGGTCTTCTTGGGTGGGATGGTCTTGCTGGGGATCGAGTCGGGCCCGAGCATGGTCACGACCGATCTCAACGTGACCTACACGATTGCCTGGACTCTTGCACTGGCAAGCATCCTGGGCTCCCTGATCTGCTTTTTCTTCGCTCACCCTATTTCGCGTCTGACCTTCATTCCGTTCAACGTGGTCGCACCCTTCATGGTGATGATCATCTGTTTTGCGGCATTTCAGACGCGGCGCAACCTGATGGACCTGTTGCTACTGGTACTAATCGGTGTGCTGGGGATCTTGCTGCGCCGATTCGGCTGGTCGCGTCCCGCCTTTCTGATTGGTTTCGTACTGGCGGAGCCGATCGAAAACTACCTGTATCAGGCGCTTCAGTTCAATGGATGGGCCTTTCTTACACGGCCCGGCGTTCTGGTGATCGCGGCCCTGATCGTGATCTCGGTCTGGGCGGGCACTCGGGTCAAGACCGGCGACAGCGCGGCCTTGCTGACCGGCGCGCCGGACGAGACCAAGGGCCAATCGGCCGAGCGTCCGATCCAGGCGCCGCCCTCGAGCGCCGAGCGCACTCCACAGCTACTCTTTGCCTCCCTGCTGCTGGCCATTTTTGTCTATGGGGCCTTCAGCAGTTACGACCTCAGTTTCCTGGGTGCGGTCTTTCCGATGTCCACCTCGATTCTGATGATCGGATTTGTCAGCTATGCGATCTGGAAAATGACTCGCCCCGGTGCCTCGGGATCGGTGTTCTTCGACCAGGTGGCGATCGATCGAGCCAGTGGCGATGATGATGGTCAAAGCGTCTGGCGTTCGGCTTTCTGGTTCGTCCTGATGTTCGGGCTGACTGCGCTGCTCGGTTTCATTCTGGCGCTGGCTATCTTTGTGTTCGCATTCCTGCGCAGCCGCGCGGAGCTTTCGCTGATCAAGATCCTGATCTACTGTGCGGTGTGCGTGGGCTTCATGATGTTTTTGGGCCATATGCTGACCCTGGATTTCCCTGCGGGGCTCTTGCAGCGATGGGTCGAGTTGCCCTGGCCGCTGCGTTGATCTTGATTATGGACGGGACGGTCTGACAGGACGTCCCTGGAGATGAGCGATGAACGAAGCGTACAAAACCCCGAAAGTGACTTCATCTTTTCTGTCCGGACAGGCGATGCTGCGCGACGGGGTGGTGCATTTTCCCGTCAGCTACATGCGCGGCGGTACCTCTACGGGTGTGATCATCTGGGGCCCCCATCTGGCGCCTTTTGCCGAGGTACGCGAGGAGATCATCCGCAAGATGATGGGCGTGCCCGATGAGGGCGAGCTGAGAGGCAACAAGCAGATCACCGGACTGGGCCGAGGGCCGGCAACCAGCAACAAGGTCTTCATCATCGAACCGGCCGAGAGCGAGGCAGCCGATTTCAACAGCACGCTGGCGCAGCTTGCGGCTGAAAAATCAGCGATCGACTGGAGCGTGAACTGCGGGAACATGTCGGCTGCGATCCCGATGTTTCTGCTCGAAAATGGATTGATCGAGGCGGGTGACCCGATCACCCATGTCAGGGTCTTCAACACCAATACCAGCGTGATCACCGACTGCCGGGTGCGCACCCCGGGCGGGCATCCCGTGATTCCGGCGGACACCGCCATTCCAGGCGTCTACGGACAGTTTCCGGGCGTGGAACTGAGCCTGCGGGAACCGGTCGGCTCAAAGACCAGGAAATTGCTGCCCACCGGCAATCTGCGCGATACCTTTGACGGCGTCGAGGTCAGCTGTGTCGATGTCGCGGTGCCTATGGTGATCCTGCGGGCCGATGCGGTCGGGATGCGTGGTGACGAATCGGTGGCCAGCCTCAATGCCAACACTGAACTCAAGGCCCGACTGCGTTCGATCTGGGTACAGGCGGGGCTCGCCATGCAATTGAAAAGAAAGGGCGTGCCCATGACAGCCGACGAGCTAGCCACCAGCGAGACCATTCCCAAGGTCTGTCTGGTGTCGCCGGCCACGCAGGGCGGCCACATTTCCGCGCGCTACTTCACGCCCCAGGAATCGCACGCTTCCCTGGCGGTGACGGGGGGGTGCTGTCTCGCGACGGCCTGCCTGATGCCCGGGACGACCGCGCACGAACTCGCGACGGGCCTGGCGCCGCTTACCGAGCAGGACGCGGAACACGCGGTCGCGATGGAGAATCCTGCGGGCATTCTGCGAGCACGGGTCTTTGGTCGGCGCGGTCCAGCAGGTGAGTTCGAGTTTCCGTGGGTGGCGTACGAGCGCAATGCTCAGCTCTACATGGACGGCTTTTTCAGGATTCATCGTCCGTCGGCGCGGCTTCAGGCGCTCTGTGCCGCGCAGGGCTGAAGCGGCCGATCGACAGCCCGCTCAGTTCGACGCGGGTCTGTCCGGTCGTGATCCATTCGGCCATCGTCGCACCCGTGCCCGGGCCCAGTTGGAAACCATGTGCGGAGAATCCAAACTGGTGCCAGAGGCCTTCTTCGGTCTGACTCGGGCCCACCACGGGTAGATCGTCTGGCATGCGGGCCTCAATGCCCGCCCAGGCCCGCTGAATCGTGGCGTCGCGCATCACCGGGAACAACTCCCAGACCGTGCGGGCGCTCTCTTGCAGACGAGACCAGTTGATTCGGCTCTCGTTTCGATCGCGATTGACCTCGGCCAGGTGTCCGCCGCCGATCATCACCGTTCCGTTCGGGAATTGCTTGAACGAGAGCTTGCGGGCGCGAAGGATAACCACCGGCTTCAGGAAGGGCGCGACCCGGTTGGTGATCATCAGCATGGGTCCGATCGGTTCCAGGGGTACCGGCTCGCCGACAGCTGCCGCAATCCGGTCGGCCCAGGCACCCGCTGCGTTGACAACGATCGGCGCCTGATGCACGTCACCCCGGTCCGTCTTCAGTGTCCAGACCGATCCCGTGCGGCGAATCTCGGTGATGCGATGCCCCTCGCGATAATCGACGCCTGCGCGCACGCCTGCGCGGCGGATGGCTTGCGTGGCGCGAAAGGGTTGCGCGGCGCCGTCGCGACGCGACACGATCCCGCCTGGACAGTTGTCCGATACGGCAGGCACCAGGCGGCGCAATTCGGCCTGATCGATGAGTTCCTCGTGCGTAAAGCCGTGTGCATGCAGTTCATCGATCCGGCGCTGAAAATCCTGAAGTTCGGCCTCGCTTTCTGCAACCAGAACCTGACCATGGCTCTCAAAACCGCAGTCGTCGCCCGTCAGGTCCTCGATTCGCTCCCAGATCGCCATTGATGCGATCGACAACGGAATCTCGGCGATGTGCCGAGCCAACTGCCGGACACCGCCCGCATTGACGCCTGAGGCGTGGCGACCGGCGTGATCCTTTTCGATGACCCGGACCCTGAGCCCGCTCAAGGCCAGGTGAAGCGCAGTCGAGCAGCCATGGATCCCGGCCCCCACCACCAGGACATCGGGCAGGCTGCTCGCCGTGGAGATCGGGGCCGTCATGGGTTCGAGCGTGGGCCGCGTGCCGGATCAGCCACGGACGACCGCACGAACGGCTTCGTCGTCGACCGGCATCTCGGCCAGCGCCGAGAGCGGAATGGGCTTCACCGGCGGGCGCAGGCGGTAATAGCCGACCTCGCCGGGCGATACGCCGCGCGCCTGAGCGATGGTTTCGGTCACGGTCAGTCCACACAATCGTCCCTGGCAGGGCCCCATCCCGCAGCGCAGGAAGGCCTTCATCTGATTGGGTCCTTCGCAACCCAGGCGGACTGAATCGCGCACCTGGCCCGCACTGACTTCCTCGCAGCGACAGACCAGGGTGTCATCAGACGGCACCCGGAACGCGAGATTGGGCTGGTAGATGCGGTCAATGAAGGACCGCCCCGCCTGATGGCGTGCGAGCGTTGCGCGAAGTCGTGTCGCCTCAGCATCCGAGGCTTCCGGATGGTGGGCATGTTCCGTCAGGTTGCGGAGCGCCGCAATGGCGGCCAGACCGCCTCGCGCTTCGGCCGCCCATGCGCCCGCAATGCCCGCGCCATCGCCCGCAACCGAGATGCCGGGAACCGAGCTGCGGCCGAATGCGTCGAGCACGGGTCGAAAGCAGAGCTGCGTGTCGTCCCACTGATGTTCGACACCGGCGGCCATGGCAAGGTTGACGTTGGGCACCACGCCCTGATGGAGAATCAGGTGTTCGATTCTGCGCTCCATGGTCTCGCCTGATGCCTGCCAGCGTACAGTTTCGAGACGATCCGTGCCGCGCGCTTCGAGAGTGGTCACACCTTTGATGATTGGTACCCGACTGCGAACCTCACGCATCAGCGAGAGGCCTTTGGCGAACAGGGGTGAACCGATAAAGGCGGGCAAATGGCGAAGTTCGCGCCAGATCGCACCGCGTGGGGTGGTGTCCAGCATGCATTCGATCGCGCCGCCTGCGCGCAGGATCTGGGCGGCCAACAACCATAGCAGCGGTCCACATCCGGCGAGAATGACTGGACCGTCCGGCAGCGCGCCCGATGACTTGAGCAGGGTCTGGACCCCACCCGCTGTCATGACACCCGGCAAGGTCCAACCCGGAATTGGAAACGGCCGCTCCAGTGCACCGGTTGCCAGAATGACCTGTCTGGCCTGAATCATTCGGGCCTGGCCCTGATGAAGCGTACCGAGCTCGAGCGTGCGATCGAGGCTCCAGACGGTCGTGGCAGATGCGCTTTTCGCGCCGCTTTGTTCGAATTCGGCGACCCGTGCCTCACCGGACCAGTAATCGGTGCCCAGAACGCCCGGGGATTCGAGCGGTGAGCGACCGATCGCGCGATAGACCTGGCCACCCGGCCCGGCGTTCTCGTCGATCATCAGGGTGTTGAGCCCCGCCCGCGCGCAGCGTGCGGCCGCGGCCAGTCCAGCGGGGCCTGCCCCCACCACCACGACATCATGCAGGGTGCTGCTCATTGCCCGGCCTCCCGGCGACCGGCTTGGCGTTCGATCACCATGCCCTCGCGCACTTGAATCATGCAGGCCTGCTGATTGCCCAAGCCGTCGATCTGGACGAGGCAATCGAAACACACGCCCATCATGCAAAAGGGTGCGCGTGGGCGACCGCTGACCGGCGTCGTGCGGCAGTCGGGGAGGCCGGCCATCAGGAGCGCGGCGGCCACGCTGTCGCCCGAGCGGGCGGTCCACTCGCGCCCTTCGATGATGACGCGGACCGCCTCGCCCGGCGCCGCGTTACTGGATCGTCTGAACATTGAACCTCCGAGCGCTGAATGCTTCGGTTTCGGTCGGATCGAGCGTACCCGCTGCGATCATCGGTGCGAGTTTGAGGGCATGCGCTGCAGCCAGCGTCACGCCGGAGTGGCAGGTCGTCACGAACGCGCCCGGATGCGACTCGGATTGCTCGTAGATCGGAAAGCCGTCGGCGGGCATCACCCGGATCGCACGCCAGGTACGCACCACATTCAGGGGCGCAAGCAGCGGGAAGGTACGGATGGCCCGCGAGGCCATCGTTGTGTTGATGGGCATGTTCATCGACGCGGGGTCTGTTCCTTCTTCCCGGCTGTCCCCGATCATCACGGAGCCCTCGTCTGTCTGACGAATGGTCGACAAGGGATGTCTGAGAAAAGGACGGATCCGCTCGGTGACCACGATCTGACCGCGCTCGGGCTTCATCGGGGCATGCAGTCCCACCATCGGGGCCAGCATGTGATTGGCATTGCCGGCAGCAAGCACGACACGGGCCGCCTCGGTGACGGTGTCGCCAGACACGATTCTGAACCCCCCCGAAATCCGCTCGATTCGGTCGACGGTGTGGTTCGGCCGGTAGTGCGCGCCGTTACGGAGCAGTCCCGTATGCAGTGCTCTGAAGAGCTTCAGAGAATTGACATGGCCATCGTGCTCGCAAAAGCTTGCGCCCCGAACCTCGGGTCCGATCTGCGGCAGCATTCGCTCAAGTGCGCTGTGGTCCAGCATCTGCGTGCGGTAATCGGCAACGCCGGTCTGGCTCTCGAAGCGCTTGACGAACGCCGAGCGTCGATCGAATTCGTCGTCGCTCAGGCACACATGAAACCCTCCCGGTTGCTCCAGGCAGACATCCACGCCGGTCTCGTCTTTGAGGGTTTGGGCCAGGGTGGGCCACAATCGCGCACCCGCCAACGTCCAGCGGCTGTAGGCGGCCATGCCCTGGCCCTTCCCCTGCACCCAGACCAGCGCGAAATTTCCGCGCGAGGCGCGAACAGCGATGTCGCCCTCGTCCAGTACGCTGACCCGCTGGCCTGCCCGGGCCAGCCCCCAGGCGATACATGCGCCGACCAGACCGC
Organism: Pseudomonadota bacterium; assembly: GCA_039800205.1. Lineage (GTDB taxonomy): Bacteria > Pseudomonadota > Gammaproteobacteria > Burkholderiales > Burkholderiaceae_E > SYIM01. The sequence continues at coordinate 34,216 of JBDLRB010000206.1, read as the reverse complement.
CACCGATCACGGCCACATCGAAACTGTCGGGCGCTCCGCGTGTGATGCTCAATTGAAAGTCCTTGTTCTGTATGGGCTCAGTCGTTCTTGCTGCCGCGCCCGAGCAGCAGGGTGTCCAGACCATACAGCCGGTCGAGCACGATCATTGCAATGACAGTCACTCCGATCACGGCCGCCGAGACTGAACTGACCAGTGGATCGATATTGTCCTGCACGTACAGAAACATGCGCACGGGGAGGGTTTCCGTGCCGGGTGTCGCAATGAACACCGTCATCGTGACTTCGTCAAACGAGTTGATGAAGGCCAGCGCCCAGCCGCTGACCAGCCCGGGGACAATCAGCGGGAGGGTGATACGACGCAGGATGGTCAGATCGCCTGCACCGAGTGATGCGGCCGCATGCTCGATGTAGGGATTCAGGCCGGTGACCGATGACAGGGTGAGACGGAGCGCAAACGGAAACACGATGACGATGTGCGAGATCACCAGACCGGTGAAGCTCCCGGCGAGGCCGATCTCGGTGAAAAACCGGAGGAACGCGATACCCAGGACCACGTGCGGCACCATCAGCGGCGACTGGAAGAGCGCCATCATCACATCGCGTCCAGGGAAGCGGTGGCGCGCGACCCCCAGCGCGGCGGGCACGCAAAAGGCCACGGCCAGTGCCGAAGACAGTGAGCCCAGTTGCAGGCTTTGCCAGAAGGCCCGGACGAACTCGGGATAGTCGGCAATGGCCCTGAACCAGCGCAGTGACCATTGATCGGTCGGGAAGGACAGGTGTGATTCCGGTGTGAACGCAACGACACAGACCACCAGGATCGGTGCCAGCGTGAAGGCGACGAAGAGCGTGTGGTAGAGGATCGCCAGTGGACCATTTCGGCTCATCGGAAGACCTCCGCGTAGCGGCGCTCGACGAGCCGGTTGGTCAGAACGATGATCAGAATAAGCGTGACCAGGAGGATCACCGCAACGACCGCGCCAAGTGGCCAGTTCAGGCTGTTGAGGAATTCGTCATACGCAAGTGTCGAGGCGACCTTCAGCCGGCGGCCCCCGATGATGGCCGGTGTGGCAAAGGCGCTGGCGGCCAGAGCGAAAACGATGATGGATCCGGCCAGAATGCCCGGCAGCACCTGCGGGAAGACAATTCGCCCAAGAATGCTCAATGAACCCGCGCCCAGCGACGCTGCGGCATTCTCCGTGTTGGGGTCGACGCGTTGCAGCGCCGCCCAGACCGACAGCACCATGTAGGGCATCAGCACATGGGTCAGTGCGACGATCATGCCGGTTTCGGTGAACATGAAGGCAATCGGTTCCTGTATGACGCCAAGGTGCAGGAGCGCCCGATTGACTGCGCCGGACTCGCCGCCGAAGAGGAGCGCCCAGCCGAGGGTGCGGGCCACCACGGAAATCAGCAAGGGACCCAGTACGACCAGCAGGAAAATGCCTCGCCAGGGCGCACGCATTCGATTGAGGATATAGGCCTCGGGTGCCCCGAACATCGCAGTGAGCAGGGTTACCCAGCCGGCCACCCGCAAGGTTCGCCAGAGCACCTCGTGGAAATAATCATCCTGAATGACGTCCAGCCAGTTCTTGGTGGTGAACACCTCGATGATGCCGCGGTACTGGTCCCAGTCATGAAAGGACAGCAGCACCGTCATGGCAAGGGGCGAGAGAACGATCAGCAGGAAGAGCAGCAGCGCCGGCCCGGTCAACAGATAAGGCGTCGGAATCAAGCGGCGAGCCGCCTCGCGCGCTTGCCCGGCTGAGGGTGTCTGGTGACCCGGATTGTTGTCCATCACAAGGATCGGATCCGCATGTCCCGCGCCGCCCAGTCGACGCGCACCGAGCTGCCCTCGGCAGGCGGCGGGCCCCCCGAGTTGGGCAGCGTCGCAGTCACGGGCTTGCCGCGGTAATCGAGTTCGATCAGCCAGTGGTTACCCTGGAAGATTCGCGATCGAACCGTGGCCCGCAATCCGCTTGAGCGAATGGGGTCGGTGGTTTCGTCAAGGGGGGTGATGCTGAGCTTTTCCGGGCGCACGGACACCACGACTGCGCCCGGTGCGAGCGAGGTGCCGTCCGGCAGATTGCCCGCTTCGATCGGCCAGCGAGCGTCATCAATGAGAACCCGCGCAACGCCGGGTTCGACCCGGGCCTCGAAGAGGTTGGTACGCCCCAGAAAACGGGCGACGAAGGGTGTGGCAGGCCACTCGTAGGTTTCGAAGGGCGCGCCGATCTGTTCGACGCGTCCCTTGTTCATGATCACGATTCGGTCGGCCAGGGCCATCGCTTCGGATTGATCATGGGTGACCAGCAAAGTGGTGGTGCCGAGGCTGCGCTGAATGTGTCGAAGCTCGAGTTGCATCTCTTCGCGAAGCTTGGCGTCGAGGTTGGACAAGGGCTCGTCAAGCAGCAGGATACGGGGTCGGATCACGAGGGCGCGCGCCAGGGCAACCCGCTGTTGCTGTCCTCCCGACATGCGCCTGGGGTAGCGATCCGCCAGGGCCGACAGGCCGACCATTTCGAGCACCTCGCCGACCCGCTGCTGTTGCTCGGTTGCGCGAACGCCCCGCATGTCGAGTCCGAAGGCAACGTTCTCCGCGACGGTCATGTGGGGGAACAGCGCGTAGCTCTGGAACACCACGCCGAGACCGCGCTGCGCCGGACGCAGGCGGGTGAGGTCTTGTCCTTCGAGGAGGATCCTGCCGCCGGATGGCGCGACGAAGCCCGCGATCATCTGAAGGGTCGTGGTCTTGCCGCACCCCGAGGGGCCCAGCAGCGCGATGAATTCGCCCTGGGTCACCTCGAGGGACAGGTCATCGACCGCCAGCACGCCGTCGTAACGGCGGCTGAGTCGGTCCAGTTGCAGAAAGCTCATGCCGACGACGGCTCAGCGCTCGATCTCGCGGGTCCAGCGCTGATTCCAGCGCTGGCGAGCCGGGTTGATGACATCCCAGTCGACGCTTTTCAGCGCATTGACCTGTTCGCCATACGGCAGACCGCGTTGTTCGGCCGCCGTGAGCGTCACCTTCCGATTGGTGGGCCCGAATCCGGCGTCGGTGGCGAGTACCTTTTGAACCTCAGGTGTTGCCATGTGCTGGATGAAGGCTTGCGCAACGGCACCGTTTTTAGAGCCGGCGACCGGGCAGGCCGCGACGCCCAGTGCGACGCCCCCTTCTTTCGGGTAGACGAATTCGATCGGGAAGCCGGTTTGGTCACCCAGTGCCTTGGCACGACCCGAACCCCAGACGCCGATCACTGCCTGGCCGGACTGGAACAATTCGGTCATCTTGCCCGGTGAGGGCTCGTAGGCCAGCACATTGGGGCCGATGTCGTTCTTGAACGCTGCAAAGCCGGGGTCGATGTTTTTCTCACCGCCCCCGCGTACGCGCGCCATCATCACGACCGCATGCAGACCGTAGGTGTTGTTGAGCGGCGGGATCACAAGTTTCTTGCGGTACTTGGGATCTTTCAGGTCTTCCCAGGAGGTCGGCGCTTTCCAGCCGTTTTGTTCGAAGGCCTTGCGGTTGTACATGATGCCGGTGCCGACCATGCCAACACCCAGCGCCTTGTTCGACTTGAACTTCATGACCGGATAGATGTCTTGGTAAACCGCTGCTGAGGCGAGCTCGGCGCAAAAGCCCAGTTCAACGGCCTGGTACATCGGACCGTCATCGACAATGATGGCATCGATCACCTGCTTGCCCTTTTGCGCCTGCAGTTTGGCCAGCGTGTCGGTGGAATTGCCGGCGACGTATTCGACCCGCACGCCGTGCTTCTGGGCAAAGGGCGGCAGAATCTTTTCGCGCATCGTTTTTTCAAACGAGCCGCCATAGCCAGCGAGTGTGAAGCTCTGCTGTTGCGCCTGGGCAGGCGGGAATGCGATGGACAAGGCCAGACCGGCCCCGGCGAGAACACGAATCATGCTCATGATGTGGCTCCTCCCTTTGTGTCGTGATGGACCGGGTCGATGCCCGGACGCTGGATCATCGTGGCCCGTCATGCATAATGTCAAATATCGTCCATGCATGCCAGCATTCATAATTTATATGCTCAATCCGCGGCAGATCGAAGTGTTCCGATGGACCATGAGTCACGGCACGGCTACGGCCGCCGCGGCCGAGTTGGGGATCAGCCAGCCTGCAGCCAGCCGCATGCTGAGCGAACTCGAGGAGGCCTGTGGCTTTGTCTTGTTTGAACGACGTGGAAACCAGCTGGTTCCGACCCCCGAGGCGGCCCTCTTTCTGTCCGAGGTCGAGCGCTACGACACGGGGCTGCGCGCTCTGACCCGCTTTGCAGACGATCTCCGTGAGCGGGGCCGAGGGTCGCTCCGGGTGGCGGCCCTGCCCGCCATGGCCATGGGCTATCTCCCTCGTCTGTTGGCGCGTTTTCAGACCACGCGACCCTTGTCGAGCGTGCATCTTCATGGCATGCCCTCGCATCTCGTGATGGAGGCAGTCGGCTCTGGGCAGGCTGATGTCGGCCTCGCGGCGGCGCCGGTCGAGCGTCAGGGTCTGGTCATCCAACCCTTGCGTGCGCGCGCGGTGCTGGCCGTCCCGGATGGACACCGGCTGGCGGGCCGTCGCCGGGTGCGTGCACGCGATCTCATCGGCGAGCGGGTGATTGCGCTGACCGAGCCCACCATCTTCGGTTCAAGGGCCGATCGCTTGCTTGCTGGCGTGGACTGCCGCATCGTCGCGACCACACCGCTTTCGGGTATTGCATGCTCGATGGTGGCCTGCGGGGCGGGCGTGGCCGTGGTCGATCCGTTCTCGGTGCTTGATCACCTGGCCCAGGGCGTGAGCGCCGTACGTCTGGAGCCGCCGATCGATGTCCATATCGCGCTGGTCACGGCCGCGCATCGCCGACAGTCTGCGCTGGTGCTGGAATTCATCGAAGCCTTGCGCGAGGCGACCGCCACGGTGGGCTGAGCGCAACGTTGCGCTCGGCTCAAACGATCATCGGCCTTTGAAATTGGGCTTGCGCTTTTCGTTGAATGCGGCGATGCCCTCGCGACGATCTTCGGTGTCGAGCAGACGGTAATACGCCTCGAGTTCGAGTCGATAACCGGTGTGGAGGTCCGTCTGCAAGCCGAAATGGATGGATTTCTTCGCTTGCCTGACCGATAGCGGCGCGCAGTCGGCGATCCGCTGGGCGGCGGCCAGGCTTTCGCTCACCACCTCGCCGCTTGCACAGAGCCGATTGACCATGCCCCACTGAAAGGCCTCTTCTGCGGAAAACGGCTGTGCGGACAGAATCAGCTCTTTGGCGCGCCGTTCGCCCACGGCGCGGGGCAGGTTCTGGGTCCCCATGCCGCCGGGCATTATGCCGATCCGGCATTCGGTGAGCGCAAAGCGGGCCTGAGGATCCGCGTAAATGAAGTCGCAACTGAGCGCAGCCTCAAGACCGCCCGCAAAGCAGATGCCGTTGACGGCTGCAATCCAGGGCACCGGCGACTCCACGCGCATCTCGAAGCTGCGCTCGGCGATCTCGTGCTGCAGCGTCCAGTCTTCGATGCTCTGGGTATTGCGCACCTTGAGGTCGCCACCGGCCGAGAAGGCCCGCCCGGCGCCGGTCAGCACCACGCACCGGACCCAGCCCGGGTGGTAGTGCAGTCGGGTCAGCAGATCGTGCGTCTCGCGCGTCATCTGCATGTTCATGGCGTTGAGCACCTCGGGCCGATTCATTGTGACCAGCAGGACATGCTCGCCGACCTGTTTCAGATCGAGCGCCTCGTAGTGGGTGGGCAGTTCAAACATGATGGATCTCTACCGTTCAGGGGAAGGGTGATTCAGTCAGCGCGCCGGGGGACCGCAGCCGCGCCCTCTGAGATCATTGTGTCGATCTCGGTCGGGCTGAGTCCGGCCTCGAGCAAAATCTCGACCGTCTGTTCGCCCAGGTGCGGAGCGGGTTGCCAGTCGGAGCGATGCCCGGTCGATACGGTGTTGGCGGGCTTCAGATCGACGATGCGGCCTTCGGTGGGATGCTCGCGTTCGATGAAAAAGCCGACATCGTTCAGATGGGGGTCGTCCATCAGGGTTTCCAGCGTGTGATAGGGCGCTGCCGGAATGTCGTGCTGGCGGCAATAGTCGAGCCAGAACGAGGTGCTCTGGCGCGCCATCTCCTGATTGCGCAGGGCATAGAACGCGTGCACGTTCTGAAAGCGCGCGGCCACTGTGGAGAAGCGCGGGTCGGTTTTCAGTTCCGGCAGGCCCCAGGCGTCAAAGAGCGGGAAGACGTGGCTGTTCAGGTTGGCCGCGATACAGACATAGCCGTCGAGCGTCGGGCAGGGTGCGTAGTATTCATTCACCAGTCTGGGGTCACCTGCCGGGCCGAGCGCGGGCCGATAGGTCTGGTGATAGAGATGCTCGGTCAAGACCTGCGTCGCGATATTTTCGAACATGGGTACGCCGATCGACTGCCCTTCACCGCTTCGCTCCCGGTGGTAGAGCGCCATTGCAATCATCTGCACCGCAATCAGGCCTGAGGTCCGGTCGGCCATCACGTAGGGCAGGTACCGGGGTTGTCCGAAGGCCCGTTCGTTCAGTCCGGCCACGCCACCGATCCCCTGGATGATGGGATCATAGGCGGGGACCTCGGCGTGGCGACCGTCCTGCCCGAAGCCATACATGCCACAGTAGATGAGGCGCGGATTGACAGCCCGCACGTCTTCGTAGCTGAGTCCCAGTCGGGCCATCGATGCGGGACGAACATTCCAGGTCATGACGTCCGCTTGCCGGAGCAGGCGCATCAGCGCCCGGTGACCGGCCGGCCGCTTGAGATCCAGGCACACCGAGCGCTTGTTGCGGTTCAGGTGCAGGAACTTCGGTGCCATGCCCGGGCTGATGCCCCGACCTCCCAGATGGCGGCCGACGTCGCCCTCCGGGCTCTCGACCTTGATGACATCCGCGCCGTGGTCGGCCAGGATCTGGGTGCAGAGGGGTCCGATCACGACCGCGGTGAGGTCGATCACGCGAACCCCTTCGAGCATGCCTCCAGCCATCAATGCCTCACTGCGGGATCATGCCAGCGGCACGGGTCACGCTGGCCCACATGGCCGTATCGCGGGCCTGGAGCTTCGCGAATTCCTCGTTGGAGGTGAGATACACCGTTCCGCCGGTCGCCGTGTGGGCGGACTCCTTGGCGCGAACCGCCTCATGAACCAGTTTGTTGAGACGGACGGCGATGTCAGCGGGGGCGCCGGCGGGCAGATAGAGCCCCACCCAGTTGGCCAGCAGGTAGTCCTTGAAGCCTTGCTCGATCATGGTGGGTACGTTGGGCGTGACCGCCAGGCGCTTTTCAGAGGTCACGGCGAGCGCCTTGATCTTGCCGGCCTGCACCAGGGGCACGGCCGTCCGCAGGTCGCACCAGAAGACGCCAACGATTCCGCTCGAGAGATCGGTCAGCGCCTGAGGGGCCGACTTGTACGGCACGTGCGTCATCTCGACCTTGGCCATCATCTTGAACATCTCACCGCCGATCCGGCTGGGGGCGTTGGCGCTCGCAAACGAGACCTTGCCCGGAGAGGAGCGGGCGAGGGCGGCGAGTTCCTGCACGTTGTTGGCCGGAAAGCCGTTACCGGTGACCAGGATGAATGCATTGTTGCTGGCCGAGGTGATCGGTACGAAATCCTTGACCGGGTCGTAAGGAAGCTTCTTGAACAGGCTGGGATTGGCGGCGTGGGTGGTGCCCGTGGTGACCAGTACGGTGTAGCCATCCGGCGGGGATTTTGCCACGGCTTCGCAGGCGATGAAACCGCTTGCACCGCCGCGATTCTCGACGACCACCGACTGTCCGGTCAGACGGCTCAACTCGGGCGCAATCAATCGAGCCACCTGGTCGGTTGCCGTGCCCGGTCCAAACGACACGATGAACTTGATCGGCCGGGTGGGATAGCCCGAACTGGCCCGCGCGATCGACGGCAGCGTGGGCAGGCAGGCGCTGGCGATCAGGATGGAACGTCGGCCCGCTTTTGGGGCGTGATGCTGGGTCATTGCTGTCTCCCTGACTCATTGTTGTACTCGTACCGGATCTGGACATCAGGCGGTCGAGGCTTTAGTGTTGCGAGCAGCATTCTTCCACCAGTTACCCGTTCGAACAAGGTCTGCAATGAGCGATTTGCCGCGTGCCATCCGCATCAACGAAGAAGGCCCCCGCGAGGGGTTTCAGTTCGAGAAGGGCCCCATCGAGACTGCGAAGAAAATTGCACTGATCGACCGGCTGTCCTGGACCGGTCTCAAACAGATCCAGACCGTGTCCTTCGTTCCGCCGCAAAATGTGCCGGGGATGGCCGACGCGGACGACGTGGTGGCGGGCATCACGCCCAATCCCGAGGTCGAGTACACCGCACTCTGGATGAACGAGAAGGGCCTGCAGCGGGCCATGGGGCATGACCGTTTATCGATCAAGGGCGCCATCACGCTCACCTGCTCGGAGCGTTTTCTCGCCCGCAATCAGAAGCGGACGTTTGAACAGAATGTCGAAGCGCAGCGATCCATTCTCAGGATGTACCGCGACAACGGGATTCCGGTCCGGCGCGCCGGACTGATGGCCGCGTTTGGCTGCAATTTCGAGGGGGACGTCCCGGTCGAGCGCGTCGTCGACATGGTGGGTCAGTTGCTCGATCTCTGTGCCGAGGCGGGCGAGACGCCCGACTACGTGTCGCTCGCCGACAGCCTCGCCTGGGCCACACCCTTGTCGATCCAGCGGGTCGTCGGTGCGGTGCGCGAGCGCCATCCCGATCTGCGTCTATGCCTGCATCTGCATGACACCCGTGGCATGGGCATCGCGAATGCTCTGGCGGGCTTGCAGATGGGGATCGATCTCTTTGATGCGGCCGTGGCCGGGCTGGGCGGCTGCCCGTTTGCCGCGCATCGTGGCGCCGCAGGCAATGTGTGCACCGAAGACCTGGTCTTCATGTGCAACGAGATGGGGATCGAGACCGGCGTCGACCTCGAGGCCTTGATCGAGGTGGCTCAATTTGCTGAAGAGGTGGTGGGTCACCCCTTACCCGGTTCGGTCAAATCAGGGGGCAGTCTGGCTGCGATCCGGAAAGCGGTCAGCTCGCCTGCGCACTGATCCTGAGGGGAAGGGTGACCGGCCCGTCGTTAACCAGCTGGACCTTCATGTCCGCACCGAATCGACCCGCCTCGACCTTCGGGTGCGCTGCTCGAGCCTGTTCCAGAAATCGATCGTACAGTTGACGGGCGCGCTCGGGCGGCGCTGCAGCGGAAAAGCCTGGGCGGGTGCCGCTACGGGTGTCCGCGGCCAGGGTGAACTGGCTGACGACGAGCAGGCCCCCCGCCACATCCTGCAGGCTGCGGTTCATGCGTCCCCGTTCGTCGCTGAAGACGCGCAGGCGAAGCGTCTTGTCGAGAAGCCTTGCCCCGATCTGCTCGTCATCATCGGGTTCCGCGCAGAGAAACAGCAGCAGACCGTGGCCGATTGCGCCGACGATCTCATCGTCGACCCGTACCGTCGCCTCGCTGACGCGCTGGAGCAGTCCGATCATGGCATCCGTGTTGGTTGAGTGATGGAGTGGGTCATCTGTCGTGCCGGACATACGGTCCGGACGCAGCCATGCCCCTGTCCGTTGCCAGCTCGAGCCGACCGGGCGGATGATAGACCATCTGAATGAGAGGAGACATCATGTTTTTGACAACGATCCGGAAGCTGTCCGTGCTGGCTGTTCTTGGACTGGTTGTACAGGGCCTCGTGCCGGCAATCGCTCACGCGCAGCAGTGGCCCACCCGCCCGGTCCGGCTGATCGTACCGTTCCCCCCCGGGGGCGGGACCGATGCGTTCGCGCGGCCGCTGGCCAAGGTGCTGGCTCAACAATTGGGTCAGCAGGTTGTCATTGACAACCGGGGTGGCGCGGGCGGTACGCTGGGGGCCGAACTCGCTGCGAAATCTGCGCCCGATGGGTACACCTTCCTGGTCGGTGCGGTGCACCACACCATTGCGGTCAGCATGTATCCGAAGCTGGGTTACGACCTGAAGCGGGATCTTTCGCCGGTCACTGTGCTGTCCTATGTGCCCAACGTCGTCGTGGTGAATCCCCGGAACATGCCGGTCAAGGATTTCGCGGGTTTCCAGAAACTGGTCTCGACCAATCCAGGCAAGTACAACTACGCGTCCGCGGGCAACGGCACGACGCATCACCTGACGGTCGAGCTCTGGAAGACCATGACGGGCAGCTTCGCCACGCACTTGCCCTATCGGGGAGCCGGGCCGGCACTGGCCGACCTGCTGGCGGGGCAGGCTGATTTCATGTTCGATGGCTTGGGCAGTTCGATCCAGCACATCAAGTCGGGTCGTCTGGTGGCGCTGGCCGTCTCGTCGGGCAAGCGCTCCTTTGCGCTCCCCAATCTGCCCACGCTCAACGAAGCCGGTGTCAAAGGGTATGACGCGGGCACCTGGTATGGGCTTTGGACCCGCGCTGGGACGCCGACGGCGCTGATCGATCGCATGCAGTCAGCGGTCGCCCAGGCACTGCAGGGCAGTGAGCTGAAGGCGGTCTGGAATGCGCTGGGCGCAGATCCTGGGGGGCAGTCTCCGGCCGAGATGGCCCGCTTTGTCGATGCCGAAATCGTCAAATGGGCCAAGGTGGTCAAGGACTCGGGTGCACGGCTCGATTGAGCTTTTTGTGAACCGATCGCGCCGGGCCGGGTAGGCTGGGCTCGATCGGTTGAGTGTGACCCGCCGTTCAGTCGAATCGGATCTGCGCGCGCACGGTTTGGCCCACCCGGATGATCCGACCCGCACCTTCACGCACGACCGCATTCATTCCAAAGCTGGGCGCGTCGTCAATGCGCGCGTCGCGGCGATAGCCGAGCAAGGCCTCACTGACGAGCGTCGACGGCCGCTCGCCGGTGTCGGGGTCGACATCTGGAATCGAGCACCGGCCGCAGGGCTTGACGTTTTCGAGCACAACCGGGCCCTCGTCGGTTTCGATGGTCCAGCGCCCGATCAAATCCTCTTCGTGGGCATCGAGTCCGGCTAGCACGACGTTGGCCCTGAATCGTCGGTGATCGACCGGCGCGGCCCCGGCCCGTTCCAGACGCGCATTGAGCCCGTTCAATGAGGCCTCACTCGTGACCAGCAGGCCAAAGCCGTCCGCGAACTGCGTCGTTGAGGATGTTCCGCCCGTCCAGGCCGAGTCGCAGTGCCGATCGAAGTCGGGATCGAATCGCACCAGCCTCAGCGGGCCCAGCGCCGGTTGATCGGCCCCCAGAAAATCACTGAACCACTGCCCGGCCACGGCGCCCATTTCGAAGGCCGGCAGCGACTCGCCCCAGAGGTGGACCGTCGTCGCTGCCTCGGCGCTGTCCAGACTCAGATGAAGGGGGAGCATGCCCGGTGCGCGCAGCATCAGTGCGCCCATTCGGAATGCCGTCCTGACCAGCGCCATCCGCGGGAGCTCGCGTTGGGTCAGGGCCTCGCCCTCGCGGTCAACCACCATCCAGTTGCGATCCCAAAGCAGACCATCGATCGTGATCTCGGTTTCATTCAGGTCAATCCCCTCGCAGGACTTGACTGGGAAGACCCGGATGGATTCGATTCGAGCGATACGTTCGGATGCGGCGGCTTCGGTCCGTGCGTGCATGGTGTTCCTGTCCAGTGGCGGTCGCAGTGATCAGTCTTCGGGAAGTGTAACGTGCCCGCCGTTGGTCAGTTCGAAGGTCCGAGTGCCTGAAGGGCTTGTGCCTGCACAAGACCGGGGCCGTACGACGCGTGCATCGTGCTGGATCGATTTCAGGAGAACACGATGCCTGCCCGCCCCCTTCATGCCTTACTCTTGCCCTGGCCCGCGCTCCTCCTTGCCGTCGGCGGCTGTGCCGGAATGAGCGAAAGCGAACGCAGCACGGCGATCGGCGCCGGGCTCGGTGCGTTAGCCGGCGGCGTTATCGGTGACAGCCGTCGCGGCGTTGCGATCGGTGCGACCGTCGGCGCGCTCGGTGGTTACCTGTGGTCCAGAGATGCGGCACAGCGAAAGGCGACACTGGAACAGGCTGCGCTCGGTACGGGCGTTCAGGTCAGTCAGACGGCTGACAATCAGCTGAAGCTCGCGATCCCCGCCGATCTGTCCTTCGATCCGGGAAGCGCTGAGCTCCGACCCGAACTTCGCCCCATCCTCGACGAGTTGGCGCGTTCCCTCCAGGGCCAGCCCGGAACGCTGGTCCGGATCGTCGGTCATACCGACAGCACGGGGAGCGAGTCGGTCAATATGCCGCTTTCGGTCAACCGGGCGGCCCGCACCCGAGATTATCTGGTGATGCGGGGTGTCAACCCGCGCTCGATCGTCATCGATGGCCGAGGCTCCCGTGAGCCCGTTGCCGATAACGTCACCGAGACCGGGCGGGCCCGGAACCGTAGGATCGAGATCCTGGTGGGTGAACCCGCGCGGGGCTGATCGATGGGTGTCGCGAGGCCTTCAGGGCATGTCGGCTTTCGAATAGACTAGGCTGACTGAAGCGTCCTCCGGAATGGGGGGCATGCGGTCGTTCCAGGCCAGCCAGCGCTCGCGCAGCGCCGCCAGGCGCTCCGGATGCCGTTTACCCAGATTGGCGCGCTCGCGCGCGTCCTGATCCAGGTTGAACAGGTATTCGTGACCGGCGACCGCGAGGTACTTCCATGCGCCCTCACGCAGGGCTCGCTGTTCGTTGTGTTTCATTCGCCAGAAGAGTTCGCGCGGGGCCTGGTGACCGGCATCGTTCAGCCAGGGAACGAGCGAACACCCGTCCAGCGGGTAGTCGGGATGGGCATCGACCCCTGCGAGCTCGAGGTAAGTGGGGAGCCAGTCCATCGTGATCATCGGCTGCGCGCTGACCCCACCGGGTGCGATCCGTCCAGGCCAGTGCACCACATACGGAACACGGATGCCGCCTTCCATCAGGTCCATCTTGCCGCCCACCAGCGGCCAGTTGTCCGAGAAACGCTCGCCGCCGTTATCGCTTGTGAAGACAACGATCGTGTTCCGATCGATGTCGAGACGCTCCAGCGTAGCCATGAGGCGCCCGATCCCTTCGTCCATGTGATGGATCATCCGCTGGTACACCTCGACTGAGCCGCCGTCCAGATGTGGGCTGCGACCGACCAGCGTCTTGGCCAGCTCGCGATCGTCCCGGGTTTCCCAGGGCCAGTGCGGGGCGGTGTAGTGCAGGCTCAGCAGGAACGGTTCATGCGCTTGGGCGCTCCGTTCGACAAAGTCGATTGCGCGGTCGGACAGCAGGTCGGTCACGTAGCCATCGACATGAGCAGGCTCGCCGTTCAACCAGAGATCGTGCTTGCCGTTCGGGGCCGTATGCATGAAGTAATCGATGCCCCCGGACATCAGGCCGAAGTGCTCGTGATAGCCGCTCATGAGCGGCCCGTAATTCGGTTCAAACCCGAGGTGCCACTTGCCGATCAGCGCCGTGCGATAGCCGGCTGCGGCCAGGAGTGAAGGCATCGTCGGGTGCGCAGGAGGCAGACCGTGGAGGCTGCGCTGCGGACCGCGCCCGTGGATCGGCTCGTCGGCCGCCCCCCGCAGGTGGTACTGATAGCGGCCGGTAATCAGCGCAAAACGTGTGGGTGAGCATACGGGTGAGTTCGAATAGCCTTGCGTGAAGCGCAGGCCCTCGCGCGCCATGCGGTCGATGTTGGGTGACACGTCAGCGCGCGCACCATAGCAGCCGAGGTCGGCGTAGCCGAGATCATCGGCCAGGATGAAAATGAAATTGGGCGGACGGGACATCACTCGATTGGCTCCGGTTCAAGGGGGCTCACCGGATGCCGCAGCGTCCGGTCCATCGGGGCACGAATGCCCGATGCCGAGATGATCTCACCGATCAGGTGTTCGCGCCGGTACGCCATCAGGTGAATGCCGGCGACACCGGGTGTCTCGCGGATCTGCTGAATCAGTTCAATGCAGATCTGCTTGCCCGTCTCGCCCGGGTCGGTCGCCTGCTCGACCCGCTTGATCAATGGTTCAGGAATGTGGATGCCCGGAATTCGAGCCCGCAGCCAACGGGCGGTGCGTGCGGAGGGTAGTGGCCCTACACCCGCAAGAATCCAGACCTGCTGATCGAGTCCGTGATCGCAGACCCGGGTCATGAAGCGTCTGAACGCGACGATATCGAAGACGTAGTTGGTCTGGATGAAGTCGGCTCCTGCAGCGATCTTTCGCGCGACTCGCGTAACCCGTTCATCGAAGGGGGGCACGCTGGGGTTTTCGGCGGCGCCGAGCAACATGGCGGGGCCCACACTGAGTGCGCGTCCTGACAGTAAGCGTCGCTCGTCGCGCATCGTTCTGATGGTTTTCAGCAGCGATACCGAGTCGAGATCGAATACGGGCCGGGCACCCGGCTGGTCGCCCACATCCGTGCCGTCCCCAGTCAGGCAAAGGACATTCCTGACGCCCATCGCCGCTGCGCCCAGCACGTCTCCCTGGATAGCGATCCGGTTGCGGTCGCGACACGAGATCTGAAGCACGACGTCAAGGCCCTCGCGGGTCAGCAACGCGGCGATCCCCATCGAGGACATGTGGCAGTTGGCGCCGGATGCGTCGGTGGCATTGATTGCATCAACGTGGTCGCGTAACGGCTCGGCCGCCCTCAACACGTCGAGCGGATCGGCTGAATCGGGCGGATTCAGCTCCGCAGTGATGGCAAATTCGCCGGCATGCAGACGCCTCTCAAGCCGAGATCCTGAGCGCTGTGAAATCGAATCGACCGCTTTCGGGGCTGTCCGATCGGTACAGACGATCGGGGTTTCAACCCTGGGCAACTCGCTGCTCGGTCCAGTACCGCCGTCATGATCAGCAAGGGCTGCGGGACCTGACTGCGGGGCGGTTTGAGCCGCCTCATGCAGGTAAGCGAGCCAGGACGATCGCCCCAGTCGGTTGTGGTCCGCAGCCCACTGTACGGTTTCGAGGGCCCGTCGGCCACCTGGGATTCGTGCAGCACCGTCATACGCATCAAGCCATACGCAGCGCATTGATGGCAGCACCTCGCATCCGCCGTCAGCGCGCACGCCGCCGCAGGGGCCGTTGCGTACCGACTTGGGGCAGTTCATCGGGCAAGACATTCCTGTCTCGGACAGGACGCACTTGCCACACATTCGACAGTCGAACAACGCACCCTTGACCATGCGCTCGACTGTCGCGACGGGGCGCTCCAGTCTTGCTTCGCCAATCTGTCGGATCAAAGGTTGGGCGAGGCGAAGCATCGCTGCGACGCCTCTCCATACCGCATGGAACAATCCGGCGTGGCGCACCGCAAGACGCCGCATGGCGCGCATGATGCAGGTCCGCTTTTGCTCAGGCAGATCAGGTGCTCTGGGCAGTGCGCCAGCCCGAGGCGTACTCCTCACGCGCCGCACGTGCATACGGAACGGGCGACACCCGAACGCGGATCGACGTTTGTTGGTGGAACTCGACCGATGCAAGCCCGCGGCCACCATCTGGCTCGCCCCAAATCAGCTCCAGGATCTCGCTGTCCTTGACATCGGAGTCGACCATTCCCAGCGAGAGCACGCAGCGTTCGTTGTAGCTGTAGCCGGTGAAGAGTGACACGCCGACCGCGCGGCTCCCCTGCATCACCCGGTCGACCGTCGTCGCAGCGTAACTGACCCAGGGCAACTCGAGCCATTTGAAAGGCAGGGTCTCGCGCTGAAACGCGGACGCCATGACCTTGACCACATCCTCGCCGTTCCACTCGAATGTGACCTTTCGTCGATGACGCCGGTCCTGCATCGCAATCAGCGCCTCGCGGCCAATGAATTCGTGGTCGTACTTGATGAAATTGCCATATCCCATGTCCCAGGGCGTGACGTAATAATCACGGACATCGTCCGTCTCGAAACTGCCGCCGAGCGCTCCCGATGCCTCGTAGCTGTCAACAGGCAGCCACTGTCGATACCGCTTCATGAGTCCATCGCCGGTGTAGACAGCGGGCAGGGGATTTGGAATCCAGCCAGACTCCAGCGTGTTGGTGGGGTAGGCGCGACTGCCCACCTGACGAAGGTCGATGCCGAGCGATTGGGCCGCTTCGAGAATGGTCTCCCGGATGTAGGGCTTGTCCTCGGAGGGCCCCCAGATTTCGAGCCCTGGTGCGCCGGCCATGCCGTGCCGCAGCGCACGGACTGTCCGGGTACCAATCTGGAGCGATCCGATTTGAAAGAACGGGATCTGCGGCAGGGGACCGCCATGCAGTTTTTCGAAGATTTCCGGAGCTTGTGGCCCCTGAATCTGAAAGCGATAGCGGCTACGCTGGATCGGCCGGCCATCGGGTCGGGCCGGGGACCGGGCGTCGCGACGCACCCGAACGTTGTGTCCGCTTTGGGTCGCATTGAATTCGACCCAATTTGCAATGACCTCTCGGCCGACCAGAATGAATTGCTGGGGCTTCTCACGGAAGGCAACCATGTCGCCGATGAACCAGCCCTCTGGGTTCACGCAGATGAACTGCTTGCCGCGACGGGTATCGAAATTGGCAAAGCTGTTGACGGCAAGCCCCTGAAGAAACTCGAAGGCTTCCGGCCCCTCCACGATCGCCTCGTGCATGTGATGGGACTGGTCGAATAGCACGGCCGACTCGCGCCATGCGCGCTGCTCGTCTCGCCAGTTAGAGAACTCGGGCGCTACACCAGGGTAAAGATACATACCGGCTTTGGATTGCCGCAGTGTAGGCAGGATGCTGCCCTCGGCAGCGATGATGTCTTCGAGGCATTGGTAGGACATGAGTGCTGAATCCTGAAATAAGACTGAGGGCGTGGCGTCAGGCAAAGCTCACGCCAATCGATCCCAGTGCGCCGTAGTCGGCGTGAATCACATCGCCGGCGGCGACTGAAACGGGGCGGGTGAAGGAACCAGCCAGTACATATTGGCCACGCTTGAGGCCTGCACCGTGCTGGGCAAGTTGGTTGACCAGCCATGCGATACCGGCCGCGGGATGGCCCATCACCGCGGCGGAAACGCCCGACTCTTCGATGACACCGTTCCTGGACAGGGTGGCGGAGACCCAACGCAGATCGACGTCGAATGGCCGCAGCATTCGACCGCCGGTCACCATTGCGGCCGCGGCGGCGTTATCGGCGATCGTGTCGACGATCATCCTTGGCACGTGTGTCCGATAGGCAATCAACTCGAGTGCGGGGGTGACGAATTCGGTTGCACGGAGCACATCGGCAATCGTGCAACGCGTTCGCTGCAGATCCTCGCCCATCACAAAGGCGAGTTCGACCTCCAGTCGAGGGCTGCAGTACCGTGCTGCCTCGATCCGGGCGCCGTCCGAGTGCAGCATGTCATCCGTCAGAAATCCATAGTCCGGCTCGTTGAAATTCGAGGCCATCTGCATGGCGCGAGACGTCAGGCCGATCTTCCTGCCCACGAGTCGTGCGCCCCTTTCAAGGCACCGATCCAGCCAGAGTCCCTGAATGGCGTACGCATCCGGCAAGGTCATACCGGGCCAGGTCTTGCTGACCTGATCGATGACTCGACGCTCAAGGTCAGCGCGATCGAGCGCCTCGGCGACGCGACGCCGTTCTTCTTCATTCAGCATGCTTGAACGCTCCGGGTGATTACTGAAGCTTGATGCCCGCATCGCGGATCACGCGTCCAGCCTGTGCGTACTCGGTACGGATCCAGGCTGCGAATTCCTCAGCGCTCGAGGTGCGTTGAGCGCGTTCGTCGAACCCCTCGTTGGTCATCCGCTTCTTGACCGGGTCACTTGCCATCGCGGCATTCAAGGTCTTGTTCAGGTACTGAACAATGGGCGCTGGCAGCCCTGCCGGCCCAACCAGACCCCACCAGGAGTAGAGGGTCAGGTCGGGATACCCTTGTTCGACGGTGGTGGCAACCGTCGGGAAGCGTACGCTTCGATCCGTATCGGTCACTGCGATCTGTCTGAGCTTGCCCTGCTTCACATAATCGACGACCAGTGGGAAGGCGGCGTCCAGGCAACCGGTGACCCGGCCACTGACCGTCTCGGTCACGAGAGGAAGACTGCCCGGGAAGGGCACAACCGTGAAGCGGGTACCGGTGCGTGCCATCAGAAGTTCAAGTGCCAGATGATGCGGCGTGCCCAGCCCGGGAATCGCGATCGATACCGAACCGGGCTGCTTTCGGTTTGCCTCGACCATGTCACGGATCGAGTGAATCGAGCTTCCTGCGCCGACGGTCAGGAAATAGGGGCTTCGCTGAACGAAGCCGATGGCAGTAAAGTCATTGACCGGACTGTATTTGACTGAGCCCAGCAAGTGCGGTGCCACGGCGAGGCTCGCAGCAACGCCCAGCATCAGGGTGTGCCCGTCCGGTGATGCACGTGACACGGCGTCCGCGGCCACCGTGCCCCCCGCGCCGGCCCGGTTCTCGACAATAAACTTGTGACCCGTTGACTGCGACATCGAATCGGCCAGAATTCGGGCGACGACCTCGGGAGGCGTACCGGGCTGGAATCCGACCACAATCCGGATCGGACGGCCGCGTCCAATCGGATCCGACTGGGCATGGACCGACGGAGCCAGGCCGAGAGCGGGCGTGGTACCTGCGGCGATCAGGATTTTTCGACGGTTGGTGTTCATGATGTCTCCTCGTTGGTTTTTTTGAATAAGTCCTGGGACCGCAACCCTTCACGCTTCAGCGTCGAGGTTGGCTTGTGCAACGGCCATACCGGTGATCCATTCGGGGATCACCCGATAAAAATCAAGGGTGGCGGGTGCAGGACTGCTTGCACGCATGGCAGCGAATGCGGCCAGCCAGACCCGTGCCTCGTGCCCGCCAAAGCCTGCTTCCCGATCCACAGCCGAATCCGTGTAGCGATCGCATTGCTCGAGCTTTCCTTCGAGCATCCGGTCGATAAAGCGGGTGTCCCAGTGCCTGTCCGGGGCGAGCAGTGGCCCGACGCCGGCGGCGAGTTCTCGGGCGTTGGCGATCACGCGGTTCTCGCGACGACGGTATTCGGCTTCGTCAGGGGTGTGACGGTCGATCAGGCGTTGCAGCACCTCGCGCGGCGCACCAGGGCGTGGGGTGGGGGGATCGTGGGACAGGCCGCCTGAGCCGATAAACAGGACATTGGCTTGCTGGGCGGCGAAAAACCGACCGACTTCAGCGCCGAATCGTCGGACTCGCCTGAAGGTGGGGCGCGGGTCGCCGGCGCAGTTGACGAAGATGGGGACGACCTTGGGTCCACGAACCTTGCCAAAGAGTTTCAGCAGTGGAATCGTGATCCCGTGATCGACCTTCATTCGCCGCGAGATCGCGACATCAAACCCCTTTTGGTGGAGCGACCGCACGCAGGCCTCTGCCCGCTCAGTGTCCACCTTCAGCTCGTCCTTGGGCAAGCCCCAGTCTTCTGTTGACTGCGCCTCGGTCCCGATGCAGAAGGAGGGCATCAGATCGAAGAAGAAGCCGTTGAAATGATCCGGCGCAAAGATCACGACGACCTCTGGAGGCGCAGCCTTCAGTCGAGCCCGGTAGCTGCGCAGTGTCTCGTAAAACCGTCGCTCGGCATCCCGCTCGCGGGGGCGGAGGTCTTTCACCTGCATCAGCGGGCTGTGCGACATGCAGATCAGGCGGGTGCTCATCGAGTCGGCTCCTTCAGATGCTGGATTGTCAGATTCCGATGGGCCGATGCACAGTCCTCAAATTTGGATTGGGGTATAGAATTTGTCTATCACTGAGAATGTTCGGTGAAAGACTCCGAGTCAGATGATCAAACTGCAGCAGCTCCATGCGTTCCTTGAGATCTCGCGCGCCGGCAGCATCCGACAAGCGGCGGCCGCCATGGGACTGTCGCAGCCTTCAGTCTCGCGCAGTCTGACCTTGCTCGAGCAGGAATTGGGGGTGCGGCTGCTCGAGCGCTCGGTCCGTGGCGTCTCGGTTACCGCGTCGGGGCGTACCCTCCTGGCGAAGGCGCGCTTGATCGAGCACGAGATCGCGTCCATTCGACAGACCTTTCACCCGCCTGACGAAGCGCTTTCGGGAGATGTCCGTCTCGGTGTGTCGCCGCTCTTCGCCATTCGCTACCTTCCTGCCTTTCTCGACGCCTTTACTGCCCGGCACCCCGAGGTTCACCCGATGGTGATCGACGGGCTCTATCCGTCGATCTGGAACCGCCTCCGCGAGGGGGCGCTCGATGCGTACTTCGGACCGATCCCCGACCGCAACCGTCCGTCCGATTTGAGCTTTGAACGACTGTTCTCCAGTCGCATGATCGTCACGGTACGTAAAGGCCACCCGCTTGTACGTGCCACCTCGCTTGAAGCACTGGGCAGTGCCCGCTGGGTGGTTGCGGGCAGCGACGATGGTCCGGGGCGTCTGGTCAATCAGTTGTTTGCCGTGAATGGACTGGCCGCGCCGCGACCGGTCGCGAGCTGCGAGTCCTTCATAACGATGATGGCTCTGATTGGGCAATCCGACATGATTGGTTTGCTTCCAGAGACCATGCTGGATTCGAGTGCCTATGACTTGATGAGGGTCCGGATCGTCGAGCGCATTCCCCAGCCCCGGCAGGGGCTCACGATGTTGGCGCACTCGACCCCCCATCCTGCCGCGGCTGAGTTGATCCGCGCCTTCCGAGCCTGGATTCGATCGCACACGGCGCGCGGAGTTTCCTGATGATCCTGATTGCAAAGTTGTCGCTGGTCGCGTTCAGCCTGCTGGTCGCGACCGCTGTGTCTCGGCGCTTTGGTCACAGGGTGGGCGGAATCGTGGCGGGCTTCCCGATGATCCTCGCGCCGCTTGTGGGCATTCTGTTGATGGACCTCGAGGCCGAGCGTGTGGCCGAGATTCTCTGGGCCACGGTGGCGAACCAGGCGGCGTGCGTGGCCTACGTGATGATTGCCTCGTGGACGGCGCTGCGCTGCAGCTGGTGGCAGAGTGCGCTCCTTGGCTGCGCAGGCTTTGCGGCGGCGAGTGCGTTTGCGTCCGTGATGCCCCTTGGGCTCATGATGGCCGTGTCGCTCTCGATCGTTGCGTTGTCATCACGCTGGATGAAACCCGGCGAGGGCGTGCGGGGGCGGGTGGCCATTCCGGCCAGCGAATTCGTCGTTCGAATCATCGCAGCGCTCTCCATGGCGGCTGCGGTGGTATTGCTCGCCGATCGCACGCCGGCGATGGTCAGTGCCATGCTGCTGACCTTCCCGATTAACGGATCGATTCTCCCTGCCTTCACTCAGGCGCTCTACGGTGGGCAGGCAGCGCGTGCCTTGCTGCGCGGTTTCGCGCGCGGCATGCTGGGCGTCGCTTTTTTCACACTGGCGACCGCGATCGCCTTGACCTGGACCAGCAAGTGGCTGGGCTACACGATCGGGATCGCCTGCGCGCTCGCGTATGCCGTCGTCCTGACGGCGATCGATCGCAGAGCGGCCGCCCGGGCGAACGGTTCAGTCGGCTAGCGCGCGTGCGATTCGCTCTACCCGATCCCAGAGGGCCTCGCCCAGGTCGATGGTCTCGGCGCTTCGGGGCCCACATCCGGCCCACTCGTCGCGATGCCATTCAAAGCGGCGAAGGCGGGAACCGGCCGAAGCGAGGGCCGCCTCCGGTTGATCGGACAGTATGGTCCGCCACACCTGATGCCAGGTCCGCCACGATTCGAGCATGGCCAGCACTTCGTCATTCAGGCGATCAACGGCCAACCCCGGCACGTTGTTTCGACGGGCCGCCAGGCGCTCATCGAACCAGGGCCTGAACAGGTGCCGGTTACGCTGCTGGTGCCAGAACGCAAGCAGGTGGGTACCGTCGGGTCGGGCGTCGACCACGGGCGCATGGCGTTGCAGTCGCTCGGGATCGGCGGATGGGAGCACAACCGGTGATTGAATGGCCACCCTGCGCACACCGGGATCAGCCTGCGCAAGATGCAGCGCCAGATTGGCACCGCCCCCGAGCCCGTACACATCATAGTCGGACAGGCCCAAGTGCCGTGCCGCGGCGACAAGGGCCTCAGTGAGGCCCGCCATCGAGGCGATCTGTTCGGGCTCGAACCCCTCCCCTGAATCGCCGCAACCGGGCACATCGAGGGCCACGACCGGTCGGCGACGCCCGAACGCGATGATCTCCGCTTCGAGTTGACGCGCGGAACCCGGCGTCGGCGGCAGGATCAGTAGCGGCCGGCCCGACGCCGCCTGTCCTGCGCTGCGCAGCCCCAACTGCCCGGATGCGGTCTCTACATAGTCCCGGTCAATTCGCGCTTCAGCGCTCGGAGGGCAACGGACCCGCCCGAAATCGGCTTGGACCGTGCCGGCCCGATGCCGATTCAGCAGGGCGACCTCATCGGCGACGCGAGCATTCAGTTCGGCACTGACCGGCACGACCTGGTTGGCGTCCGACATGCCCTCGAGCAGACCCAAGGCCTGGGTGAGCGAGTCGTCCGGCGCCGCCAGGTGGTAGGTGGGCACACGAATGTCGGCGATCAGCTGAGCCGCCGCGCAGCGGAAAGCGGCTGCGTACGGCAGCCGATAGCCATTGCCGACGCGCAGCATGTCGACCACGCCATCCGTCAGCGTGGCTGCGTCGGGGATGTCGCAGCGGGCCGAGGTGCTCTCGCCCGGTACGTTCCAGGGCCAGAACAGATACTGTTCACGCAGGCGCGACCAGAGCCACAGCAGATGGCCGCCATCCCAGCGGAGATCGAAGGGGGGGAAATACGTGGCGACGCGTCTCTCGGATTCGCCTTGGGTGTAGATCGGGTAGCCGTCGATCAGCACGCAGCTCACGCGCTCGGGGGCCCGTCGCGCAAAGTCACAGCAGATCAATGCACCGGTATGAGAACCGTAGAGTGCCACGCGGGGCAGTCGCAAGACCTCGAGCGCTCGCCCCAGCGCGAGCGCCTGATCGCCGATCTCGGGTTGGGGCAGGCCGAGCGGATCGGATCGTCCAAGCCCCGGGATATCGAGCGCGATGGCTTGAAAGCCCGCCTGTGCGAACCCCAGCGTCTGAGCATCCAGTGTGCGGGCCGAGGTGGGCGATTGATGGATCAGGATGACCGGGTCTCCGGTGCCGGCCGCACGATAGTGAACGTGGCGGCCCTCCACCTTGATGTAGCCACGGCGAAGGCGGTCGGCTGCGATCATGTCTGTCTGCCCTTCGTGAGACTGTGGTCGGGGTCGCGCGGCCCATCGTCGCACGGGGTCTTGGGTCGCGCGGGGATTGAGGGTACATTAACCGACTTGCCCAACACAAAGCCCCCGAGAGGGCTGCCGGCGGTTCAGATCATCGGGGTTTGCCGCCATCCGGAGGAGCATCGCGCAATGAAGCTGTGGTATCAGAGCATGACCCGGCCCGAGGCCTGGCCCGGTTACAACGCTCGACTGCGTCAGGTGTTGCAGCGCGCTTGCGACCCCGGGACCGAGATCGAGGTGCACGGCATCACCGTGCGCGGCGGCGTAGGCGACCAGTACCGGTACCTCGAGTTCATCGAGACCCAGGAGGTCCTCGACAACGTTCAGCGTGCAACCCGCGAGGGCTTCGACGCCTTTCTGATCGGCAACATTGGCGATCCAGGATTGAGGGAGGCGCGCGAACTGACCTCGATTCCGGTGCTGGGTTTGTGTGAGACCTCGTCGCTGCTCGCCTGCATGATGGGTGCAAATTTTGCCCTGGTCACAGGCAACGCCAAGCATGCGCCGAAGATCGTCGAGAACGTCGGTCGGTATGGATTGCGCGATCGACTGCATTCGGTCGAGCGCATGACCGTTGAACGCCTGGTCGACCTCGATACGGGTTTTTCCGATCCCGAGGTTCGGGCGCGATTACGTGATGAATTCCTCTCGGCCGCCCGGCGCTGCAGCCAGGCCGGGGCCGAGGTGGTGATCCCCGCGGTGGGCGTATTGATGACTTTGCTCGCCGAGGAAGAAATCTTCGAAGTCGACCAGACCGTGCCGATCCTCAACGGTGTGTACGCGTTGGTCAAGAGCGGCGAGGCGGCGGTCCGTACGCGCGCCCTGATGAAGGGCAACTGGACCAGCAAGCGCTGTATGTACGCCCCGCCTCCACCGGTACAGATGGACGAAATTCGTGCCTATTACGGCGATGTGTATCCACAACCACCAGGGAGGATTCAATCATGAAGAAAAATACGGCATTCACCGGCCGGACACGGCGAGATGGACTGGGCTTGACGCTGGGCACGGCGGCTGTGTGGGCGCTGGCCGCGGGCCTCCCGCTGGCCGCCCAGGCGCAGAACTGGCCCGAAAAGCCGATTCGGATCGTCGTCCCATTCGGTGCAGGGGGTTCGGTCGACATGATCGCCCGCGCGATTGGCCAGGAGATGGCCAAGCGTCTGGGCCAACCGGTGGTCGTCGAAAATCGAACGGGCGCGGGGGGCAATATTGCCGCTGACCACGTCGTGAAGTCCGCGCCGGACGGTTACACCTTGCTGATGGCCTCGCCGGGTAATGCCGTCAATGCCACCCTCTACAGCAAATTGCCCTTCAAGCCGGCGACCGATTACACGCAAGTAGCCCTGATTGCAGGTGTTCCCACTGCGATGCTCGCTGGTCCCGCGACGCCGGGCAATAATTTCAAGGAATTCATGGCGGATGCACGGACCCGAAACGGCAGCCTGAACTTTGGTTCGGGCGGCGCGGGGACGACCGAGCATCTGTCCGCCGAAATGCTCAAGGCGGCCGCAGGCATCAAGATGACCCACATTCCCTATAAGGGCGGTGCGGCATCGATGAATGATCTGATGGGCGGGCAGATCAACCTGATGTTCTCCAACCTCTCGCAGTCGCTCCCTCACATTCGTTCCGGCAAGATGCGGGTTTTCGCCGTGGCGAGTGCACAGCGCCATCCTGCGCTGCCCGACACGCCCACCTTCGTCGAACTCGGTTATCCTGATTTCAAGGTCTCCGTCTGGTGGGGTCTGATGGGCCCTGCGAAGATGCCTGCGGCTGTGGTCAACAAGATCAATGTCACAGTCAACGAGGCGATGGAGGGTGCGGAAATGAAGGCCCGCTTGAAGACGATGAATGCCACTGCAATGCACGGCACGGCCCAAGCCTTTGCCGACTTTTTCCAGAAGGAAATCGTCAGCTGGGGGGCCGTCGTCAAGGCGTCGGGCGCCAAGGCGGACTGAGTGAACTGACGGAGTCGCCGCCCCGACCCCGCGCTGCTCAGGGGTCGGGCGCCAGGGGCCGCATCTTCGGGCTCAACCGGCCTTGAGTGCCAAGAGCCGTTCGTTGACCCGGGGCCAGACCGCGGGATTGATCATGCGCGTCGGCCTCTCGCCGCGCACAAGCCAGCCGACCAGTTGATCCGCCGCCCACTGCGCCATGCGTCGCCTTGAGGCGGTAGTGACCCCCGCACAGTGGTACGTGCCGACCACGCGAGGGTGGTGCAGCAAGGGATCATCGAGGGCGGGCGGTTCGATGTCCCAGACATCAAGTGCGGCGCCGGCGATCTGTCCGTCCTCAAGGGCGTCCAGCAGAGCCTGTTGATCATGAATACCGCCACGTGCGGTGTTGATGAAGTACGCACCGGGCCGCATCGCGTAAAACGCGTTTCGCTCGAACATCCGGAGGGTGCTCGAGTCGCGGGGGCAGTGCACGGTCACAATGTTCGAGCGGGCGAGCAATTCCTCGAATCCGACGGGTTCCGCGCCGCGTGCCCGGATCGTTTCGGCGTCCAGCAGTGGGTCAAAGGCGAGCACCTTCATTTCGAAAATCGAGGCGAGCTTCGCCACCCGCCGCCCGATATTGCCCAGACCGACGATCCCGAGTGTCGCCCCGGTGATCTCCTCGCCCATGAAGTCGTCCCGTTCGAAGTTGCGCTCGCGTCGCATCCGGCGATCGCACAGCGACAGCCGGTGCGTCAGGTCGATCATGAATCCGATCACAGCCTCGGCGACCGACTGCGCGTTGGCTCCGGACTGGTTGAGGACCAGCACACCCGCCTCGGTACAGGCGTCGACGTCGACCGTATCGAAGCCGGCACCGCCCGTCGAGACGCAGATCAGCGAAGGGCATCGCTGCAAGAGATCATGTCGGGCGTGAAGTTCGCCGGGGAGTTCATCTCGCGCGGACGTGATCTGGTAAACGTGTGCGGATTCCAGGGCGCGCCAGGCTGCATCGGGCACCATTCGATCAAACGTCTCAAGGTGCAGCCCGGGGTGGCTGGAAAGGGTGTCCGCAAATGCGGCGTTCTGGGACAGGTTGGCACGGGCGATTCGGAGCATGTTCCCTTCCTGACAGTGGGCGCGTTCGAATCCGGAATCATCGCATTCCCGGGGGCGTCGCGCCCAAGGGGCATCTTCCGTTATGATCCGAGGCTCTTCGAAGCGGGCGAGGCATCGTGGACGAAATTACGGTCAGTCCATCTGGGCAGTACACCTTCGGTTGTCGGATCGAGGGCATTGACCTCGGTAAGGACCTCGACGCGCGCTCGTTCAAGCGGATCGAGGATGCACTCCATCAGCATCTGGTGGTCTGCGTCTCCGGCAGCCCTTATGGTCCCGAGCAACTCGTTCGCTTCGGCCGCTGGCTGGGACCGCTCGAGGTCAGTGTCGCCCGCTCGTTCCACCACGGCAGCGTGCCTGAGGTCACCGTCCTCTCAAACCGTGTGATCGATGGACGTGCGGAGGGCTCCTCTGACGCCGGCCAGATGTGGCACACCGACATGTCCTACAACCGGATCGCGGGGCGGGCTTCAGTCCTTCACGCGCATCAGGTGCCCATGCGCGAGGGGCGTGCACTAGGGGATACGGCCTTTCGTGACATGCATGCGGCGTATGACGCTTTGCCACAGGCGATGCGCGAGCGCCTTGATCAGCTCGAGGCTGTTCACGAATTCGAGAAGATCTGGAATACGATGCGGTCGCGGGGGTCGCCGCGCCCTGAATACACGGATGCGCAGCGGCGCCAGAAACCGGCGGTGGTTCACCCGGTCGTTCTGCGCCATCCCTGGACGGGGCGGAAAGGTCTCTACGTCAATCGGGGGCTCACCCAACGCATCCTGGGCGTTTCGAATCGCGAGAGCGACGAATTGCTCGAAGACCTGTATGCGCACACCGAGAACGAGCGCTTCCAGTACCGACACGTCTGGCGGGTGGGTGACACGCTGATCTGGGACAACTGCGCGACCATCCATCTCGCGACCGGGGGCTACGGCCCGGATACGCCCCGCGTGATGATTCGTACCCAGGTGCTGGGCGATGAAGCGCGCTACCGACGGTTCAATGGTGTGCTGGGCGGTCGGACGCTCGATGAATCTGTTCACTAAAAAGGAGGATGACACCATGAGTTCCAAACCTTCCATTCGTTCTGTGCGCGGCATTCGCGTGCTGGCTCCGGTCAGTCTGGCCGCAGCGCTGCTGGCGCCTTGGGCGCAGGCTCAGGACTTCCCCACCAAACCGATCAAGGTCGTTGTGCCGTATTCGGCGGGCGGGCCGACTGACTTGATGGCTCGAGCCGTCGCCAAGTACATGGCGAGTGCCACCGGTCAGCCGGTGACGGTTGAAAACCGCGGCGGTGCGGGCGGGACGATCGGTACGGCGCTCGTATCGCGCTCCAGCCCGGACGGCTACACGGTCGTAGTCAACGGTACGCTTGGCCACGCGCTTGGTCCGATGTTGCGGCCTCGTACGGCGGGCTACTCGGTCGCCGACATGTCTGCGGTCGGGGTCTTCAGCCGTAGCTCGAACTTCCTGGTGGTCGCCAATTCGCTCAACGTCAAGTCCGTCAAGGATCTGGTCGCGCGGGCCAAGGCGGAAGGGGGCAAACTGGCCTTCTCCTCAGCCGGTCCGGCGAGCAACCCCCATCTGGGCGCGGAACTCTTCAAGTCGCTTGCAGGTGTGCAGATGGAGCACATCGCCTACAAGGGCGTATCGGACACGGTGGCTGATCTCGTCAGCGGGCGGGTGCCTGTGTCCTTTGCCAGCCCGACCCTTGCGCTGCCACTGATCAAGGACAACCGTGTCACTGCGCTGGCCACCACCGGCAGTACGCGGATGAAAGGCTGGGAGAACCTGCCGACGATTGCCGAGGCCGGCGTACCGGGTTTTGTGTTCGAGTCCACGTACATCATGGTCGCACCCGGCAAGACACCCGCGCCCGTCATGCAGAAGCTGAATGCCCTGCTGCAGCAGGCGCTCAGCGACCCCGATACGGTTGCGTCGCTGGGTAAGCTCGGCCTGGAGGTCATGAAGAACTCCAACGCCCAGGCCGATCAACTGGTCAAGGCCGAGATCGACCGCTGGAGCGGCATCATCAAGCAGCTCAACCTGAAGCTCGATTGAGTTTCACAGAGCGGGTACTGCGTCCCCCGCAGTACCCGCGCAGCCGTTCATTCGGCGTTTGACGGACGGGGCGGCGGCCTGGGGGCGGGCGTTGCAGCCAATTCGGGCATTCGGGTCCAGTCCAGGAGAGTTCGTGCGTCCTGGGTTGACGCGCCCAGCCAGTGTCGGTGTTGAGCGGGATCGATGATGACCGGTGTTCGCTTCTCATCGCCTGCCTTGTGGAAGCGTTGCATGACCGGATGCTGATCGGCGTTGATGGTCAGCATCGAAAAACTGACGACCCGCTCGCCGGTTTCCGGGTGTACCCAGCGATCCCACAGGCAAGCGATGCCGAACGGTCCGCCCGATGCAAGCCCGATCCGCCAGCGTACGGCTCGACCCGTTTCATAGCTGGGCTCGAAAAAATCGTCTACGAGGACCAGTCCGAATTGGCGAGCCCGCCAGGCCCCTCTGAAGCTCGGCTTGTCAGCGGCTGTTTCGCTGCGGGCGTTGTAGGTCTGTCGGGCGATCCGATCGTCGCTTGCCCAGTGCGGAATCAATCCAAAGCGGGCCAGGCCGCAGGCCACACGGCCCGATTGGGAGCCGACCACGACCAGCGGTGCGCGATAGCCCGGGTAGCATTCAGGCGGGCCCCCCTCAGGGAGATCGATCCCGAAGTGTTCGTGGACCCAGTCTGTTCGTTGCGTCGGCGTGAAGTTGGTGCACATCGCGGGTCGGGATCCAGTCGTTCAGCGTCCGGTCCGTCGATTGACCAGCACAATACCCGCGCTGACGCCAAGCAGGGCGGCAACCAGCGAGAGGGTCAGCGGTTCGCCCAGAAAGCTCACGCTGAAGACCAGCGTGAGGAGCGGCGTGAGGAAGCTGAAGGCCGACAAGCCGGTTGCGGGATAGCGCTGCAGCATCCACATCCACATCAACAGGGTAATGAACGATCCGATGAGGATCTGGTAGGCGAGCGAGATCCACGCGAGCGATGTCATCGTCAGAGACCATTGTTCGCCGAAAACGATTGAAACGCAGGGTAGCAGCAGGGCGGTCAAGCCGACCTGGTAGAGCAGCATCTTTTCTGCGGTGATGCGTGACAGCACGGAGACCCGGATCACGAGCGTCGTGAGCGCCCAGAAAATGCCTGAGCCCACGGCCAACGTGTCCCCGATCCATTGCCGCGGCCCGGTCGGCGTCAACAGGGCGTCCCCAAAGGCGACCGCGAGCGCCGCGAACGCCAGCGACAGGCCGACCCACTGGAGCGGTCGAACCCGTTCCTGTGGGACGAACCATGGGAGCAGGAGCGCCAGCACAAAGGGGGCGGAGTACAGAAAGACCGTCACCCGGGCCGCGCTGGTATCGCGCATGGCCAGATAAATGCACACGAATTCGAGTGTGAAGAGGAGGCCGGCCAGCATGCCCGCCTTCAGGCTCGCGTCACGGACAAAGATCCGGACGCCGCGGATCCTGCACCAGATCAGCAACAGGATCGTCGATCCAATGAAACGCAGGCTGGCCTGCCAGATCGGCGCGAGCTCACCAATCGCCGCCTTGATGAGGATCTGCTGGAGCGCCCAGGCCGCACAGCACACCGCCATCAGGCCGATTGCGAGGCCGTCGAGGTGCGTGCGGCGTGGGTTGGGCATGGTCGAATATCGCCTGGGGAGCTCAGAGCAGACGGCTGGCCGAATACATGGCAAGCGGTAGCCCCACGAGCGCAATGAGGGTGGAGAGCGCCACCGTGTTGGCGACCTGGTCGCGCGCGACCCCGTATCGCTGGGCGAACATGAAGACCGTCGCGCCGGTGGGTAGTGCGGCTGCGACGACAATCACCAATGCGGCCATCCCGTGAATGCCCATCAGGGCACAGACGCCGCCGACCAGAATGGGCTGGAGAAGATTCTTTGCGCCCGTGATGGCGATCGTCAGACGGCGGGGGGCCTGTGCCGATGGGCCGCCCTGAAGCTGGGCGAGGCTGATGCCGACCAGCAGCAGGGCGAGCGGGCTGAAGGCCTGACCCATCCACTGCAGGGGCCGGTCGATCAACAGTGGGATCGTCCAGCCCGTTTGTGACCAGATCAGTCCACAGGCAATGGGCAGCACGACGGGGTTGATCAGCGCGTTACGCAGCGCACGGCGGATGACGGGCGTCCTCGCGGGCGCGCGCTCGCCCGGGCTCTGCGTACGATGTTCGCGCGCACGGGCCCACTCGAGTGTGATGGTGCCCAGCGTCAGCAGAATCATCGAGTGGACCGACAGGAGCGCGAACAGATAAACCAGCCCCTCCTGCCCAAAGGCAAGCGTGATTAGCGGTATGCCAATCATGACCAGATTGCCGTAGGTGGCCGAAAGCGCCATCACGATACTCCGTGTGTCGCGGCCCAGCGCCAGAGCGGTCCCCGCGAAAAGGGCCAGTACAGCGATGAAGTAGGCCACGACCGGCAGGAGGTCGCTCGCCTGCACCTGGATGTTGCTCATCGTCCTGAAGAGCAGGGCCGGACTCAGCATCGAAAAGCAGAGTCGGGAAATCTGGGCGCTGCCTTGAGGGTCCACCCAGCGACGTCGGCCCGCCATGAAGCCGACGAGGATCAGCAGCACGACGGGCGCTAGTGCAGAAGCGATTGAATTCATGATGGCCCGGATTATCCGTCATCTGGACGGGGGATCTGGCGGGTGCGGGAGCGGGTCAGGTGAGGGGCATACGCCTGGGGGAAGCGCTGGGACGGCTGCGATCGAGGCCGGCGATTGATTCGAAAATGACCGTGTGTTGACAAGTGGCAAGCCAGTCACTAAATTCGTATGAAAGCGCTTTCATAAATGCGCGCAGCCACAAGAATTCAGTCCTTTCGAGTCGACCGGAGCCGGCCTGTTCAGACCGGTTTGCGGCCGAGCGAGCAACCGGCAGGAGACTTCGGTGAGATCATCCGCACTCTGGGCATCGCCCCTCGTTGTGTACGCCCTGACGCTGGGCACAGCGTCGGCTGAGACGTTCCGAAGCGACAGCGGCACGCTCTGGGAAGCGTCCGGTTTCATGAAATTCGAGGCGACGCGTGCAGGCACCGCTGCTCGACGCGTGCCCGAAGCCGAATCAACCTATCAGTTCGATGTGCGCAACGCGTTTCGCACGCCACCGGCCTCGCCGATCGTACAAAGCCGTTCGTCATCCCTCGCGTTGCAGCAGTTGTCGCTGGGGGTGAGTCACGAGACAGACTCGGCGATCACCTGGGAGGCGCGAGCCTCCTACCGCTGGCGGTCCGAGGCGGCCCTGAATCAATTGTTTCGCTCGCCCGATGTCGACTATCGCGCGGGCGGCGGCTGGTCAGGCACCGATTGGTTCGAGCGGCTGGTCGGCGTGTCGCGTCCTGACCTGGGCAGTCTTCGATACGGCACGCAGCTGTCACGCGCCTGGGCACGCTCGGACTCTTTTTCCTATCCCGTCGGCTTGTCGAATCAGTGGTCGGGCTCGGGGGCCGCCTACGGCATTCTTCCCGAGGCCCTGAGGCTGACCAGCCGTACCTTCGAGGATGGGCGCGGCAAGCTGACCGCCGAGTTGACCGTTGGGCGCGACCGTCTGAACACGGCCAATGTCGAACAGAATCGGCTCACTTCGACTCAGCAGCCGTTTTCGCCGGGTCCGACCGAGCCCGAACTGGTCGAGCTCTTTCTTCAGTACTCGGTGCCGGGCCACCTGGTCGAGTTCGTCATGCAAACCAGCCGAGGCGCGCGCCAGAGTGCATTCGGTAAGGGCGCGCTGATTGGCTGGATCGGCGATCCGGACACCCTGGGTCCGACGGGCGCCGAGCCCCGGCGAGCGGGTCGACCGAGCCAGGCCGTTGCGATCCTTCAGGGGAATCACTGGCCCAACCCGCAGAACATGCTGACCTACGGCCTGCGTTACAGCCAGTGGTCGGGTTCGGCTGCCAGCTGTAATTACGACGCGGTCAACGGCTACTGTCTGTTCGGGATGGACCCGGGCTTCAACTACGGTGACGCGCCCACCCACTATGCAGGGTTTCGCGGCTCGAGCGTCGATGCAATGCTGGGCTGGAGCCACTACCGAGGGCTGTACACCTACACGGCGGGCTTCGTCTGGTTCGGCAAGGCGTCGAGCGATAACCCCATCGAGTGGGGGCAGAGTAACTCTGCGATCAGCACCAATCTGGGCGTGCACCGGAAACTGCCTGCGGTCCACAAGGGGGCGAGTCTCTACGGGGGGCTCGGATGGTCCCGGTTTGCCCGGATCGGACCCGCGCCGCTCAGCATGCCCGATAACCTGTTTCTTGGGGTCAACCCGCTGTACGACCGATCAGGCGCCGCCGTGACGCTTGGCTTCAACATCGTTTTTTGAGCAGGAACCCCGAGCATGAACGGTTTTGAGTCGCGGCTGCGTCGGTGGGCGGTCGTGCTGACAACGCTCTCCATGGTTGCGGGGTTGAATGCGCATGCCGCTTCGACGGCCCCAGCCGATGCGGCCCCCCTGGCCAGCGAGCCGCCGGCGGCCTACGCATCCATCCGGGCCCGGCCCGCGCCGTTTCGTAGCGGCCCGATGCTCGAGCGAGCCGTACCGACCAACAAGTGGTACTCGTCGCTGGTGTACGAGCGGTGGTCGGACGTGTTGCATGCCCATCCGCTGACCGTTCGTGCAGTGCCCGCCGGACTCGAAATCGGACTGCCCCGCCGTCAGCTTGTCCGGGTGCCGGGCAAGCAGGATGAGATTCAGTACCCGCACCGTGCAGCGCTGACCGTCGGCCCGGCCGATTTCCAGCCCGACGATGCACGGCTCCACGACGCGGGCGACTGGAATGTATTGATCCGAATGGCCGCAGGTGATCGATACATCGATGCACGAGTCATGCATGGTGGGGTTCACGCGCAGTTCGTCGCCAGCACGGGGCGGGTCCGGATCGCGGTCGGCGGCGATGAGCCGATCCAGATGGCGCGCGTACCGGCGTCGGGCCCCGGCGTGGGGGGCGAGCAGTCGGCTCGTTTCAGCCTGCTCATTTCAGGGCAGCGCTGGCTGGTCCTTGCACCCCACGGGGCCTCGCTTGTAGCGGATCGTGAACGCACCCTTCTTCTGCAGCTTCCCGAGGGTCGGGGGTACTTTTCGATCGCACCCGCGCCGGACGAGCGACCCGAGACCATTGCCACCCTTGCCCGACATGCCTTTGCATTCGTGGAGCGGACGCGGGTCGAGTGGCGCTATGACGAGGCGGCGTCCCGCGTCGAGACCCGCTACCGCTTCGAGACCCGTGCGATGGAGGGGGACGAGCGCCGCCCTCTGGCTGCGCTCTACCCCCATCTTGCGGATCAGCGGGTCGGTGGGCCCGCGGCCGTGCCGTTCAGGTTCGACAGCGTGCGCGGCACGATGCCCGTGATTGCCGCGGAGAGCTTCGATACGGTGATCGACTGGCGGGGGATTCTGCCGCTCTGGCCACTGTCGGGCGAAGCGGCGCAGGTCGAGCGTATCAAGAGCTTGCTGGTCGGTGATCTGCGTCGTGCACCGGGCATCTTCGGCCGGATGATCGGGCCGGGGACCTACTGGACCGGCAAGGCGATGGCCGCTCTGGCCCACTTGATGTCCAGCGCGGAGCTTGTGGGCGATACCGAGGCGGCCGCTCAACTCGACACCTTGATCCGACGCCGGCTGGCGCAGTGGTTTTCTGGGGCTGGCCAGACTGCCTTCGTTCGTGACCGCGCGATCGGAACGGTTCTGGGCTACCCGGAAGAGTACGGCAGCGTGGCTGCGATGAACGACCACCACTTCCACTACGGGTACTGGATCATGGCGGCTGCGCTCATTGCCCGCCGTGATCCAGATTGGGTGTCCAGTGCGTCCAACGGTGCGATGATTCAGGCGCTGATCGCTGACATCGCGACCGCCGACCGTGACCGTGCGGATTTTCCGTTCCTGCGTAATTTCGACGCCTATGCCGGGCACTCATGGGCCGGCGGGGACGGCATCTACTTCGGCCAGGGAAACAATCAGGAATCGTCGTCCGAAGCGATTAACGCCTGGGCAGCGTT